>JBMFUG010000240.1:0-521 GCA_049966695.1 Acidimicrobiales bacterium | reverse complement strand
CGGCGCGGGAGGACCATGTGGTCGAAGTCGATGAAGCCGAGCACCACCAAGCCGAGCGCCAGGCCGGCCTGGATGGCCGTCGTCCATGAAGCGCCGAAGCGCCACCAGGTGCCGACGAACAGGAGCGCTACGAGGGCCTCGACGGCCGGGTAGCGCGCCGAGATCGGAGCCCCGCAGTCCCGGCACCGCCCGCGGAGCAAGAGCCACGACAGTACGGGGATATTGTTGTAGGGGCGCACCCTCGCCCCGCACTTGGGGCAGGCCGACGGCGGGGCCACGACCGAGCGCCCCTCAGGGACACGGTAGATGGCCACGTTGGCGAACGAGCCGGCAGCCAGGCCGAGGACGGCCATGAAGACGGCAGGGATCCAGGTCATAGTGGGGATGGCCTGGATCCCGGCCACGTGGCCTGCATACCGGCCATTACCGCTTGCCTCGTCCGACTTTTGGAAAGTCCGGCTCCCTGCCAGACGCTTCCGCCCTGTCGATCTCCCAGCCGTCGGCGAAGCCGAGGTTCGGTA
>JBMFUG010000239.1:0-526 GCA_049966695.1 Acidimicrobiales bacterium | reverse complement strand
GAGATCGCCACCGCTCCCGTGTCTCGCACGGTTCGAGCAGTGTTGTGCAACAGGCTCTACTGGGCTTATCATCTCGCACAAGAAAAGGGCCGGGCCCATGAGCCACGCTACGCCAACGGCGTCATACCCCGGGCAGCCTGACGTCCCTCCAGGGGATCTACACCCCTCTTGAAGTACTCAGCCGTTGACGGCTCGGCCCCAGCCTGACCGGAAAATTGCCTTGAAGTAGTTGAAGAACTTGGGCGCGCGTGGTCAGGGCACGGGGCAGGGCCCCGCTCAGGACGTAGTCCCGGCTGTAGGTGGCCGGGAGCGCCTTTTGTGGTGGCCGGTTCAGGCGGCCGGCGACAAGCTGACGCGGTGGCCGAGGGCCTCGAGCTGGTGGACGAGGTGGTCGGTGCGGCGCTTTTTGTCAATGCGCTTGGCGTAGAAGTCAGACCCGAGGTCGGTGAAGGTGGTGCTCGGGCCCGAGAGCAGGTGGAAGATGACGACGAGGACCGAGCGCTCGATCGCCGCGAGCGCCTTGGCC
>JBMFUG010000238.1:0-526 GCA_049966695.1 Acidimicrobiales bacterium | reverse complement strand
CTCGCGCTCCAAGGCGCCAACAGCCGCTCGGACCGAGGCAGGGCTTGTCACGTCCAACGTGACCGCACTAGCACCTATTTCCTTCGCGCTTGCCGAGCAAGCAGCTGCGTCGATGTCGGCTATTACGACTTGCGCCCCTGCTTCTGACAAGCTGCCGGCGATGGCGAGGCCGATCCCGCGTGCCCCACCTGTCACCACGACCACCTGGCCGGCCAACGACATCTCTTCCGCAAGCGCCACTTCAGCCCTCCCGGCTCCCATGTGCTGGCCGATCGCCAGCACTTTGCCCGCCTATTGAAGCTACCACCCCTGCGGCCCGGCCAGTGCCACAGCCCTGGCTGGCACCGCCGCGTACGCAGCCGAGCGTTGCTGCCCGCCAAGCGTCGACGGCACCTGTCAGCCCGACCGCTGTGCTCAGCTATGTCGAAGCTCCCGGCACTGCCTTGGCACCCGTCATAAACCCGACTGCCTCCTCCATGGTCGACGACTCCGGCCTAAGTACGGCCACCGTTCGTCCGAGCCTCAG
>JBMFUG010000237.1:0-527 GCA_049966695.1 Acidimicrobiales bacterium | reverse complement strand
GTCGCAGGCTTCGGCCAGCTCGGAGAGGTGCGCTCGGGCGCGCCCCTTGGCGAGGTCGGCGAGGACGTTCGGGTCGCGCTCACCGGCGATGAGAGCCTCCATCATCTGTCGCCCCGAGACGCCGTGCAGGTCGGTGAGCACTGAAGAGATCTTTACCAAGGCGTCCTCCAGCACCTTCTCGACGCGCTGCTTCACCCGGGAGCGGTCCTCGACCAAGTCGAAGCGCGCCCGGGCGAGGTCGCGCACGTGGCGCATCTGCTCAGCGGGCACGAAGCTCGGGCTGAGCATCGAGCGCTCGGCCAGCTTCGCTAGCCAGACCGAGCCCAGTTTGTCGGTTTTGGGGCGACCGGGCACGTTCTTCACCTGCTTGGCGTTGACGAGCCAGACACAGAGCCCCGCGCCTTCGAGCACGTAGAGTTGGGTCGGGCCAGAGCGCGGTCCCGGCCTTTCGACCGGCCCGTTTCTCTGGCCCGCCCCCTTATGTGGCTAATAAGTAGTAGTAGCTGTTAGAGGGGCCCATATCCACA
>JBMFUG010000236.1:0-548 GCA_049966695.1 Acidimicrobiales bacterium | reverse complement strand
ACTCAGGTTCGTGGATGTAGGTCCAATACCGTTTATTTAGAGTGACGGCTGTGGTAGTCTGGCCCCGTGCCGAGAGCGGGGTGGGTGAAGCCGCAGAGCGACCAGCGCCTAGCGGACCATATCGCAGTGGGTGTGCTAACTCGTACGTTCCCGCCGTCGTTGGTGGACGCTGCAGTGGCAGCTGCCGGCAAGGCCGAGCAGCGCCACAGGTTGCTCCCGGCCCGCCTGGTGGTCTACTACGTGCTCAGCCTCGCGTTGTTCGCGGACTCTGGCTATGAGGAGGTGATGCGTAACTTGGTCGAGGGCCTGTCGTACCAGTCGGGCTGGAAGACCAGCTGGGATGTCCCGACCAAGGGTGCGATCTCCCAGGCACGGGCTCGTCTGGGCCCCGCACCGCTCAAGGAGTGCTTCGAGCGGGCATGCGTGCCGATGGCGACCGAGGCCACCCCGGGGGCCTTCTACCGGGCCTGGCGGCTCATGGCCATCGACGGCACGAACCTCGACGTCCCTGACACTGCTGCCAACGACGAGGAGTTCGGCCGGCCGAC
>JBMFUG010000235.1:0-604 GCA_049966695.1 Acidimicrobiales bacterium | reverse complement strand
CAGACGCCCTTTGGGCAGCCCTCGGCCGCCCGGGCAGCCTGGCCGGGGCCACCTTTCGTTCAGACCACGGCTGCCAGTACACCTCGGCCGAGCCCAAACAGGCCTGCGGGACGCTCGGCATAACCCAGTCGATGGGCTCTGTCGGCGATAGTTACGATAATGCAATGGCGGAGGCGCTTTGGTCTTCGCTAAAACGCGAGCTCGTAGACATAGTTCATTCCCGCACAATTGCAGGAGCACGAGCCGCTGTGCCCGGCTGGGAAATATGGCACAATCGCGAACGTCTTCATAGCTCTCTCGGTTACCTCACCCCAGAAGAGCCAGAAGACAGCGTGCTACAGTACTCAAAAGCGGCATAGGCCAGAGTGCCCGGCTCACAGGGGGAACCCCAGTTTTCGACCGTACGTCTTCGCACCCAGGTCACTCGAGGCGCCGGCTCTCGGGAAGCCGCTCTGGCTATGGCTTACAAGCTCCTCGATGCCGCCCAAGCCCGCTGGCACAAAATAGCCGCTCCCGAGCTCGTTGCTCTCGTGCAAGCGGGAGCAACCTTCATCGACGGCAAGTTGCACGAAAGGAGGACGGCCGAGGACCTATCAACGGGTAC
>JBMFUG010000234.1:0-629 GCA_049966695.1 Acidimicrobiales bacterium | reverse complement strand
AGTCAGGCGGCCTCTCCCCGGTCGGCCGAATCCCCAGGTAGATGACCTGGCCTTCGCTCACACAAGGGGAACTTCGGGCTAAGGCGCGAGCTTTTGACCTGCCTTCGGGCCGGGAGAGCGCTGCGGGCCCCACGAGCGCGCGCTAAGGGACGGGGGGAGAACTTCATCACGCCCGAGGTGGTGACCTCCGGACGGCCGGCAGAAGCCACTGAGCGCGCCATCCCAGGGCACTGGGAGGGGGACCTTGTCATCGGGCTCGACAAGCCCGCCATCGGCACGCTCGTCGAGCGCACCACCCGCTGCACGGTGCTGCTCCACCTGCCACCCATGGAGGGTCACCGAGGGCCCAAGGTGAAGAACGGGCCGCCGCTCGCCGGCCACGGTGCGGAGGCGGTCCGTGATGCGGTCGCCGCCAAGGTCATGACGCTCCCAGAGCACCTGCGAAGATCTCTCACCTGGGACCAGGGCACCGAGATGGCCAGCCACGCGAAGCTCCGGGCCGGCACCGGCCTCGCCGTCTACTTTGCCAACCCCCATTCGCCGTGGACGCGCGGGACCAATGAGGACACCAACGGCCTCTTGCGCCAGTACTTCCCGAAGGGCACCGACCTCTCCCGTTGGGACTGCGA
>JBMFUG010000233.1:0-669 GCA_049966695.1 Acidimicrobiales bacterium | reverse complement strand
CCACCACTTAGCCGCAGCAGTCGAAGCCACCCGCGAGATGGAGACCTTTCGCCCCTCCGGGCGAGTATGGGTCCTTTGTTTGCTCTCTGCGGTTGCCAACTGGTCGCTTGACGCTTCGATGCTCGTCGTGGGGCTGCTCACTGTTGGCACGACCGTACCGTGGCGAGGCGTCCTTTTGTGCTATGCGGCAGCGCAGGTGCTAGTGGAGCTGCCGGTCACCCCGGGGGGCCTGGGCGTGGTGGAAGGTGGCCTTGTCGAACTGCTTACCCGTTTCCACGTAGCAGCTCCGGCAGCCACGGCTGCGACGCTCGTCTACCGGGCGGTCAGTTACTGGCTCTTGGTGTTAAGCGGGTGGGTCGCCGTGCTATGGCTGAGCGTCCGCCACCGCCGGGCCAGCCGTTCCCGGGCCGCGCTAGCACGGTCTTAGGAGCTTTCACGTTCGCGCCGCCGCTGCTCGCGAGCGTTCAAAAGAGCAGCCGGGCCGACGACTGCTCCGATGAACACGATGCTGGCAAGCACAGCCCATAGGACGTCCCAAGGCGCATTATTGGTAGTAGCGAACATCACGTTCAGGCTAGCCTACCGAGCAACGGCCTAGTGTGCTGTCAGACTGAAGCGCTTAGTTTCCCTCGTTGATCGCGGCGCAGTAGCCGGCCAGGCGTTCGAGGA
>JBMFUG010000232.1:0-700 GCA_049966695.1 Acidimicrobiales bacterium | reverse complement strand
GTCGTAGAGCGTGAGCGTCCCGTCCTAGGGGCGATGCCCGAGCGCCTGGTCCCCCCGCACCCCGGCCATTGCCGTGTGTGCGGTGTTGAGGTGCCGCACCCGCGGCAATACTGCGACGAGCACCGGCCGAAGCAGAGGCAGCGGAAGAAGCGCTCGCCTGTACAGACAGTACGCGGAGAGCGCCCCGTTACCGCGGTCGTCTCCGACGTCGCTAAGGCCACAGGCGCTGCCAAGCGGGCGACGGTGGACGCCACGGCCAAACTCTTTAGCAAGCTCGCCGTCTATGCCTCCGTGATTCTCGCGATGGCCATTATCTCGGGCGACCCGGCTTTGACGACCGACGAGGACCAGGAACGCCAAGTCAGCGAGCTTCAGCTCAGCGACGAGCAAGCCCGTGCCATCACGCACCCTCTTGCCCGGCTCGTGACCCCTACGCGCATGTGGCAGAAGGTCGGCCCCGGCCTCATCGAGAACTCGGACGCCTTCGATGCCTTAGTGGCGCTCTACGACTGGGCGTCCAGCCTTTGGCGCTACAAGCGCGAGCGGGCACGCAGGGAGCAAGCCGCCCAGGTCGCCCCGACGAACGGCCACGTCCAGGCCGGTCCAGTTATCCACGCTGTGCCCTTCACGGAGGCGGAGGGCCAGGTGTCCTACATCCCGTCCACGTGGGGCCAGCAGGTCGGCCCTTCCCCCGAGCAGC
>JBMFUG010000231.1:0-816 GCA_049966695.1 Acidimicrobiales bacterium | reverse complement strand
CGTAGCGGGCGAACAGGTGGGGGCCCCGCAAGACGAAGACCTCTGCGTCCCGCTCGACGAGGCGGAGCGACCATGCCTCGGGCATCCCCGGCAACTCGTCCACAGCGACGGCCTGCACACAAGGACCCTACCATTCCCACTACTGAATGTCAACTATTTTCGCGCCAAACCGGAGGCAATTATTTCAGCAGGTCAGGCTCCAATTCGCAGGTCAACTACCGGAGGTCTGTGACCGGCCTGGTGCCCTCCAGGGGAGCGACAGGCTCTCGGCAAGACCTTCGGGCCCCTCGGTCCTCGAGCGCTTGGACGAGGTGCCTGGCATCGGGCTTCGGGCCGCGCAGGTCATCATCGCCGAGGTCGGCCTCGACATGGCCCAGTTCCCGACCGCCGCCCACCTCGTCTCCTGGGCCAAGCTCTCGCCGCGCACCATCCAGTCGGGTCCTCGTACCCGTTCGGGCCGCACCGGCAAGGGCAACCCCTACCTCAAGGGCGTGCTCGGCGAGGTCGCCAGTGCCGCGGCAAAGACCGGCACCTTCCTCGGCGAGCGCTATCGGCGTCTCGTGCGCCGGCGCGGCCGACAGCGCGCCCTCGTCGCTGTCGCTCGCTCGATCCTCGTCATCGTCTGGCACCTCCTCAACGATCCCTCCGCCCGCTTCGTCGACCTCGGTTCGGACTTCTACGACCGTCGACTCAACAAGGATCGCCGAACCCGCGACCTCGTCCGCCAGCTCATGGCCCTCGGTCACCAGGTCACCCTCAACACAGCCGCTTGACAACTTCGGGACTTCGTCCCGAGCGGGGCTCTGCCCCGCACCC
>JBMFUG010000230.1:0-822 GCA_049966695.1 Acidimicrobiales bacterium | reverse complement strand
ATAGACGTGGCCACCAACAAAGCCCTACGGCCGATAAAGGTGGGGGCTGGCCCGGACGCCATCGCCATCACGCCAAATGGCAAGACGGCCTACGTAGCAAACTACTCCTCGGGCACATTAACTCCCATAGACGTAGCCACCGACAAAGCGCTGCGGCCTGTGCGCATCGTAGCCCGCTAAGGGCACAGCCAAATTACCAGTTGCAAGGGCCGCCAAGCGCTCCCCAAGCATTGCGTCGTTGCTGCAACGTCGCCACCACGGGCCACCCCGTGAGCTTCTTGCGGGTTTGCCCCCGCACTTTTGGGAAAGCCCATTGGCAGCTCTACGCAGAGTTGCCATAAAGGGGACGAGGCGGAAAGCCCCCGGCTTTAGCCGTGGGGAGCATTGACATCCTCCCGGCCCTGAAGGGCCGGGGTTCAAGCCTTGCACGACGCTGTCTCGCTCCCAGCTTGGGCTGGGTTTGCCGTAGGCGTCGTTGAGCTGCTCCCAGCATGGTGCAAGCGCCTCATCCAAGGCTCCCATGTTCGTCCGGGGGCACGGTCGAAGTGCCGTGCTCGGTAGCAGGTTCTGGCTTTTGCCGCGCCACTCCGTCGGGACGTGGCCCTCGGGCAGCTCTCCCGAGGCGCCTGGCAACCCGTACCCGCGAACACCTGGCTCTATGAAGCTGTCGTGGGACGATCTGCCTGCAGAGGGCCGTAAATGCTTGCCCTGGGCAACCGTATGGCGTTATGGCAATGCAATGGGAGACAATGCCGTCAATGCCAAAGAGCGGCCTTCTGGCCCGACGAGGCTCTCTGACAAAGAACGGGCCATGATCTTGGG
>JBMFUG010000229.1:0-824 GCA_049966695.1 Acidimicrobiales bacterium | reverse complement strand
GAGAGCTGTACAGTGCCGTCGTCGATCAGTGCCTTTACCTGTGGGGCGCGGAGGGCCGTGACCCAGTCGAGCTGGGCGGGGGCGACGTCGTCGCGGAGCCTGGCGGCGGTCAGCACCCCCCTGTCGCCCACCAGGCAGACGCGGGTGAGCCCGAAGCGGCGCCGGAGCTTTTCCACCTGGGGGGCGACGGTCTTCGGGCCCCCGGTGTTGCCCTCGAAGACCTCGACAGCTACTGGGATGCCCTCTTTGGTGGTGAGCAGGCCGTAGACGATCTGGAGCCGCCCGTGCACGCCGTCCCTTGGGTGGCCGATAGCCCCGAGGGGGCAGGTAAGGCCCTCGAAGGCGGCCGAGGAGACGTCGTAGGCCACGAGCACGCCGTCAGATAGGTGCCGGGCAGCGAGCGCGTCCTCGATGGCCCCCTGGCGGCCGAGGAGCCAGTCCATAGCCTCGTAGAGGTCGTCCTCGTCGGCACTGGCCACCGAGCACACCTCGCCGAGGGTGCTCGTCGCGGTCTCGGGCCGGAACCCCCTCGCGAAAGCGAGCTTCGAGCCCGGCGATATGACCTGGGCGGCCACCATCGCCACGACGAGGTCCCGCTCGCGGCAGGGTGGGCCGAACAGCTCCTCCAGCCCGAGGCGCCGCAGCGTCCCGAGCACTGCGGCCACATGTCCGTGGGGGAGGCTGCGCGTGACCTCGAAGGCCTCCCCCAAGGCCTGCTCGGCCGGCCCGGCAGGCACAGGCTCGCCTTTTAGGACCGCCCGGAGCGCCTCCACCTTCTCTGGTGGCCAGTGCGAAAGGTTGGCTAGCGTGCGGTTCTTCACCTT
>JBMFUG010000228.1:0-845 GCA_049966695.1 Acidimicrobiales bacterium | reverse complement strand
GGGACCGGCCGGCCGCTGCGCCTGTCCACCCAGGTGAGCGCCTGCCAGCCCGAGAGGTCCCCGCCCGGGTCGAGCGCGACCGGGACGGTGCCTCGCTGGCCCTCGTTGGCCACCTGTGCCTCCAGGTAACGCGTGCCGGGCCGGGCACCAAGGCAGGCCGGCAGGGCCTTGGCCATAGCCGGGGCCTTCACCATGAGCCGGCGCAGCGCTGGGGCCGGCAGCTGTTGGCCTTCGTCCCAGGGGGCAGGGGGCCGCAGGGCCTCGGGCGAGCGGGCGAGAACTTGCGCGTAGCCGACCTCCCGGCGCACCGCCGCCATGGACCAGCGCCGGTAGCCGTTCACCGGGGCTACCCGGCCCCGCAGGCTAGGCGGGTCCGCGTAGGTGCCGCCCAGGTTGGCCTCGGTGGCGCCCACCAGCTCTGCCTCCTCCTCGTCGGCCTCGCCCACGACCAGTGCGCCGTCGCCCGTCCACTCGGCGTGGCGCTTGTTGGCGAAGACAACCGCTCGCAGCGGGGCTTTCTGGGTGCCTCGCTCTTGTTTCCACACCTGCCACCCAGGTGCGGGCGACAACTTGTCGAAGGCGGCGAGGACAGCGTCTACTTCGGGCCAGGACAGGGCGCGGACAGGTCCAGTGCCGGGAAGGTCGACGGTGCCACCATCGGGCGAAGCGACGACGATGACGGAGTCGGTGTCGCGGTAGACGACCGAGCCACCGAGGTCATCGGCCAAGCGCTCGGCTACGGCGAGCAACAGCCGTGCCCCGGCGGTCACGCTGGCCGCGACCGGCACGAAGCTCCAAGGCCCGGGGCGTTCGGTGCGCACCACCCGGCGGCCCTCGCGCACCAC
>JBMFUG010000227.1:0-855 GCA_049966695.1 Acidimicrobiales bacterium | reverse complement strand
CATCAAATCCCACGACCACAACCTGCTTGGTCTTGTGAGCTGCGATGACGCCCTCAGCCACACCGAGAGCAGAGCGGTCGTTGGCACCGAAGATCATATTTATATGCGGGTTGGCCTGCAGCATTGCCTCAGTCTCGGCCTTACCCGTGGCCACATCGTTGTTGCCGATCTGCATGCCCACGTACTTGAAGCCGGGGAAGGACTTCATCCCATCCCGGCAACCCACCGGCCGCTGCTCCCCGGTGCTCGACGTCTCGTTGAAGTCGATTATGCCGTACTCACCTTTACCTCCGGCCAGCTCCGCCCCGTACTTGCATATCGCGGCGCCTGCCGAGATGTTCGAAGTGGCTAGGAAGCTGTCCGCCACGTTCGGGCTGACACCTGAGTCCACGGTAACTACAGGGATGCCCGCCTTTAGAGCCTGGCGCACCGGCCCGACCAGCGGTGCTGGCTCCTGAGCAGCCAGGATAATCCCGTCTACGTGCGTTGAGATAGCCGTGTCCATCATCGCTATCTGCGACGCCAAGTCCGTGCCGCTAGCTGGCGCCTCAAAGGTCACCGTCACATCACCCAACTTGGCTGCCGCTTGGTCAGCACCTGCTTTTACTGCCAACCAGTACGGGCTTGCGTTGGACTTCGTTATCAGCTCAAAGTGGTACTTCACAGCCGCCTGGGCCGGTACTGACCCCATGGCCACCATAGTTGCAACCGCAGCAATTCCTGCAGTCCCACGGCGGTGCCACGCCTTATGCGCGCCACGCCACCGTGCCTTAGCGCCGACAGCCCTTCCATTACCTTCCATAGTTTCCTCCCTAACTGGACTTGTAACAGCCATACCTATCTCCTTTCATTTTC
>JBMFUG010000226.1:0-872 GCA_049966695.1 Acidimicrobiales bacterium | reverse complement strand
TCTGGCCGAGCACCCAAGCACCGCCCCCAACCCTGGCTCTCACGCGCCCCGCACCAGCCCGGGACCTGAATGGTTGCCGCGCGCTGGGCCCCGAAGTGAAAGCCATTGTGCGCCAGGCAGTCGGACCGCTCGTCCCGGCCCCCGTAGGCACCCGTCCTTTGGGCCGCCATCGCAGACGCAAGCCGAAGCGGGACTGCTTCGAGGTGATGCTGGTGCGTCTCGTGACCGGGTGCAGCCCAGAGGACGCCGAACGGCTCTGCGGGAACGTCGTCCCGGCACGACGGTGCGTGCGAGACGCGACGAGCAGGTGGCCGAAGGGGTCTTCGAAGTGGCCGCAGCCGAGGCGCTGGCAGCCTACGACAAGGTCATTGGGCTCGACTTCTCGGACGTCGCGGCCGACGGGCCCTTGCACAAAAGCCCAGCTGGAGGTGAAGGAACGGGTAAGAACCCTACCGATCGGGGCAGGCTCGGGCGCAAGTGGCCGGTCCTCACAGAGAAGAACGGCATCCCCTTCGGGGTAGCGACCGACGGGGCCAACCGCAACTACTCGGCGATGCTCGCTCCCACCTTGGACGACGCCAAGGGAAAGGGCCTGCTCCAAGAGATCGAGACGATCTGGCTCGACCGCGGCTATGGCTCTGATGCAACCGCACAGCGCCTCGTCGAGCGGGAGACCGTGGACGCGCTGATCGCCAAGAAGCGTAAGCAGGGCACCACCGGGGGCACGAAGAACAACCAGCCGATGGGACTGCGCTGGCCGGTCGAGCGCAGCGGCTCGTGGCTCTCCAACTTCGCTCAGCTGCGCAGGGGCACGGACCGAAAGAGCGGCCACCGCCTTGTACAGCTGGCTCTCGCTGTCGTCTTCTTGCTCA
>JBMFUG010000225.1:0-992 GCA_049966695.1 Acidimicrobiales bacterium | reverse complement strand
CGGACCGGCGTCGCGGGCGTGCCCAACCCCATTTTCACGCCTGCAGGGCGCCCCCGCCAGGGGTCATGGGGACTGATCGGAGAATGACCTGAGTTGTGCACGCGCGTGGGCGCGCCAGGACAGGGTGCGGGGCGGGGCCCCGCTCGGGGCGCCAGCCCCGATGGGTGGATCGCTCAGGCGGCGACCGGTTCGACGGTGACCTTGTAGCCGAGGCGCTCGATCTGGTGGGCGAGGCGGCGGGCGTGGGCGTCGTTGTCGCTGCGGCGGTCGAACCAGTCCGCACCGAGGTCGGCGTAGTCGCACTCCTTGGCCAGGACGTGCCAGATGGTGACGAGCATGGAGCGGGCAACAACGAAGATGGCCTTGGACTCGCTCTTCTTGCCGAACCGACGGCAGAAGCGCCGGTATTGGGCGGCGTAGTAGCTGTCTCTCGCATGAGAGGCCGACCAGGCCGCCTCGATGAGGGTGGAGCGCAGGGCGGCGTTGCCCTTGCGCGCCTTGCCCGATCGGCGCTTGCCGGCCGACTCGTGGTTGCCCGGGCACATCCCGGCCCAGGAGGCGAGGTGGGCGGCCGTCGGGAACCGGCCCATGTCCACCCCGATCTCGGCCACGATCGCCTGGGCGGTGACCCGGCCGATGCCGACCACGGTGCACAGCCGCTCAACCTGGCGCTCGAAAGGGGCGATCTCGGCCTCCAGGCGCTCGTCGAGCTTGGCGATCTGGTCAGTGAGGTGGTCCACGGCGTCGAGGTGGGTGCGCAGCATGAAGGCGTGGTGCCCGCTGAAGCCACCTTCGAGAGCGAGCCGCAACTCAGGGATCCTCGCCCGGGAGCGGGTGAGGGCCATCTCCGCCAGCACGGTGACGTCGCGTTCGCCGGCGATGAGCGCCTCGATCATGCGGCGCGGTCCCTTGCCGAGCACGTCGGAGACGACCGAGTCGAGCTTGGTACCGGCGTCCTCGAGCACCTTCTGGATGCGCTGGGTCTCCCGGCC
>JBMFUG010000224.1:0-1011 GCA_049966695.1 Acidimicrobiales bacterium | reverse complement strand
GGTGTACCGCTGCCTCGGTCTTGCGAGCGACGATCGTCACGAGCTCCTGGGGGAGAGGCCCGCCGGGGCGCTCGATGGCGAGGCGCCCGAGCTCGATGCCGTAGGTGGCGTCCTCAACCTGGACCCGAAGGTCATAGTGGCCCTCCGCGTCGGCGGGCTCAAAGAGCGGCTCTACCTTCGAGGGGTCGAAGGTGTCCAGCCGCCTGTAAGCGTGCTGGAGAGCAGGGCTTGTCCTCGGGATAGCGATGTCGTACTCGGAGCGCTCTTTGACCGGGTAGATCTTGACAGGCGGCGGGACAGGCTTGGTCCTAGTGGGCACGTAGACATTTAGCGTCTTTACCAGGGTCCGCCACCCAGGTGGTGCACCTCGCGTAGGGTACTGGGGCCGGTTCGTCTAGTTCGGCTGGGAACCTGACCGGAGCGGGCGCGAGCTCGACTCCTTAGAGGCCGCGCGGATTGGCAAAATAGCCTCTGACCTGGTCATTCAGCGCGCCAAAGGTGACCATCCACCAGTTGCCGGTTGATACCGACTTACATGTCGGGTGCAGACACATCCGACAACTGGAGGAGGTCCCTACCATCATGCGCGCGCTTGACCCGGAGGTGATAGAGGCAATCTGGACAGCGATCGAGCCGCTCGTCCCGGCCCGGGTCGACACCCATCCACTTGGCTGTCATCGGCGACGCCTTCCCGATCGGGACTGCTTCGAGGTGATGGTCGTCCGCCTCGCGACTGGGTGCTCGTGGCAAGACGCAGAGCGGCTGTGCGGGGGGAAGGTCTCCGACACGACGGTGCGCGCGCGACGCGACGAGTGGATCGCCGCGGGGGTGCTCGACGAGCTCGTCGAGGAGGCGCTCGATAGCTACGACAAAATGATCGGGCTCGACTTCTCCGACGTCGCGCTCGACGGCTCGTTGCACAAAAGTCCTGCTGGAGGCGAAGGGACGGGCAAGAACCCCACGGATCGAGCAAAGCTCGGCTGGAAGTGGTCGATCGTGACGGACAGAAAC
>JBMFUG010000223.1:0-1082 GCA_049966695.1 Acidimicrobiales bacterium | reverse complement strand
CGCCCTGATAGCGAGATGCTCGCAAAGCTGCTCTCGCTCGTTGGTGCCATTTCCTTGGGCCTCGCACCCGCTGGCGCGCAGCATCCCTGGCCCGGTGAGCTCGCAGTTGTCTCAGGTGGCCGCCTCGTGGTGGTCGGTCACGGCGGCTTTTCTCACGTCGTCAACGCGCCCGACGCGCCGAGCGGGCCCGTTTGGTCGCCCGACGGTGGGTGGGTCGCCTTCCTGCGAGGAGGGTCGGCTCTCTAGGCCGCACGTCCCAACGGGACGGATGCCCAGCGGGTAAGCCCCGCGGGCGCAGCCGTCGACGAGTTGCACTGGGTGTCAGGGAAAAGTGAGGATATGCTGGTTTCTTTCAGCCCGGTGCGCCTTGTCCCGCGCGGCCAAGATCTTCCTCACCTCGGTCCCCACCGCGAGCGTCAGCACCGTCGGGACCTATAGCAACCTCGTCGGCTTCAGGGTCGCACCGTCTGGTCGCGACATTGCGGTCAGCTACCGCGCAGGGAAGCCGCCTGCGGGCACCGAAGTACCGACCTGGGAAGGAGTGCTGCGCATTGTGCCTCTCGCCGGCGGGACGGGCCGCGTCGTCTATACGCTCCCAAAAGGTGGCTACGTCATGTTGGAGCAGGGCTGGTGGCCTGATGGCAAGGGCCTTTTGTTCTGGGACGACCCCGCCGGTTCAGCCAGCATCGCGGCAGACGGCCTAGCCCTCGACAGCCTCGACCTCCGAACTGGCAGGGTGAGCACGCTCGCCACCATGCTCACCTACCGTAACTGGGTCGCCTGGTCGCCCGGGGGCAGCGAACTGGCGCTCGTCGCGGGCCCGAACCGCATCATTTGGGACAACGCCAAGCACATCGTCCTCTGCAAGATGCCGGCAGCGCGGTGCCGGCCCGTGCCACTGCCCCGACAGGGCTTTATGGCCCTGGGCCCGGCTTGGACGCCGGCAGGCTCGCTCGTCTACGACGTCGCGCCAGCAGCCGCCTCGCCAGCGGCCCTTGTGCCGCCCGGCCTGAAGGTGATCGGCAACGGGCCTTTCAGCCTGGCAACAGTAGGCGAGTGGTACTCGGGCGCGCGCCTGTACG
>JBMFUG010000222.1:0-1149 GCA_049966695.1 Acidimicrobiales bacterium | reverse complement strand
GCCTTCGCGGCTTAGCTCGAAGGCGGTCAAGCGCGCCCCCTGAAGCAGCGGCCTCGTTTCGTCCACGTACACGACCTCCAAAGCTCCTCGACGAGCGAGGTCCCGCACAATCCCGAGCGCAGTTCCCCACCCTGTCGTCGCCAGGGCCCCGGTGTTGCAGTGGGTTAGCACCCGGATAGGCCGCCTCCTCACCTGGTCCATTATCCAGTCAGCCCCTCGCCTGCCGATCTCGTGGTTGGCCGCTTCTTCGGTGGCTATGAGCTCTAGGGCCGCGCTCAGCACGCGACCCTCGCCCAGGGGCATGTAAGGCCGTACCAGATCAACGCCCCAGGCAAGGTTACGCGCTGTGGGGCGGGCGTGACGGAGCTGTTCCAAGGCTCGCGCCAGCTGTTCCTCGTCCCAGCCCTCGTCTTGCTGCTGGCGCAGCGCCAGCACAACCCCGAGGGCACCAGCTGCACCTAACGCCGGAGCGCCGCGCACGCTTTGGCGCTGTATTGCTACGATCAGATCTTCGACCTTACGGATTTCTAAGTATTGAAGGGTCTGAGGCAGGGCGGTCTGGTCGATCAGTACGAGGGCGTCCCCTGTCCAAGAGACCGACCGGAGCTCTCCGTGTCTGTCATTTTCATTCATGATAACTATTGTCTCCTGTTGTAGTATGCAATCCTGACGACGGCACCCGCTCCCTCGGCTCGCCATCCGTTGGGTTGCGCCAGTCGACACCGTCGACCGAGGTTGACACGCCCGGCGCGACTTTTTGCAGCGTGCTGTCTCGCCCCGGCAGCCGCAACAGTTGCCGTCGTCGCCCGCCGGCACTGGAGGCCGTGACACCGCCGCCTAAGCTGTACGTGAGCACGAGAGCCACAATTAAAAGCAGTCCATAGGTCATGTCCTCGGCGTAGTAGGGGACATTGAACATGGTGAGGCCGTTGACCACCACGGCTACAAAGAGCGACCCGAACACCGTGCCATGAACAGACGGCCGCTTCATCCCGAGAAAGGCATAGGCTATAAGGGCTGCGGCAACACATTCAAGCAGGTACGGGTCGCCGGCGTCGACTTGTCCTTGGCCGAGTAGCCCTAGCAGCATTATCCCTGCTACTCCTCCTAGCAGCCCGGACGCTAGATAGGCAACGGCCCGGACCCGTC
>JBMFUG010000221.1:0-1157 GCA_049966695.1 Acidimicrobiales bacterium | reverse complement strand
CGGCCTGGGCCCTGCCCAAGTCCGTTGAGCTCAGCCTGGCCGACCTGGCCGGGACCGTTAAGGATGGCCTGCTCGCCTTCGCAGTGGCTACGGGCTTCGAGGTGATGTACACGATGATGGACGCCGACGTCGAAGCACTCTGTGGCCCCAAGGGGCGTCATGACCCGGCCCGGTCCGCCTACCGCCACGGGACAGACGACGGGGAGCTCTCCCTCGGAGGCAGGCGTGTGGCCGTGCGCCGGCCCCGGGTGTGCTCGGCCGACAAGTCTGCCGAGCTGCCCTTGCCCACCTACGAGGCGTTCAGCTCGGCCGACCTGCTCGGGCCCCTGGCGCTTGAAAAGATGATGGCCAAGCTGTCGACCCGGCGCTACCGCTCTGGCCTGGAACCAGTCGGCAAACAAGTTGAGGCCGCCTCTGGCTCTGTCTCCAAGAGCTCGGTCTCCCGGCGTTTCGTAAAGGCCACTGAGGAGCGCCTGGGCGAGCTTATGAGCGCTGACCTGTCGGGGCTCGACCTCGTGGCGCTGCTGGTCGACGGCGTGCACTTCGGCGAGCACCTCTGCGTGGTCGCCCTCGGGGCCGGCATGGACGGCCACAAGCACCCATTGGGCGTCGTGGAGGGCTCGACTGAGAACGCCACCGTGGTAAAGGGCCTCCTCGCAGGCCTACGCGACTGGGGCCTCGAGGTGACCAAGCCCACCCTCGTAGTCATCGACGGCGCCAAAGCCCTTCGCTCTGCCGTGGGGGAAGTCTTCGACCACCCAATAGTGCAGCGCTGCCAGCTCCACAAAATTCGGGACGTGGGATCGCACCTCCCTCAAGACCTCGCCAGTACGGTCGCGTCCAAGATGAGGTCGGCGTACCGCAATCCCTCAGCACTGGCCGCGGAGGCGAAGTTAGAGGCGATCGCCAAGGACCTGGGACGCTCCCGCCCTGGCGCGGCTGGGAGCCTCCAAGAAGGCCTCGCCGAGACCCTTACGGTCACTCGCTTGGGCGTGGGCCCGAGCCTGGCCCGGGCCTTGAGGTCGACTAACAGCATTGAGCCAATGACCGAGATCTGCCGGGACCGCTCCGCCAACGTCAAGAACTGGTCGAGCGGTGACATGGCGCTGCGCTGGTGCGCCGCCGGGATGGTGGAGGCCAAAAAGCAGTTCCGCCGG
>JBMFUG010000220.1:0-1253 GCA_049966695.1 Acidimicrobiales bacterium | reverse complement strand
AGCGTCTCCAAGCGAACTCTGAGCTTATGGAGGACTGACATAGTCCAGTTACTGCTACTACTTGCCACGGCATCATTAGAGTAGTACCGTTACACCGCATGTGTCAACCTCCTCTCTGTGGCTTGGGCTTGTGGAGCTGACCAAAGGCTCGCCCGAAAGGACCGCCCTAGGCGAGGTGATGCAGCCAGCGGCCGAACTGCCTGCCCCTTCGGGGCTTGTAAGACCCGACTTCGCGCGTTCCCCGGTGGCCCGTCGGCGAGGCGTCCCCGTTCACTTTGGGGCTGCCTGGCCAGGGGCACCCAGCTCGCGCCGACGACACCGTGGGCATCGTCTCCGGCTGAAGCAAACGACAGCTGTCCTGATCTTGCCGAGCATGCTGCTCATAGGGATGTTCACCTATTACCCAGCAGTAAAGAGCTTGATCGGTGGCTTCTACAGCTGGAACGGGTTCTCGCCGCCTCAGTACGTGGGTATTGCCCAGTTCAGGGAGTACCTGACATCCCCCACCTTCGGCACCGAGGCTAAGAACGTCCTGCTTTTGGTTTTGGGCTGGCTGCTTATCACCCTCGTCGCCCAGTTCGCTGCGGCTGAGATCGTGGCGCACCTTCCGGGTCGGTTGGGCAGCGTGAGCAAATATCTGTTCGCCTTGCCTATAGTGCTGCCCCCAGTCGTCCTCATCGATGTCTGGGCCTACATGTTCAACCCGACCGACGGCCTGATCGACAAGATCTTCAACGCCTTCGGACTGGCCGGGCCCAACTGGCTCGGCAATGAGCACTTGGTGCTGGTCTCAATATTGCTCATCGGCTTCCCCTGGATATCAAACCTCGGTTTTCTGATCTTCCTTGGAGGGGTACAAAACCTCCCCTCTGAGGTGTTAGAGGCTTCCGCTCTTGACGGCGCTACTGGCCTAAAGCGCTGGCTGTTCGTGGACGCCCCGCTCCTCGTCCCGCAGTTCCGTGTCGCGTTCATACTAGCGGGGCTTTACATGGCACAGAACTTCGTCCCCATTCTTCTGCTCACCAACGGTGGCCCTGGCAACGCGACCATGGTGCCCGGGCTCGACATGTACGAGTCTGCCTTCCAAAACGACCAGTACGGGTACGGCATGGCCATCGGCACCCTCCTCTTCGTAGCCATGCTCCTGTTCACCCTTTTCGTGATGCGCTTGCTTCGCCCACGCACATGAACCATTTAAGCCTTTTGTTGCCTGCTTACCACCCTTCAGCCATAGCACATTTTACGTCCAAGAC
>JBMFUG010000219.1:0-1278 GCA_049966695.1 Acidimicrobiales bacterium | reverse complement strand
ACTGAGTGGGCCCTTCGCGCCTCTCCGCGCTGGTCAAGTGCCAAATCCGCCCTCAAAACGGCCGTAACTTCGGTTTAAAGAGGCGGTCGCGTCGCACCACGACGCGACGGGCGCGCTTGGTGCCCGGCTCGCTCGCTGCGCTGGAGCTGCTCACGGGCACCCGGGAGCTCGACGCCGAGCAACTGATGGACGCCGCTCGGGACACGACGGGCCTGAGCCGTGCCGTCCTGGACGACATAGCAGGGTCCCTGTCCCGCCTGGTCGACGCTCTGAGGCACGAGGCCGACCTCTCAGCCCTTGGCCAGTGGACGGCAAGGTGGGACGTTCAGCACCTGTTGTCGAACCTGCTACGCCTTAGGGCTGAGGAGGACCGTGCACCAGCTAGCATGGACGAGGCGATCGTGGCACCCGTCCTCATCACCGGGCTTTCCCGCAGCGGCACGACCTTCCTGCACCGCCTGATGGCAGGGGGCCCCGGCAACCTGGTCCCCCGGCACTGGCAGACGGTCTACCCCTGCCCGGTGCGCTTCGGCAGTCTCGACATCTCCTCGTACCACCAATAACTTGCCACCAACGGCTATGCCGGTGCCTACGAGCCCCGCAAGCGGTTCCTGCAGCACCTCCAGTCACGCTCAGCCGGAGGGCACTGGGTGCTAAAAGCGCCCGACCACGTTTTCGCTCTGGACGCCCTCCAAGAGGTCTACCCCGATGCCCGCTTCGTTTTTGTCCATCGCGACCCAATGCGGGTCGTGGCCTCGGTGGCGCGCCTCACCCAGCTGCTCCGCACGCCTTTCGCCCGCTACGTAAGCCCCACCCGCACCGGCCGTGAGGTAACCGAGGACTGGGCTTGTGCTGCGGCGATCATGGTAGAGCTCGACAGCCGCCAGCTCATCGACCCCGCACGGGTCGTGCACGTCTTGTACTCGGACCTTGTCGCCCGCCCGCTCGCCACCGTCGAGCGCATTTACGGGCATTTTGGCTTAACGCTGGCACCAGTTGCCGCCAAAGCGATGCGCCGCTTGGTAGCAGCCGACCCACGCGGCGGTTACGGCCGTAACTACTACAACCTGGCCGACTATGGCATCGACCCCGAGGAGATCCGGGACAGCTTCGATGACTACGTGCTTTGCCTTGGCGTACCGGCCGAACTGGGCCAGGCAAAGAGCACGACTGCTTAGCCGGGCCAGCCTATGCGCCGTGGATACCGGCCAGGCCGCTGGCACAGGTCCTGCTGCTCGTGACCCAAGCGCTCCCATGTGCTCGCACGTCTTCCTACGA
>JBMFUG010000218.1:0-1382 GCA_049966695.1 Acidimicrobiales bacterium | reverse complement strand
AATCGACAGCCATATAACGTCGGTAGATGAACGTCAAGTCGAACAGGAACGTCGTCTACCGCTGTGCCTACCACGTTGTCTGGTGCCCGAAGTACCGACGCCGCTTGATCACGAGCACTGACCAGGCCGTCGGCAACCCACCTGTCAAAGGGGGCCCCGGGCCGGTCGGTACTCGTTTGGTCGAGATCATCAAGCAGGTCTGTGACGAGACCAGGGCAGAGCTCGTCAAAGTCGAGACAATGCCGGACCACGTGCACCTGCTTGTGGGCGTCGACCCCCAGTTCGGCATCAACCGCCTAGTCAAGATGATGAAAGGTCGTTTGAGCCGGCTCTTACGCCAGGAGTTCCCGTCGCTCAGGCGACGAGCCCCTACGCTATGGACCAACAGCTACTTTGTCGCCACGGTCGGCGGTGCACCCCTGAACGTTGTCAAGCAGTACATCGCCGACCAGCGCAACGCCTGATCGGGCCTACGGCCCGGCGGGGCTCTACATCCCCACGGCTAAAGCCGGGGGCTTCCCGCCCCGCACCCCATTTCCGGTAAAGTGTTCGTTGCGTAGGTGTCAAGTGTGTACTTGACATTACAGTCAAGTGCACCATAGACTACAGTTGTGAGGCGTGCTGAGGTACTCCGAAGGATCGCGCAAGAAGCCAAGCGCCAGGGGGTCGCCTGGGGCTTGGAACGTCAAGGGGCTAACCATGAGGTTTACCGACTGGGGAGCACCGTTGTCCCTGTGCCACGGCACGCTGAGCTGGGCAACAGGATGGCCGAAGCCATTTGGAAAGAATGCGAACCAGAACTAGGTGAAAGGTGGTGGCACTGATGGCAACCTACAAGGCGACTGTAACAAAGGACGGACGGTCCTGGCTTGTCTATGTGCCTGCGGTCGAGCGCTATACGCAAGCCCGCAACCTGCGTGAGCTGGACGCCATGACAGCGGACCTGATCGAGGTCATGACCGGTGAACACCTGGAAGCGGTGGACTACGACATCCAGCTCCCGGCTGAAGTAAAAGAGCACCTGGAGGCAGCCGAGCGGTACCGTGCCACAATGGCGTCAGCTAGGTCTCAGGCAGCAGCAGAGGTGCGGGCAGCGGCGCGGGCATTGCATGAGTCTGGGGTCCCCCTGAGGGATATTGGCAAGCTCCTAGGGGTCACTTATCAAAGGGCACACCAGCTCGTGGCCTAATGTCGCTTGTCGGGCCCAGACCGGCCAGCGCCGAGCCGCCCTGACGTCCGGCCAGCACCATGTCGGAGCTTGTCGTACTCGCACCGACGGCTCTGGTGACTCCTCCTCGCCCTGAAGGGCGAGGAGGAGTCACATGGTGACAAAGGTGTAACCCCTGCATGGGGGACCTGAAGGCGGTGCGGACGGGGACCCC
>JBMFUG010000217.1:0-1390 GCA_049966695.1 Acidimicrobiales bacterium | reverse complement strand
TAGTGGCCCATTTTTGAAAATCCCGCGCGGACGGCGGTCAGAGGTCCGGATCAGCTAGCCCGGAAAGTCCCGCTAGGGCGTTTTGGCCGGGCAACGGCCGTGGCCGTGCGGTTATTTCCTTGTTGTCCTTGTTGGCAATTGCAGGCTCAAGCGTGCCAGCTCCGAGGGCCGATAAGTTGGCGCGTGAGGCTTGAGCCAAAAGCAGCTAGCTCGCGTTCGCTACCCAGAAGCTGGGCCAGCGCTCCCATGGCTCGCCGCGCCGAGCTGTGGCTCCAAGTTGTCACGGCCGTACTCGTTATTTCCTATGGCATCTCAATCTTCGTCGCACACCGGCACGACCACTACAGCACTTTCTGGGACGGGTGGTTGCACACGACGGCCGAGCTCCTACCTGCGCTGCCGGCCTTCGTCTGCTCACGGCGCGCAAGCGCGACAAGGTGGGCTTGGCTTGCAGCCGCTGTGGCCATCGTCCTAAATGGCGCTGGCGACCTCGTTTACACTTACCACGACCGCAACCTCGCGCCGGTCCCGAGCATCGGGGCAAGCAGCGTCCTTTACGGCGCAACCGCAGCCTTTTCCCTTGTTGCTGCGGCCCTTTTTTACCAGTCTTTCTACGGTCATGCCCACGTGAGCGTCCGTCTCGACGCCTTGACCACCGGCCTTGCTTTGGCATCGGTGGCTGGGATGCTCTGTTTCGAGCCGCTCATAAGAAAGGGCGGGGAACCTGTCGCCATCGGTTTGGAAATATCTTTCCCGCTAGGCGACCTTGTGGTCCTGGCGCTGATAGCTGCCGTCCTCGCCCCCAACCGGCAAAGGCCCGACCCGGCACTGGGGCTGGTGCTGGCTGGCATGACCTGTTTTGTAGCCGCCAACATTGCCTACTTCTACCAAAGTTCGTCGGGGGTGCAAGTCGAGGGCAACTTGCTCGACGAGATCTACTTGGTCGGCTTGTTCCTCGTCGGCCTAGGGGCAACGGCATGGGGACAAGGGAGCGTTCCGATGGTACGGGCACCAGCCTCCTCGCTCAGTCTCGGGACATTGCCTGTCGGTGCCGGGCTCGTATCGCTCGGCGTGCTTGTCGCTTACTTGTCTCACCGCGGCCCGGTGGCGGTACCGCTTCTCGCTGCCGTCGCGCTCGCCATGGTGCTAGCGCGCATGTGGGTAACCCTCAAAGAACTGCGTTCCCTGACGGCAGCCCATTACCTAGAAGCAAGGGTCGACCATCTGACGGGCCTCAGTAACAGGCGCGCCCTCTTGGAGGAGCTATCTTCGGCGCTCTCCTCCGTCGATGTGACAGGTGGGCAGGTAGGGCTCCTGGCCCGAAAAATAGGCTCTGGGAACAGCACGCGTTTGAACGCGCGGAACCGGGGTGCGGGGCGGGGCCCCGCTC
>JBMFUG010000216.1:0-1492 GCA_049966695.1 Acidimicrobiales bacterium | reverse complement strand
CACCTGGTCGCCTACACGAGGTCGGCGGGCTTTGCTTCGCTCGACGCACGGGTGAGGTACCTGCGGGCGGAGCTCAAGAAGGTGAGGTACTCGTTGTCCATAAAGGGCACGCGCGTGAGCGTTGGCCCTTATGAAGGCGAGCCCGACTACAGCTCTGAAATAGACAAGGTGTTCGGCAAGTTCCGACAAGGCGCAGTGCGGGAGTTTTTGAGCGTGTTCCGCGATTTTCCAGATGCCAACCACGTGCATGCTCAAGTGCTGGAGAGGCTGGCTAAGCTCTACCCGGAGCTGTTCTCCCAGATGGAAGCCTTCTACGCCCGTCATAAAAACTTCCTTGACTTGACGGTTGCGGCTTTTGACAGAGACGTGCAGTTCTACCTTGCCTACCTAGTGTTTACCCAGAAGTTACGGTCCGCAGGGCTAGCATTTGCGTACCCGGAGGTATCCGAGCAGGACAAGGCCACCCATGTGGAGGGCTCGTTCGATTTAGCATTGGCAGTGGTGCTCACAGGTCGGCACGAGCCGGTCGTGTGCAACGACGTCCACCTGGCTGGCTCAGAGCGCATATTGGTCGTGACAGGTCCCAACCAGGGAGGTAAGACGACGTTCGCTCGTATGTTCGGCCAGCTTCACTTCTTGGCCGCCCTCGGCTTGCCCGTTCCCGGGCGACGAGCGCGGCTCTTTCTGCCTGACAGCATCTTCAGCCACTTTGAGAGGGGGGAGCGGCTCGACAGCTTTTCTGGCAAGCTGGACGACGAGCTTGTCCGGGCGCGCGACATTTTGGCCCAGGCTACTGGGCGCAGTGTGCTCGTCATGAACGAAGCTTTCAGCTCCACCACGCTGGCCGGCTCGTTGTTCATCGGTGCCAAGGTGCTGGAGCGGGTCAGCGAGCTCGGGGCGCTTTGTGCCTATGTCACCTTTGCCGATGAACTGGCTTGCCTTAATGAGGCTACGGTGAGCGTGGCAGCTGGGACCGAACCAACCGACGCGGACGTGCGGACGTACAAAGTGGAGCGACGCCCAGCTGATGGGCGTGCCTATGCCAGGGCTTTGGCCCAAAAGCACGGCCTCAGCTACGGACAGCTACGTCAGCGGCTGGCGCGATGAGGGCCTTTTTGACCTACCCCGAGCGCGACCTTGACCTGAGCTGCGCGCTGCCCCCGAACACCGCTCGGCTTACCGAGGACCTAGGGCTTGACGTCGTGTGCACGGCGATGGCCAAAAATGACAAGTTTATTTACAAAGTGGCCAAGACGGTGCTTGTCTTGGGCCTGAGCGACTTGGGCACTATTGCCTACCGCCAAGCAGTGCTGACCGACTGTCTTGAGCACCCCGCCGTGGTCAAGGAGATCTATGCGTTGGCGGCGGAGGCCGTTGAAGCCGAGCGACAGGTCTGGGGTCTTTATGCCGACAAGCCCCAGCTCGTGCTGGGCCGTGCCGTGAGGGTCGTCAGCTTGTTGTTGAGCTACCTAAGGCGCCTACGCCGTGCTGC
>JBMFUG010000215.1:0-1500 GCA_049966695.1 Acidimicrobiales bacterium | reverse complement strand
AACCGAGACAGGCCCTCCTTGTCGAGCTCCACACCGTAAGCTTACATCGCGCGCCTAGTAATCGCGCGGACCCTAAGCACCAGCTCCCGGGGGCTGAAGGGCTTGCTTATGTAGTTGTCCGCACCAAGCTCAAGGCCGGCAACACGCTCGCCCTCTGCGCTCTTGGCTGTCAGCATGACGATAGAGACATCCCAACTGGACCTAGGCTCCCGGGCCACCTCTTCACCTGGGAGGTCGGGCAGGCGGAGGTCCAGCAACACCAGGTCCAAAGCGCTGTGCCTACTAATATCTACTAATATCTAGCTTTCTAGCGCTTCTGCGCCAGAACCGGTCGTGCAAACAACCAGTCCCTCTCGTTCGAGTTAAGAGCGCAGGAGCTGCCGCAGCTTTGGCTCGTCCTCGACCACCATCACTGCGGGGGACATCGCGCACCTCCTCCTGCCAGTATTGACAACAACAGCCCCTGTGGGCCGGCCCCGTCAGCCGCCCCAGCGAGAATGGGACCTTGGGCCCTACAACGAACGGCTCTTCCAGCATCGCCAGCTGTTCTCGGCACCGATCAGCACACGCGCCCAATTATGCCGCCACCTTGTCCTCAAAGAGGGGCCCATCTCCACTTCAGCTCCATAGGTCATTCACAGGGGCTCAGCCGTCCTGAGGTTGGCTGTGCAGTAGCGCCAGGAGCCCCTGCCCGATACCGACGAGTAACCAGGAGAAAAAAAATATGGCCAGCAAAAACGCTAGCTACGAGGTCGATTGGCAACTCGAAGCAAGCCCCGGGTGCTACGCCAAAGCCCCAGGCACCGTGGAGGGGTACCGTCTGGCTGGGCTAGCTCAGACAGACCGCTCCAGTGGGCTTTCCCGTGAGCAGGCCCGCCTGGTCGCACGATCTGGGGGTTCCTAGCCAAGGCTGATGCGGCAGCTGTGGTGACCTGACATGGCCAGGCGCTCGTCGAGGAAGCCGAGGACCCTAGGCCCGGTCTAGGGCCTGACGCGCATCTTGCTCTTCACTCTTCATCTGGTGGCCCCGACGAAGGGACAATAGGGCTGCTGCTAACAGGCAGGCTGCGGTGGTGCAGGACAGTACCGCCAGCGGGGCTCAAGTACGTGTCATTGGTCTCCAGGCCCTTGCTGCCCCGTAGCGGGCGCCTGCTGCTGCTCGCCGACCGAGACCGCCGCCTGACAGGACAGGATCTGCGGTTGGCTTCCGCCTACCTAGCCAAACTGCCGGTACCCGCCTGTTACGAAAGCCCTCCGGAGAGCACAGCCGCGACATCCCTGCAAGCGCAGACGGCGACGCTTCTCCTATGGCATCAACCGACCCCAGCACTGGCGCCTTTTTGAGGTTGGTGCGACATGAGCTGGCCAATTGCCGGGGTGCTGGTCGTCGTCATAATTGTCGCCGCCTTGCTGGGCACCGCCTACCTGACCCGCCCCAAAAAGTACTGAGCGCAAAACAGGCTCTTTTTTCAACCGGCCAGCCTGGTCAGCAAGCCCGAG
>JBMFUG010000214.1:0-1527 GCA_049966695.1 Acidimicrobiales bacterium | reverse complement strand
CGAAGTTCCCGGGCGCGCTATGCGGGCACGTGGGAACGGGCGAGCTGACATCGCGCTAAGACTGTGGGGACAGGACTACTTACCGGCGAGACGAGAAAGCTTGCCTCGGTGATAGAAGGGAACAGAGCATGAAGGTCGCTGTAGTCGGATCGGGCTATATGGGCAAAGGGATCGGGCACACATTGGCGCGCGGTGGCGCGACCGTGGTGCTCGTGGACAAAAGCCCAGCGAAGAGCGAGCTAGCCCATCAAGAGATGCTCGACGAGGTTCGCCAGGCAGAAGACGAGGGCCTGCTGGCCCGGGGCTCCACGGGGGTGGTCCAGAGCCGGACACGATGGGCGACCTGTGTTGAAGACGCCGTCGCAGACGCCGACTTCGTCGTAGAGGCGGTGTTCGAGGAGCTGGACATAAAGCGCGATGTCCTAGGCAAGATCGAAGGTAGTGCACCAGTGCCTGCGATAATTGCTACTAACACGTCCGCCATACCCGTGACGACTTTGGCGACCGCGCTCAGACGGCCTGAGCGGTTTTTTGGCGTACACTGGTTTAATCCAGCCCCCTACTTGCCGAGTGTGGAGGTTATCCTTGGAAAGGACTCAGATGAGAAGTTGCTGACGCCCGTGCTCGAGCTGTTAAAGGCGTCGGGGAAGTCCCCGGTCCTCGTTGCCGATACTCCTGGGTTCATTGCCAACCGGCTCCAGTTCGCGCTTTTCAAGGAGGCTGCTCTCATGGTGGAGGAAGGTGTCGCGACGCCGGAGCGTATCGATGCCGTCGTGAGGTCGTCGTTCGGTTACCGTCTGCCCTTCTTTGGGCCGTTTGCGATCGCGGACATGGCGGGGCTAGACGTTTACGCAAGCTCGTACAAGACTCTTGGTGCGGCATTTGGGCCTCGGTTCTCATTACCGCCGTCTTTGGACGACAAGGTGCGGCGTGGCCAGCTGGGCTTTAAGACCGGCGGGGGGTACCTCGACGTGAAACCGGGCGAGGCGGAGCGGATGGTGAGGCTTCGAGACCGCTGCTACGTAGAGCTCCTCGCCCTTCGTACTCGGCTTGAGGATGCCCAAGGCCCGGCCGGCGGCTTGTGGGCAACAGTCTCCGCGACGGAGGCAAATGCACAACAAGATATTGAGCAAGAAGGCCGGTCTGGGCCGTCCTCCTAACGCGTGCGGTCTGCCCGGTGCTGGGGCCAGTCGGGGTGCGGTCAGAACCGGCAGCTGACAGAGCAGTGCGAGATCGCTCTTGAGCACTTCCGTTGGTGCAGGTTCGCGCCACGCGCACAACGACTCTCGGGTCAAAGCGATGACCCTCGGGTCAATATCTTGCAGCAAGTTGAAAAAGGGGTCTTCCGGCATGAATGTGGGTCCCTCGCGGGGAACATCTGTTCGTCGTGAAGCAGCGCTGCAACTCCAGGACCAGGAACGCAATCAGGCCAGCCGCACGGCGGCTGGCTCATCCCACTGTGGCTGGCGACATCTTCAGCCCCGGCTCGTCAAGGGTCGGGCGGTCACACGTGCCCGCCCTCGGCGC
>JBMFUG010000213.1:0-1548 GCA_049966695.1 Acidimicrobiales bacterium | reverse complement strand
TAGAACACATTGAGAGTTACAACGTCCTAACTATGTCAACGAAAGGATATGAAAGTACTTCGCGGATTTAGGTCAGACGTGGCCTTGTGCTCGCGATGCCGCAGTGTCACATAGCGGCTCCTCGCCAGGTCGTGTGGGTGGGCCCACCGCTCCTTGGCACCTCCGGGCCAGCTTCGGCCCTGTCCGAGAGCAACGGATAGGGGGCAAGTGACGAAGCAGACCTGTTGAAGATGTTCGGGGTGGCGTTGGGGCTGGCACCGCCGTGGGAGGTGACGTCGGTGCGCTCCGACAGGGACGCCAGCAGGCTGGAGACCGCCCTCGACTTCCCGAGGGGGTCGTCGTTCGCCTGCCCGGTCGAGGGCTGTGCCAGGTCGGCATGCCCAGCCCATGGCGCGGTGGAGTGAACGTTCCTCCACTACCTGGGCACTCTCTGCCCTTGCCACGGGCGCAGGATGACATATAGGTGGCAAGTGGGCCCCACCGAGGCCGTTGCGCCGATGAGCCGAGGTCTGACGCGGTCGCGTTGCTCCGCTGCTCGGGTAGGCCGGTACCTAACGTGGCAGAACGCTTTGGCGTCGGCCCTGGCACCCTGGGCGACTGGGCCCGCTGACCGGAGGACCGGCTGAGCGACGGCGAGGAAGCTCAGATAGAAGAACAGCGCCGTCTCTATAAGGGCATAAAGGAACTGGAAGGCGAGACAGAGATGTCGGGACGCTTCCGGGCTTGGTGGGTAGAAGAGGGCGGCAAGTGAAGCTCGCAAGGGAGAAGCCGGGCACAAGGCGCCCTGGTGGCTCAGGCCGAGGCCGAAGCTATAGGGGCCGGATGCTTCGCCTCTTGTGACGACACCCTCCACGAGCCATCCTCGCAAGTGCCGCTCCATAGCCTCCGAGCAGGCCAACTTCCCGCTACGGACGCTCAAAGGGCCCCGAAGGTGCTCCGTCCTGCCTAGTGCGGGCGGGCCAAGGCCCGAGCGGTTATGGTCGAAGAAGCCCAGCTCGCCAACCTTACCTGGGACATCTTTAGGGCCTCCAGGGGCTTTCGTGACGCCGCAAGTCCCGCAGCGCCCGCCGGGGCCCCGGGCGCCATCGCAGCTCCCGACCTGGTCAACCGGCATTTGCCTGCCGAGCGGCCAGGCCAGCTCTACGTCGGTGACATTACGTATATACCGACGGGGTAAGGTTACTGGTCCTTGGCAGCCGTGCTCGGGTACCCAGCCGACTCCCGGCCGGCTGGTCGCTAAAGCACGAGGTGCGCACAAGCCTTTGCACCGACGCCCTTTGGGCAGCGATCGGCCGGCGAAGCAGCCTGGCCGGGGCCACCGTTCACCCCGATTGCACCGAGGTTCCCATTAAGCCGAGGTCCCGCGCGCTCGTCTGTGGAAAAAATGGGGTTGCCAGCCGCTTTCTCGGTCTAATAATCCTGGTTGATGTCCGTCCTGGCAGGCCCGGTCCCAGCTTCTCCGAGCGCCACTGATGCTCCTATCGTTGTCAAGCCGCCACGGGAGCTTTCTTCAGGCCATTCGAGGCGAGTTGCTCGAGGAGGCTCTGA
>JBMFUG010000212.1:0-1568 GCA_049966695.1 Acidimicrobiales bacterium | reverse complement strand
TGCTGTTCTTCCCTATGCCTCTCGTGTTCATCCAGATCGAAGACGCGCTCTCGAGCCGTCGCCGCAGTTTCTGGTCGGGCGTTTGGCTCGGGGTGCTCGCTGCTGTGCAGTTCCTTTGCTGTGAAGAAATCCTTGCGCTCGCGGCAGTAGCGGTCGGTACGGCGATCGTCATTGCCTCGATCCTGAGCATGTCGAACGCTCAGCGGGTGCTGCTGTCCCTTGCAAGGCAATTGGCCGTCGCGCTACCAACGTTCCTGCTGATAGCAGGTGGGCCTCTCCCATATCAGTTCTTTGGGCCAGGCAGGATAGTTGGCCCCATCCAGGCGCCGGATACCTATGTGACAGATGTGGTCAACCTCATACTGCCGGGGCAATTCACTGCCCTTGCTCCAGCTTTCGCCGCGAAGCTCGCGAGCCGCTGGACAGGCGGAGCAATGGAAAACGACGCCTATATAGGCCTGCCCCTCCTGGCGATCAGCCTTTTCGTGGTGGTGCGTTGGCGTCAAGACAAATGGGTTCGAGTAATTGGTTGGGCTACGCTGGCAGTCATCCTCTGGAGCCTCGGCGAACACCTCCACTTCAACGGTGCAGTCGAGCACGCCTTTCCCCTCCCGTGGCGCATCTTTGCGAAGTGGCCCGTGCTCGACAACCTCTTGCCGGACCGCTTTGACCTCTTCACTGATTTCGGCGTAGCGGCACTTCTAACGGTCTTCATTGACAGCTGGATCCTAAGCCCTGCCTTAAATTGGAGGCGCCGTGGGACCGGTTTGGTTGTCTTACTCCTAGTGTGTGCAACACTGGCTCCATCCGCGCCAGTAGGTGCCTATTCGCCAGATATACTCGCCAGATATACCGCGCTATTTTCTCCCCGGTGGAGACGTCCAAACCCTGTCTCAAGGGACCGTAGCCTTCGTCGTACCTTACGGGGACGACGAGCCCACAATGGGCCCGATGCTATGGCAGGCCGCGTCTAACTTTAGGATCCGCATGGTAGCGGGCGCCATGTATACTGCCGGCCCAAATGGGCGTCCATCGCTGGGGCGCTCGCTTTGGGGTACCGGGAGCACTGCTGATTGCGTGATGCAGTTGCTACAATCCGGTGTGTCGACATGGCCCTGTGCTGCCGACCCTGTGGCAGCGGTCAGATCCGAGTTGGCGCAGGTGAAGGCCAACGTGATCATAATGGGCCCGATGGCTTACGGTGGAGCCCGCTCACCGCTGGACGGGCCGATAGAGAGGTTTCTGAACGCGGTCGCTGGAAGCCGGCCCCGCCGCGAGGAGGGAGTGCTCGTGTGGGACTACTGACCGCTGGGACGCCCGTCGACAAGAGATACAAGGCCGTTATGGCTGGTGGCGGGGAGGTGCGATCGGCAGCTTGTAAAAGGTCACCCGATAGCGCCCGCCCACTGTGACAATGTTCCGCTCAATGAGCGAGAATGAGCTGATGGGCGTTGGGGAATACGCCGTCGCATAACCGAGCGTTGCCGGCGCACGCAAGATGTGCAGGTCTTCACCAGTACCGGCGATGAAGCGGTAGCTGGCGGCCGGAACACGCATGGAAATGGCGC
>JBMFUG010000211.1:0-1608 GCA_049966695.1 Acidimicrobiales bacterium | reverse complement strand
GGGAGCATTGGTGACCAACTAGTCAAGGCTATTGCCGATCGCATTCCCCGGGTAAAGGTGGGGCCGGGCGATGACCCGGAGTCTCAAATGGGCCCACTAGTGACAGCGGAGCACCGTGCGCGGGTTGCGTCCTACCTCAGCGAGCAGGCCCTAGGTGGTGCGCGCGTGGTGGTCGATGGTCGGGAAGGGCGTTGGGAAGGGGCAGGGTTTTTCATGGGGCCGTCGTTGGTCGACGGTGTGCGCCCGGGTACGCCTGTCTACGACGACGAGATTTTCGGGCCGGTGCTGTCTGTGGTGCGCGTTGACGATTACGACGGAGCGGTCAGCCTCGTGAACTCCAACCCCTGGGCCAACGGGGTAGCGATCTTTACCCGTGACGGCGGTGCCGCCCGACGCTTCCAGTTCGACGTCCACGTGGGCATGGTCGGGATAAATGTCCCAATACCAGTACCCGTCTCGTACTACAGCTTTGGAGGTTGGAAACAGTCGCTCTTCGGCGATCTCCATATGTACGGGCCAGATGGTATCAAGTTCTACACGCGGGCCAAAGTGGTCACGTCACGTTGGCCCGACCCGAGCACCAGTCGAGTGGACCTTGGGTTCCCACGGACTAGGTAATTCGGGAAGGGTCGAGTGCGGTGGTCCTTCTGCAATGCGGCGGAAGGGCCAAACGCTAAAAGACTGGTCGGACCAGTCGGAACAGGAGGAAACACATGACAGTACTAACGAACGTTAGTGGGTTAGGGGAACTGCCTATAGCTCCCAAACGCTCGCTAGGCCGTAGGCCGTTCAGAGTCGCCGGCACTGTTTTTTTGGCGGCCACCGTGGCGCTGATGGGGAACGTCGGTACCGCTGCGGCCACAACGGCTAGGGCTTCGATCGTGAGAGCTTCTGCCTCCCCCGCAGACACGGTAGCGGAGCTGTTCCCAGACAACACAACACCCCGTTGGATGACAGAGGACGCACCAGACTTTAAGGCCTGGATGCACAAGCTCGACCCGAACGCTAAGGTCATAATTGACGTGGCTGACGAGTCCGCATCTACCCAGCTGAACCAAGCCCAGTCAGCCATCACCGAGGGTGCCAAGGTCCTAGTCGTGATCGCTGTGGACAGTATCGCGGCCGCCAAGATAGTGACGGACGCTCAGGCTGCGCATGTGCCGGTAATTGCGTACACCCGAGAGATATACAACGCTCCTGTCAAGTACATGACCGGTGATAACCCCTACGAGATCGGTGTAACCTTGGGTAGTTGGATCATCGCCCACACGAAAGCAGGTGACCGCATAGCGGTGATAGCCGGGTCACCGACCGACTCGTTTGCGCACTTGGAGTACAGCGGGTACATGAAGGTGCTGAGCCCGTTCTTCAAATCGGGAGCCCGAAAGGAAGTGGGCCCAGTCTGGACGCCCGAGTGGGACACGTCAGATGCCCACTCCGAGATGGCAGCTTTCCTTACTGAGACCCACAACAATATCCAGGCCGTCTTGGCGAGCAACGACTCGACGGCAGAGGGTGCGGTTGCTGCACTACAGAGCGTCGGACTAGCCGGAAAAATTCCCGTCACCGGGATCGACGCCACGCTTGCCTCAGACCAACTGATCCTAG
>JBMFUG010000210.1:0-1638 GCA_049966695.1 Acidimicrobiales bacterium | reverse complement strand
AAACCGTTGCCCTCCAAAGAGAACTCCCTGGTCATAGTGGCGGAACCACCCACATCCATGCCGGAAGACCCAGAAAAAGGCCACGCCCCCGAAGAAAAAGGCCACGGCTTTGGCTTCGCCTTATTGACCGGACCTCCCCCGGACCTTCACCGGCCTAAGCGCTCCTCCAGGAAAGCTCCAAGAGCCTCAAAGCGCCCGGCGCCCAATGGCCCGCCGCTCATGAGCCATGGGCCCAAAGAGGTTACCGGGCCAAGCCACAGCCTGTCCAAGACCACTGGCCGAGAGCTCATAACCTCAAGTCCTTCCAGGCTGCACACCGCTGCCAGGACAGGCACGCCAGACCAGTCCGTGCCCGACAGCCACGACGCCAGGGCACGAGCATGGCGCAATGCCGCACGCACCTTGTCCGCACAGCGCCCATCGGGAGCGATATCGACAACGACGACGCCACGCGCCCCCACCATGACGCAACCTAAGGGCACGGCCCTCCCTGGCACGTAGCGCCCCCTAAGAACGACCGCTCCACAGCAAATATTTTCCAACAAGAGCGAGCAGGCGCTGAGCCCCTGCTCCTGGGGAAGCACCGCAGACGGCCAGGTACGCGACCAACCGAGCATCGCCATAAGATTGCCCAGCCGCACCCGGACTACGTCTTCGCGACTTCGGGCCTGTCCTGGCCAGCCACTCGACCACTTGGCTTTCCCCAGGCCACCCCCGTCTAGCAGCTCGCGTCGGGACCTGTGCACCAAGCGATCGGGAAGCACCTCCCGCCGTGGGTCGAAGCTCTGCGTTGACGTTGTGGCTGCTCGTGGCGGCTCTTTTTTGGCCCTCTCAACTGCCAGCGGCCGGCAGCCGTCTAGCGCAACTGCCCTCGTCAAGCCCAAGTGCTCCCCAAGTTGGCCTGCCTGCATGTCCCAAAAATCGGCACGTGCAGGCACCGCCCTTGAGCTAAATGGCAATAATTGCGCCGTCGTCTTGTCGCTATTATGCACTTGGTGCCGCCATTTCTGCATTTTCACGAGCGCCGGTACTGCCTTGAGGCGCGCCGCCCACGCCAGCACCGAGGCGCTCGCACGCTGTGGCAGCTCCGCGTCAAAGGCCGCTATGGCGGCGACGTTGGCGCCACGCGAGGCACAGGGGTATTGGTTGCACGGAGCTGTCCGAACTGGCCTGTCAGCTAGATGAGCAGTTCCAAGGGGTCCTGACCAGGTAGAACGCCCAAGGCGCGAAAGTCCACCACTTTTCGCGCGGAGAGCGCCAAGATCGGCGTGATCATACCCCGAGCCTTGGAGGACCCGACCGAACGCTGACCTTGACACCCTCGCTACTGCACTTTATGTCACCATCGACGACGCATTGGCCGCTGACCCGAGCCTTTTGCCCGAGCGGCCGGCTGTCGGCATCGCCCCACAGCTGTCCGACGCTGAGCTTTTGACCCTGGCCGTGCTCCAAGCCCTGCTCGGCTACACGAGCGAGGCGCGCTGGCTGCGCTATGCCCGTTGCCACCTCGGCGCTATGTTCCCCTACCTGCCCGAACGGCCCGCGTACAACAAGCGCCTGCGGCGGTCTGTGGCGATGATGGCAGCGATGGTACGGCTGCTCGCTTCTAATTGCAGCTCTTGGTGGGACGACCTGTGG
>JBMFUG010000209.1:0-1653 GCA_049966695.1 Acidimicrobiales bacterium | reverse complement strand
CGAGTGGATGATGTTCCAGGGGCTGTTCCAGGGGTTCCGAGTGCCGTCACACGTCCCTGGCGTGCTAATGGTGGTCGCGGCTGCCGGTCTTGGCCTGACAGCTGGTCTTGCAATTATGGCTTTTGCACGAGCTTTTGGGGTCGGCTTTGTGGGCATGGCGCGCAGCCGCCACGCCGCCCACGCCTCTGAGAAGGGCCAGCCGTTGCTTGGGCCTGGGATTTTGGCTACCGCCTGCGTGGCCCTGGCTGTGGGAGCTCCGGCGGTACTAGTCGGCCTCGACCACGTCACCCGTGGCGTGACCGGCGTAGAGCTAAGACCGGACCTGCTCGTCCCTGACCTCACTGTTATCCCAGCTCACACCGACTTCTCCGCCTTCTCTCCCACCTACCTGGCCGCGTTCTTAGTAGCCGTCACCGCAGTGCCAGTTCTCATATACTTAGCCGCTCGGCCGCGTGGCACGCGACAACGAGTTGGCGTGTGGGACGGGGGCATCATGGACTTTCGCCCCCGCTTGCAGTACACGGCGACGACCTTTGCCAACCCGGTGAAGGTGATCTTCGAACGGCTCTACCGTCCTGACATCCACGTCGACCGGGCATCCGAAGACCCGGCGGGCCTTTCAGGGCCAGTCCACTACCGCATGCAGGTCGTGCCCGTGTTCGAAAAGTACCTCTACCGCCCTGTGGAACAGTTCTTCCGCCGTCTGTCACGTATGCTCCAGCCCGTCCAGTCCGGAGATGTCAACTGGTACCTGCTCTATGTGCTCGTCGTGGTCGTGGCCGCCTATTTCATCGCGGCCCAGTAACCGCCGGCGTCGCGTAGACCACGCCACCGACCTGTGGACCCATTTGGCTGAAGATCCGCCGGTAGGAGTCTTCGCCATAGCTAGTGGCCAGGGGTGCCGCTTCAAGGAGGCGAAAGGTGCGGGTGCCATCTGCCAGGCGTTCAGCCCGAAGGGACAACGTCCCGGCTCCGCCCTCCATGTAAAGGCCATGCGCGAGCTCGAACATGTGGGTGACGAGGACAACTTTGACCTGCGCGTCTGTAAAAGCCCTGAGGACTTCGCGGGCGATCTCAGAACCTTCGCGCTCATTCGTAGAGGCAAAGGGCTCATTGCACAGTAGCAATCCCCGAGAAGTGACCATGTCCGCAATGTCGCTCACCCGCTGTAGCTCGTCGTCGAACTTCCCCCTGGTCATGGTGGCGTCCTCTTCCCGTTTGAAATGAGTGAAGACCCCTCCGCACAGGTTGGCCCGTAACCTAAAGGCGGGTACGAACATCCCGGCCTGCATCATGATCTGGGCCAGCCCCAAGCTACGCAAAAATGTAGACTTGCCTCCCTGGTTGGCGCCAGTAATTACCACCAACGCCTTCCCGTCAGCCTGCAGGTCGTTGCCTACCACTGCCTGACCTGACCGCAAGCATAAGCCGATATCGTACAGGCCGCTAGCCGATAAGGCCAGCTCCGTTTCGGGCAAGGCATCGGGCAGGCACATCGGTGCCCCCAGCTCCACCAAACGGTCCCTAAGGTTAATGCAGCCCACATAAAAGGCCAGCTCTGACTTGAGCAGCTGAAAGAAGCTGCGTACGTGCTCGGCAGACTGGGCCAGGGAGTTGGCGACACAATTGATGGCCCTGGACTGCAAGTGCTCC
>JBMFUG010000208.1:0-1666 GCA_049966695.1 Acidimicrobiales bacterium | reverse complement strand
AGGAGATCATCGAGAAGGTGAACCGAGGCAGGGTCGCTCTTCAGCAAGCGCGCGCGATTTGAAGGACACTACACTAGGACCCGAGCCGAGACCGCCCCGTTGCGATCAGGAGACCTTGGCCAAGGCACTAGGAGCTGTCCCGGTAGGAGGTTGGACCGCAGGCATGGTCGGCCGGCGCGACGGGGCATTGGTCGCCATGGTCTGTGCAGGCGGCTACAGCCGCCGCCAACTGGCCGCCATGAAAGCCAACGATACCCTGGCATCAGCCGTACCGGACCTATTGGAGCGCCTCGGGCACGCTGAAGCTCCCGGTGCTTGCCCAGCTTGTGCATTGACACGTTGGCTCCGGGTACACGCCCTGCTAGCCGCACAAGGATGGCGTCGCGTCCGCGACGAGTTCTCCGACATCGGGGAAATCGCGGCTAGCACCGAGGAGAGCCACGACTGCCAATGGCCCCTCGCCTGGCCCGAGCAGGCCAGCCTGGTTGCCCCCTTGTTCTCTGCAATCGACTACCACGGGAACATAGAGCTTCGTCTAGCGCTCTCAACGCGCTCGATGAGCGCCATCGTGGCTGAGCGTATAGCTGACGGCGAAGAACCATCTATCAGGGCCAAGCAACAACCGGGTGTGGCGAAGCTGGCAAAGCATAGGCCCAGTGCTGACGAAGCAACAGCAATGGGGCAAGCGTCGCTTGCCAGGCTGGAGGCACTTGACGCCTTGGTGGACCAAACCGACGCCATGGCCGAGGCCGTCTTGGCCAATTTCGAGGCAGGGCTTGGTCGGCAATAATGCCGGACCTCGCTTAGGACCAGGTGTGCCCTATTAACGGCGTACGCCGTTAATAGGGCACACCTGGTCCTAAGCGAGGTCCGGCATTATTGCCGACCAAGCCCTGCCTCGAAATTGGCCAAGACGGCCTCGGCCATGGCGTCGGTTTGGTCCACCAAGGCGTCAAGTGCCTCCAGCCTGGCAAGCGACGCTTGCCCCATTGCTGTTGCTTCGTCAGCACTGGGCCTATGCTTTGCCAGCTTCGCCACACCCGGTTGTTGCTTGGCCCTGATAGATGGTTCTTCGCCGTCAGCTATACGCTCAGCCACGATGGCGCTCATCGAGCGCGTTGAGAGCGCTAGACGAAGCTCTATGTTCCCGTGGTAGTCGATTGCAGAGAACAAGGGGGCAACCAGGCTGGCCTGCTCGGGCCAGGCGAGGGGCCATTGGCAGTCGTGGCTCTCCTCGGTGCTAGCCGCGATTTCCCCGATGTCGGAGAACTCGTCGCGGACGCGACGCCATCCTTGTGCGGCTAGCAGGGCGTGTACCCGGAGCCAACGTGTCAATGCACAAGCTGGGCAAGCACCGGGAGCTTCAGCGTGCCCGAGGCGCTCCAATAGGTCCGGTACGGCTGATGCCAGGGTATCGTTGGCTTTCATGGCGGCCAGTTGGCGGCGGCTGTAGCCGCCTGCACAGACCATGGCGACCAATGCCCCGTCGCGCCGGCCGACCATGCCTGCGGTCCAACCTCCTACCGGGACAGCTCCTAGTGCCTTGGCCAAGGTCTCCTGATCGCAACGGGGCGGTCTCGGCTCGGGTCCTAGTGTAGTGTCCTTCAAATCGCGCGCGCTTGCTGAAGAGCGACCCTGCCTCGGTTCACCTTCTCGATGATCTCCT
>JBMFUG010000207.1:0-1671 GCA_049966695.1 Acidimicrobiales bacterium | reverse complement strand
AGTCTGGTAGTACTTGGTCATAGCGGTCTTCCTCCTGTTGGGTTGCCTTCTGCGAGACCCGAGACCTACCAGATGGCAGGCTCCAGGTGGGGGACCGCTACCTGAAATTGCACGCCGACCGGGGCAACCTCGGTCGCGACTTCTCAACGGGACAGGGACGCGCGCCCTGTCTATGTGTCGCTCGCACTGTGGCAGCTGTACTGGGAGGCGCTGGCAAGCGAACTTAGCGGGACGAAAGTGATGATTGTGCACTACGAGGACCTGGTGGCTGACCCGATGACCAAGGGGCGTGAGCTTGCCCGGCTATTGGCGGCTGCTGTGCTCCCAGAAGAGCGCGGCGCGTTGCTGCTGAGGAGGAACTCAGAGCTCGCGCTTGCACAGGAGCTTGCAGACGAGAGGGCCGTGGCGCGCGAGCTTGCTCTGCGCAGCCTGCGGTCGGCACTTCAAGCAGAGCTGGACAAGCGCCTCGTGTAGCAGCAGGTGCAGCGGAATAAAGGCGGACGCTAGTCTCTTCAGGCAGAGCGTCCCGTGGGAGCAGGACGAAAACCACTATTTGTGCCATCGATCATATCGGAGTGAAAATGGACGTGCCACAACCTGTTGTCTCTGTTGTCATCCCCCTCTACAACCAGGGTGAGTACGTACGCGAGGCCGTCGACAGCGTACGTCGCTCGACCCTAGAAGATGTCGAGATCATCGTTGTGGACGACGGCTCGACGGACCCCGTGACAATCGACATGGTTGGCCAGCTAGGCACCGAGGGGCTCAGGGTCATACGCCAAGCCAACGCAGGATTATCAAGCGCGAGGAACACCGGGATGCGTGCAGCATCCGGCCGTTACATACTGCCCCTCGATGCCGACGACCGTGTCGACCCAACGTACCTCGAGAAGGCTGCGTGGGTCCTGGAGAGGCACCCTGATGTTGGTTTCGTTACTACGTGGGTGCAGTGCTTCGGGCTGAGCGACGAGCTGTGGGCACCCTTGGCCACTGCCAAGCCCCATGACTGGTGGCTTCAAAACCGCTCGGGACCTGCTGGAGTGTTCCGAAAGGAGCTCTGGCAACGTACCGGCGGCTATGAGACCTCACTGCACTCTTACGAGGACTGGGACTTCTGGCTCCAGCTCCTGGAAGCTGGCGCCGTGCCCCACCAGTTGCCCGAGCCGCTTTTCCATTATCGCGTGAAGCAGCAGTCCACGTACCTCGACGCACTGGCAAACCACGATGAGCTGGTCGAGATGGTCCGTCTTCGACATCCGGGGGCGACAACGTCGGCTCGTCGGAGCAGGATCGGCATCGATGGCAGCGAGTTGGCGCGCCGTTTCGCGCGAACGTCGCTCGGCAATGTGGCCGTACGTGCCCTGTGGAGGGACGTTGCTGTGGTGAGGCACGACGGCTTAGAGGCCTGGGTCAAGTGGCGCGGGTTCCAAATTGCATCGCGTGTGCCTGGCGCCGTCACTACGTACCGCACTGCTCGGGCCCTGGCGCGGCCCAATCTGCGCAGCGCCCCAGGCGGGAACCCATCAAACCAGGTAACCCCGCGGCTACGAGTGCGCCGCCCTCGTGCTGCGGGCATCTTGTTTATCGTGCCGTGGCTGAAGGTCGGGGGTGCTGACAAGGTGAACCTCGACATCCTGCGCCGGCTAGACCAGCGTAGGTACCACCCGGTCC
>JBMFUG010000206.1:0-1700 GCA_049966695.1 Acidimicrobiales bacterium | reverse complement strand
CTGCTCTCGGCACGGGGCCAGACTACCACAGCCGTCACTCTAAATAAACGGTATTGGCCTTAGGCCCAACGGTGTTGGCGCTCGCGTCAAAGCGGGCTGCTGGTGCGCACCCCTACCTCACCACACCCGAGCACACCCGCTCCGCACGCCAGGCCCTCGGGACCGGCCCGCTGCTTGCCCCGGAGCAAAAGGTCCTGCTGAGCGAGGACCAAAGCGAGGCCCGGGCAACCGCTCGCGCGGTCCTAGAGCGCTACCTGCAGCTGAAAAACTACCGTCACAACCTGCTCCGGCTCGGATGGCCCGAGGCTGACCTTGACCACCGTGGCAGCGACCGGCTTGTCGACGCGCTGGTGTGCCACGGCAACGCCGACACCCTCGCCCAAGGGGTCACTGCCCACCTAGACGCTGGTGCGGACCACGTAGCTGTCCAGCCGTTGGGCCAAGCACCCTACAGCACCCTCCTGGCTCTCAGCCGAGCATTGAGCCGGGACCTCCCAAAGGGCCGCCCCGTCGAGTAACCGTCTGTGCCGGCGGGGACTTGGTACAAAACTCCACGCCGGGCAGGTAACGCAGAACTGAGGATCCCCAGATTAAGTGGGTACCTGACCGGCTGACCAGGAGGCCAGCTGAAAGGATGTCGACCAATGGGGGACCACGAGGCGCAAGTTCACCCTGGAGCACAAAGCCCCGGGCGGCACTATGGGTCACCCCGGGTCACCGGCGACTTGCACGAGGCCGGTGTGGCTGTGAGCGAGGGCACGGTCGCCGGCTCCATCGCGGCTCCCGGCATCGTCAGGGTCAGCCCCCGGCTGTTCAAGCTCGCCACCCAGCCCGAGCCGGGCGCGCCCTACCCGCCCGATCTGTTCAACCGGGGCTTTCCCCCGATGCCGTCAACGAGCTGCTCAACTCGGACATAACGCACATGCGCCTGGGTGAAGGGTGGGCCTAAATGTGCGCGATCAGAGACGAGGGCTCGTCGCGCGTCCTCGGCTTTGCCGTCGCTGACCACATGCGCAGCGAGACCGTCCCCGACTGCCTCAACCACGTCGTCAAGGCCCGGGCCGGCAACGTCGCCTTCTACAACCACCAGCGCCGCTGCGCCAAGGCTGGGGGGCAGAGCCCAATCGGCTATGAACTAGCCTTGGCTCGTAGACAGGAAGCGGCATAGCCCGTGCCCACTATTCCTGGGGAACCCCGCTGCGTGCGAGCGGGCTCCAAATCTGGAGGCCCGCGAGGCTGTCAGCGGCGCTAGCCCCACGGGCAGAATGGGTGTGGTGACCAGGACCGAGTTGCACCAGATCGTTGACGACCTCCCCGAGGAGGCGATCGACGGAGCACCCGTGATCTTGCGTGAGCTCGCCACCGGTGCCATAGGCCCAGACCGGGCGTGGGTCTGGGAACCCGAGTGGCAAGCGAAGCTCAAGAGCGCGCTCGACGACCTCGTGGCCGGCAGGGTTACGAGGTTCGACAACGACGAAGACCTGCTGGCTGCTGTCTAGGCCACAAGGCCAGAGCGCCCCGAGCGTTGCCTACTTACGACTTCAATATTGCACGCTCATTGCACGCCGGCCCGCCTGAACCCTCCCGAAGGACTCCTGTCAAGAGCATTTCCGCAGGTAACCCCTGGCGGGTTAGCGACAAAACTAACCTGAGCAGGCCGTTGTTTCTGGCGTGCAGAGGCGGCCCCCAGCTTTAGGCAG
>JBMFUG010000205.1:0-1702 GCA_049966695.1 Acidimicrobiales bacterium | reverse complement strand
CTGGCAACCGTGGCTCCGTACCGGCAGCAGCGAAAGTGCGCCAGAGGGGCACGCCGCTCATAATAGAAATGGCTCTCGCCGCGGCTATCGATACTCCCACAACGGCGTTGGCACCGAGGCGAGACTTGTTCCCAGTGCCGTCTAGGTCGATCAAGGCCTTATCTATGTGGGCGAGATCGGCAAAAGTACGTCCCGTCAAGGCCTCAGCGATTTCCCCATTGACGTTGGCAACCGCTTTCAGCACTCCCTGCCCCCGGAAACGGGACTTGTCACCGTCACGCAGCTCGACTGCTTCACGAGAACCCGTGGAGGCCCCCGATGGCACCCCAGCTCGGGACACCGCACCCCCTTCGCAGGTCAGGCTGACAGACAGGGTAGGCCTCGCCCTGGAATCGAGGATCTGTACCGCGTGGACGTTGTGCACTGTGATAGTCATGGTGCCTCCTAGGCTCTCAGGTCAACACGGGCTCTCGTTGCCACCAGGAGATCTGAGCCAAGCCGGAGTGATGGCCTGCACTAAAAACCGCCAGGAACACCTCAACTGGCCCATCGGCTCCACCTCCTGCCCGTAATGTGCAATGCAGGAGCCATCAGCCCTTTAGAGGCGGTTCATGGCGAGCTCCTTCGCCACTAGGGCGTTTTAGCACTCGCTGCACCCCTTAGGCTGCCCGCGGTGGCATGCCTGCACTTGGGCCCATCCGCCAGGTGAAACCGCACCGAGCGGTTGGCGCCGTTGGCAACGCTGCCAGCCTGGCCTGTCCCGCGACCAAACAGGCCTAAGGCACCGTCAGCAGCTCAGGAAGGTCGACCCAGTGGTGGTCATCTTGTACGAGGCTGGAACACCCCTTGGCACCTAAAAGACAAAGTGTTGTACCGGCCGCCTGCCAAGTCTTCAAGCGCTGGACCAGCTTCGCGACCGAGCAGCCGCCCTGGCCATGCCAGGTTAGGAATATGGGCTTGCCCTCTGGCCAGCCTTCGCGCAAGCCCCCTTTGGCGTTGGAACGGTACCCCTCACCGCCGTCAAGGCAAGCAAGGACCTCACGTCCCAGTACGAAGACGGCGGTGACCTTGAGGCCGTCAACGCGCACCAATAGGCCGGTATCTGTACGTCGCAAGCGTCGTCCAGCTCTCACTAACGTACTTGGCACTTTGCCCTGGCCCGGCGGCGCAGATAGGCACGCGGCGCCGAACAGGACAAGAGCGACCCACGCCAGCACGGGGCCTACCACGAGGGCCGGGAAACAACCAGTCAGGCCGCCGAAAACAATGAGCGCGAGCGCCCCGGTGACGGCTGACCAAAAACCAAGACGTAGAAAGCGGCACATACCCACCACCTCTGCACAGTTATTGTACTAGCAGTGGCTGGACTTTGTGAAGCCGTGATGGATATTAGTTATATGGGTTATATTGGGTGAGCATATTACAAAGTCCAAGATACTGGCTGACGACCCAGTCGGCCCTCGCGGTGCGAATACTTCTTTTTTGCTAACCCGTTAGACTTTGCTCAAACGATAGGCATGCCTCGTGTAAGGAGCAGCTTTCAGCCTGGCCAAGGGCCGCCACCTGGCCAAGGGCCGCCACCTGGCCAAGGGCCGCCACCTGGCCAAGGGCCGCCACCTGGCCCGGTAAACATTCAGGTCCGCTCGACGACCTCGGGCGCACACCGAACGTGACGTGGAGGAAGCAGCCGACACTTGATCGA
>JBMFUG010000204.1:0-1709 GCA_049966695.1 Acidimicrobiales bacterium | reverse complement strand
AGCCGACGTTGGTTCCGCCACGAGCTGGCCTCTGCCCTCGGCCTTTTGCAGGCAGCCGAGATGGGCCTGGGATGGCTTGCCGACGGCAGCACCGACCTTGTGGCGTACTTGGTGGCGTCGCACCATGGCCGGGCGAGGCTCGGTTTCCGGTCCTTGCCGGGAGAGGAAGCCGAGGGCCAGGAAGGACGCCTGTGCGCGCTCGGGGTGTGCGAGGGCGACCAGTTGCCCGAGGTCAGCACCCCGCTTGGTGTGCTCCCGGCAGTCGGCCTATCGCTGGGCCCCATGCTGCTCGGAGGGGACGCGGGTGACGGTAGCTCCTGGTCTGCCCGCATGTTGGCTTTGCGTGACAACCCAGATCTCGGGCCGTTCCGACTGGGCTTTGCCGAGTCGGTCGTGCGACTTGCCGATTGGCGCGCCAGCGCGGGGGTGCCCGCAGCCAGCGGGCCACCAAAGGCACCGGGCGCGCTTGGCATGGAGGGCAGACCTTGACCATCACTTTGGCCCTGGAAGGCTGCCGGCCGGAGCCCATCGCACAGTACTTGAAAGCTTTGGGCGTCTTGCGCCTGGTGAGCGAGCAAAAAGACCCGAGGGCGCTCGGCAGCTGGCCTGGGGACCACTTCGAGCTGCGCTCTGTGCTCGACAGGCCCGGCCTGGTCAGCTTCCTTCTCGACGAGTACCAGCCCACGCCAGTGGTAAGCCCGTGGAACAAGGACACAGGCCTCACCAAGGGCAAGTTGAGCGAGGCGGTCCAGGCGCTGCTGGCAAGGGGCGAAGACCGCTTGTCCACCTACAGCCAAGCCTGGGAGGTCGCCCAGTCGGTGGTCAATGACTTGGCTGAGCGTACAGGGCTCGCCCGCGAGGAGGTGGGCAAGAAGCTAAAGCGTGAGCTCGTGATGCGCTGCAGAGCTGAGCTGCCAGATGCCGCAGTGGCCTGGCTCGACGCCGTGGCGGTCCTTGCTGGCGAGGGCCTGCAGTACCCAGCGCTGCTCGGTACCGGGGGCGCGATGGGCCGCAACGAGTTCTCGGTCACCTTCGCCCGTGCCTTGCAGCTGGCGCTGCCGCCCCCAGACGGCACGCGAGGCCCGACCAGCCGGACGGCGGCACGTGCTTTGGTTGAAGCGGCGCTTTTCGGGAGCGGGGGTGCCCAGCTTGTGGAGCTGAAGATCGGCCAGTTCGACCCAGGCCAGGCTGGCGGCGCCAACTCTGGACCCGAAGGTGACGCCGGCGCGCTGTCTAACCCTTGGGACATGGTGCTGGCCGTAGAAGGGGCGGTCATGTTCGCGTCTGGTGCCGCCCGGCGCCTCGGATGGGGGACCGCTCGTGCTGCGGTCCCTTTCACTGTCGACGCCAGCGCGGTTGGCTACAGTTCTGAGGCGCGCGACGAGGGTGGCAAGGAGGGCAAAGAGATTTGGGCCCCGCTGTGGGCCCAACCCGCGACCGCCGCCGAGGTGGCCAGGCTCATAGGAGAGGGCAAAGCCGCTTGGGGAGGCTCGGAGGTCCGCTCGGGGCTCGACTTCGTCAGGGCTGTGGCCACTTTGGGGGTCGACAGGGGCGTGAGCGCTTTTGGCCGCCACGCTGTTGTGGCTCGCCATGGCCAAGGCAACCTGATCGTGCCGGTTGGGCGTTTCCTAGTCGGCAAGCGGCCGGGCGTACCCCTGTTGAGGGCGGTCGAGCGTTGGGCCGAGCCTCTCCGTAAGCAGGGACGGAGC
>JBMFUG010000203.1:0-1729 GCA_049966695.1 Acidimicrobiales bacterium | reverse complement strand
GTCCGGCGTGCCATGTCGGCAGCTCAGAGGTACCGTAGGCCGCACGGTGGCGATGCTTTCGCTGCAGCTTGACGTGCGCAAGCCGATCGACAGTAGCGGTTCCGGGCGGTTGGTCGGACACAAACACCCAGCTCAGGCACATCGCCTTTTCGACCGCGCTAACCCCCGGGCAGACCCTTCTCGCCCCTCTCTTTCGGCCCGCTGTTTCCTGATGGCCGGCCCCCCAATGGGGAGCCGTCCACCCCTACCGGCGACGACCGGCCCTACGCGGCGGGTCAAGCTTGGGCAGCCACTCAACGGAGGCCGATGTCAGCAACAAGGCCCGCCTCATTGGCCAAGGCCGCTGCAGCCGGTGTGCTGGAGGTGCGGAGCTGGGCGGCGGCTAGTTCCTCGCTGATGCTGAAAGGGTGCGATGCGTCGAGGAGCTCGGCCAATGTGAGGGGGCCTTCGGCTCTGGGCACCCTGGTTTGGCCAAGGTCGGCGCTTGCTGTGGGCCCTGTGGCATCCGGTATTACCGCGGTGCTCGTCGGCGGCCCTGACATGCCCAGTAGTTCCTCGGTCTCGGTTGTTGGGCTTGTGGCCCCCTCCAGGGTGCTCGCCTTGGTGGGCTGAGCGGCGCTACCTGGTTCAGCACCGGCGGCAGTGCTTCGGGCTTTTTCGAGGTCGCTCACGGCACCGACGAGGTCGGCTTTGGCGTTATCTGCAAGGGCCTTGGCTTCCCGAGCCCCGCGCTGGGCACGGGAGCGGGCCATGGCCTCGCCAGCAGCTATTGCGACCCGGGCCAGCTTGTCTGCTTCGGCGTGCACTTCTTCGGCGGCATCGGGCTCAGGCCTGCCTACGTAGTGGTCGAGGGGGCCTATCTCTGGCACCTCAGGCTCCTTTGCTTGGTGCTGCGGCCGGTTTGGGCCAGCCGGGCGGGGGCGGGACGGTGCTCAGCGCTACGGCGGGGGTATGGGCTTTTTGGCAGCGGTAGAAAGGGCCGCGGTCTGCGTCGAGCAGTACGCGCATATGGGGGTCGTAATGGCCCGTCCACCAAGTGGACATGCCGCCTGGCTGTAGGCGTAGGGCCTCCCAGGAGCGCCATAAGGCCTCGAGGCGCAGCACCGCGCCAGGGTGCTCCCACCAGTAAGGGCACCACACGGCCGCACCGCCAAGGCGCGTCGTAGCGACCGGGGCCAAGTAGCGCTCGACGAAGCCCACCACGTTGGCAAAGCGAGGCTTTGGCGCCTCGGTAACCGTCAGCTCTGTGGCACAAGCGCTACTACCCGCAGCGGGGGCCGGCCCTTCGAGCGGCTCTTCTTCACGGCCAACAGGGTTGGAGAGTGCAGTGGTCATGTACATAGGGCTGGCCTCCTGTTGTCCGTGCTGGTCTTCCTTGCTGAGCGGCGTTGTCTTCATGGCGCCTCGGCGGTGACAGCTCCGGCGTTACCTGGCAGCACCGAGGCCAGCGAAGCAGCCCCAGGCGTTGCCCGGCGGCGGGCTTTGTCTTGGTGCCAGGCGACCTTGCGCACGACGAGCGGGTAGGTACCAGAGGGCATCACGACCGCCCGCGACGGCGGTAGCGCTGCGAGCGTCGGGACGTCGAGGACGCGTTCGCGCCTCGTGGAGGCGGTATAGGTCCGTCCCCCGCTACCGGGCCCGCCCCGGGCGGTAGAAAGCGACGTCGCCAGGGCGTCCCAGTCCCCGCAGACCCGGGAGATGTCCTCCAAGAACTCCCCCTCGTGCGTGC
>JBMFUG010000202.1:0-1739 GCA_049966695.1 Acidimicrobiales bacterium | reverse complement strand
TAGACGAAGCCGACGGGCAACGGGAAACGCAGCTCTCCCCGCTCGGCAGCTGCTCTCTTGGCTCCCTGGAGGCGGGAGGCCAGGTAGTGGAGCTCTGCTTCGCTCCATTGGTTCTTCAACCCCAAGAGCATCCTGTCGTTGAAGTCCGAGAGGTCGTAGATCCCGTCCGCGTCGACGACCAAGGTCTCGGTGAGGCGGGCTAGCTCGAGCAGGCGGCTCAGATCTGCCGAGGAGCGGGCGAAGCGGGAGATCTCCAAGCCGAAGATAGCCCCCACCTCGCCGAGGCAGACCCTGCCGACGAGCTCCTTGTACCCGTCGCGGTGCTCGGCAGAGCGGCCCGACAGCCCGAGGTCGGCGTCGATCACCTCCACCTTGTGGCGAGGCCAACCGAGACGGACGGCTTCTTCTGCGAGCGCGTACTGGCGCGCTGTGGACTCGGTGTTCTCGCGCACCTGTGCCATCGAGGACTGGCGTAGGTAAACAAGCGCTGTCCTCTCCAGGTAGGACGAGGTGACCTTTTCTGCCCCCCTCATAGCCGCCCTCCAGCGCGGCCACAGCCATGTTGGCGACAACGGCGACGGCTTCGGGGACAAGGGCCACCTAGACGAGCTCGCCCCTGGACAAAAGCTCGATGTTTATGGCCGATATCTCCTCCACTATCGCCCTTAGCTGCGCCGATGCCGCCGCCCCGGCCCGCACTGCCTCGGCGGCACCCGCGGGCACGTAGACCGTCCGGGTACGCCCGGCGGCCCGCGGCAGGACCACATATGTATAAGGCCCGTGCAGCTCGCCCGAATTGCACCGGCACCCCTCCTTCCCACAACGCCTTTTCTGCTCCACCACCGCACCGGAGATGAGCCCCTCGACTTCGGGCAGGTTGCGCGCCAGGCGCCGGCGCCGTGCCCGCAGCTGACGGGTGGTGCGCTGAGCAGGGTCTTGTCTCTTGTCTGTCATTGCCATACAAGATCATGGCACATCGCCTTCTACGAGTGGTGGATCCTGGATGGCGGCTACGAGCTCGGCCAGCTCTACCAGCCCCTCGGCCCCCAGGCGGTGGGCCAACAATGCAGGCGCCCGGTCGGTCCAGGCCGCCGCGAGGGTCACCCGCCCAGCGGGGCCTCCCTCGCAGACGAGGGCCCGCTCGGCACCCTGCCGGCGCTTTTCGAAGATGACAGGCAGGCTCTGGCCGGCCAGCGGGTGGAACGGGTGGGTTACGACAACGAAGTCCGAAATTGGGCTGGACTTGGAAGGCCGGGCTTTATGCCCGGACCGTGGGCACCCCGAGCATCCTGGTGCCTCCGCCGTGCGGTTTCGGTATCTCCACCGCTCGCACCGGGGGCGGGAAGTAGCTGCCCGAGGACATCCGGTTCCAGATCCGATAGAGGTTGTCTTTCAGATCCTTCTCGAACTCGTCGAGCGTCACCTCGTCGACGCCCGGTGCACCCTTGTTGGCCTTCACTTGCCGATAGGCCTCCCACACCTCCCTCTTGGAAATCTCGAACGACTTTCCTGACGACTTCAACTCGTCCATGAAGCTCCTTCCGGGCTTACGCCCAGTTGACCCACGAACAAAGCCACAGATGACCCGACCCCTTCGCTCCACCCCCACCGCGCCCAGCAGGGACTTCGTCGCTACTACGAGCCGGTCCGCCAGCGTCGCCCGGATCGGTACTCAGCCCCTTGCGGGTTCAGCCCGCTTGGGAACCTCCCTCTCGCCACCCCAACCCGCAGGGTCGCAG
>JBMFUG010000201.1:0-1738 GCA_049966695.1 Acidimicrobiales bacterium | reverse complement strand
GGCCGGGCCGACGCCTTGCTCGGGCGTTGGGTGCCGGCCCCCAGTACCCTCGGGACCTTGAAGCCCCCTGGGTTCCTTGGAGGCTCCGTACCTCGGAAGGAAGGATGGAGCTATGTCAACCAAAGAGCCTGTCAAGCACCCGGCGTCCCGCCGGTACACCGACCAGGAAAAGGAGCAGGCAGTGCGCCTGGTCCGCCAGCTCCGAAAGGAGCTCGGCACCGAAGCGGGGACCGTCGGCCGGGTGGCGCGCCAGCTCGGCTATGGCGAGGACTCTGTGCGGAGCTGGCTGCGCCAAGCCGACATCGATGAAGGCAAGCGCCCAGGCACGACCACCTCCGACGCCGAGCGCATAAGAGAGCTCGAACAGGAGAACAAAGAGCTGCGGCGCGCCAATGAAATACTTCGCCGGGCCTCAGCTTTTTTTGCGGCGGGGCTCGACCGCCCACAGAGATGACCGTGCGCTTTATCGACGACAACCGCGAAGAGCTCGGGGTCGAGCCCATTTGCAAGACCTTGCAGGTGGCCCCGAGCACTTATTACGCCGCCAAGTCGCGCGAGCCGTCAGCCCGCTCGCTCAAAGACGCCGTGCTCCTCCCGTTGCTGTTGGCGCTGTGGAGTGCCAACTGCTCGGTCTACGGCGCCCACAAGCTGTGGAAGGCAGCGCAAAGAGCCGGCTACGACGTCGGACGTGACCAGGTGGCCCGGCTCATGCGCCAAGCCGGCACCCGTGGTGCGCGCCGGGACCGCAGGGTCGTCACTACCAGGCCAGGCAAAGCTTCGAGCAGGGCGCCTGACAGGGTGAAGCGCAACTTCGTGGCCAGCCGCCCCAACGCCTTGTGGGTCACGGACCTGACCTATGTCGCGACCTGGCAGGGAGTTGCCTACGTCTGTTTCATCGTGGACGCCTTCAGCCGCATGATCGTGGGCTGGACGGTCGCAGCCAACATGCGCACCGAGATGGCCCTCGACGCCCTGGAGATGGCCCGCTGGCAGCGAGGTGCCCGCTTGGAAGGCTTAATTGCGCATTCGGACGCCGGCAGCCAGTTCACCAGTTTGCGTTTTGGTGAAAGGCTGGACGAAATTGGCGCGGCCCCCTCTATAGGCAGTACCGGCGGTTCTTACGATAATGCGCTGGCAGGGACGGTGAACGGGCTTTACAAAACCGAGCTGATAAGGGGCCCATGGAAGACAACAGACGATGTCGAACTGGCCACGCTGTCGTGGGTGCACTGGTACAACAACGAGCGCCTCCACGGCTACCTCGGCGACGTACCCCCGGTGGAGCACGAGGCGGCCTACGCCGCCCGCCAGGCCACGGCCCAAGACGTAACTCCAGCGCTTTCGTGACGGCACAACTACACTAAACCATATGAGTTTAGTGACAGCGACCGCAGAGCTGGGCAGCTCACGCACACCGGGCCGGCAATGGGTCGTGCGCCTCCGGGCTGAGGACGGGCGTTGCCTCGTCATCACAGCCAACTTGAGCCAGAGGAATGCCGAGCACATGGCCGAGCGCGTCAACGAGCTGCTCAGCGGCCGTCCGGCGCTCCCGGGGACCTGCGCGGTGTGCGACAAGCCGATAAGCCAGCCAAGGACTGGGCGGCAACGGCTGTACTGCTCTGACGCGTGCAAGCACGTTGCCCACCGCAGGCGCCTCGCCCAGCACGGACAGGTGCAGTTTATGCCCGCAGGGCCCAAACTACCGAACATACGTACCCACACCAAAGGAGAACGAACG
>JBMFUG010000200.1:0-1804 GCA_049966695.1 Acidimicrobiales bacterium | reverse complement strand
CCCGAGCAGGGCGTCGGCGCGCCCGGTCCGCAGCACCCCGGCGTCGTCTATCGAGTCGCCGCCCACCAAGGCAGAGGCCACGAGCGCCATCGCCTTCTGGCCGACGTTGGCGTGGCCCGGGGCATCGCCCAGGTGCACGTTCTCATCTACAAGCTCGGCCAGCCCGAGCCGGTCAGCGAGCGTCATGGGCAGCACGAGCCCGCCGTTGGCCACCGCCCTGGGGCCGTCGAAAGTGACCTCCAAGCGGTCCAAGTTGCGCGATGATCGTCTCATCTAAAAGGTGCCTCCGTCCCTGGGTCGATCGGTTGTTTCACCGACACCAATTCTCCCAGGCCGGAGGCAACTTTTGGTGGCTGCTCAGGCGGAACTACACGTCCCTAGGCGGTGGATCCAGGCTAAGTACCGTTCGCTATCTCGGAAAGCGCGCACCAAGCTTCACTGATTGTGCGAAAGAGCGGTACTTGGCGGGCGGTCGCAGTGCTGCTCATAAGCAAGTAAACTGCCTGCTGTTCGCCATATGACTTATGCCCGGGCCAGTCCGGTGTGAGTAGTGCGACCCGAAAGAAGAGGAGAGAATAATGGGGATGTGCGAGCTAGCAGGCGCTGTCGCCTTTGTGACGGGGGCTGGTAGCGGCATTGGACGGAGGCTCGCAGTTGGCTTCGCCGAGGCCGGCGCGGCAGTTGGCTGCTTTGATATCGACCCTGCTGCAACGCAGGAAACCTGTGCCGAAGTTGAACAGTTGGGCCGGCGGTCAGTTGCCTTGGAGGGTGATGTTACCGACCGCGATAGCGTCGAGAGCGCTGTCGCGAGGACGGTCGAGGAGCTAGGCGTCCTGACAGTGGGCCTGAACTGTGCGGGTATTCATGGTACTGCTCCGGCAGAGGAGATGGATCCCGAGACGTTCCGTCGTGTTGTGGACGTCAACCTGGCCGGCGTCTTTATCTCGGCTACCGCTGAAGCGAGAGTTATGCTTGCGCATAAGGGAGGGTCGATAATTAACGTGGGGTCTATATCCGCCACGATAGTTAACAGGGGACTAACTCAAGCCCACTACAACGCCTCAAAGGCTGCCGTGGTCCACCTCACGAGGAGCTTAGCGATGGAGTGGGCGCGTCGAGGTGTACGCGTGAACGCTCTGAGCCCTGGCTATACGCTTACTCCGATCAACCAGAAACCGGGAATGGCGGACCGTCTAGCGGCGTTTGCTGAAGAGACCCCACTTCACCGCATAGCCACGGTGGACGACATGGTTGGTCCCGCTGTGTTCTTAGCCTCAGAGGCTTCCAGGTTCTGCACGGGCATAGATCTCCTCGTAGACGGGGGTTACGTGTGCTGGTAGCAGGTGAAGAGGTCGTCTTGGAAGGCCGGTGGTGTAATTATTGGCCGATATAGTGCACCGGCCGATTGAGCGTTAGCGTCTTCGTCAAGGCAAGCGGCTCTAAAGTGTGGTTGTTTTGGCACGACAGGGTTTGGGCAGTGTGCTGATAACATCTGTTGCCGAGTGGTCGCGGATGTCACTATTTATGCTACATGGCATTGATTGCGATATGGGACGATATAAAGACGCCGACAGACGCGCTCGTTGGGGCCCAAGTGCTGTAGTTCGCGTGTGTGGTCGTGGGCCCGGAAAAGCTGGGGAACTGGTCCTGCCCGTGCGCTTATAAGTGGCTCTTCTGACGTTTTCGGGGGCGCCCTAAGCTGGTAAGGCGTGGTGCACGCCGCTTTACACCTACGATTTCCGGCTGTAGAAGGTGCGCTCGAAGGGAGCGCGACGTCGCGCAGGACGCTAGGCATGCGAAAGGC
>JBMFUG010000199.1:0-1877 GCA_049966695.1 Acidimicrobiales bacterium | reverse complement strand
ACGGCTTCCCAGAGTGGTCCGTGACCACCGAAAAGGCCGACCACACCATGACCCCGTACAAGACGAGCGTCGTCATGAACTTCCTCGCCTGGCTCTATACCCCGCAACACCTCGGGGCAATAGTGAAGAACGAGGGCAACGGGGCCTTCATACCGGTCGAGCCCACCGCCCCTGTAGGTGGTTCCGTCGGCATGAGCCAGTTGGTGCCCACCGGTAAGACCATCACCGTCGTTGAAGGCCTGCTTGAGGGTGTACTGTCCCAAAGTGCTGTCAACGAGGGGCTCCGCCTGATAAGCGCCTACCTGTCCAGTGACTTGTCGTTCTCCCAGTTCTCGTCACAGTGGCAGTCGCTGCTCACTACTGCGGCCAACCAATGGGCGGCACAAAACCACGTAGACCTCGCCAAGTACAAGTAGCCAATGAACCAGCTGGGGACTGTGAGGGTGCGCCGCGCTGCCAGGCAACGTCGGCGCGCCCTCACGGGCTTCACGGTGACGGCGGGAGCAGTCCTGTTGGTAATGACTTACTTCCCGATCGTCTTCGTCCTGTCCAATTCCTTGAAGAGCGGCGCTCGCCTAGTGACTGGGGACGTGTTCGCCCTGTTCACTCAGTTCGACGTGCAAAACTACGTCAATGCCTGGTCGGGGATCGACACCTCGCTCCTGAACACGATAATCGTGGCCGCTGCATCCGTCGTCATCGGCGTAACAGCAGCAGCGCTCGGAGCGTACACCTTCGCCCAGGTGCACTTCCGGGGCAAGTCGCTCGTCTTCACCGCGTACCTAGCCCTGTTGATGATCCCATGGAGCCTGACCCTGATCCCGCTGTTCCTGGAGATGAAGGACTTCGGTTTGTACAACAGCTGGTGGGCCCTCATTCTGCCCTACGCTGCCTCAGCTCAACCCCTATTGGTGCTCATTTTCCGCAGTTTCTTCGAACAAGTGCCGAGCGAGATAATGCAGAGCGCACGTCTCGACGGCGCCCGCGAATCCCAAATCCTCTTGCGCGTCGTTGCCCCCCTCACTCGGCCTGTACTTCTCACCGGTACAGTGCTCATGTGCATCAGCATCTGGGGCGACTACATCTGGCCCGAGGTCATACTGAAAAACACAAGCCAGTTCACCATTTCAGCCGGCCTACAAGCCTTCGTCAGCACTCTCGGCTTCTCCACCGCCAACGGTGGGCAGGTGTTCGCCGCATACGTGATCGCAATTGCACCGCTGTTCTTGCTCGTAGGCACCACCATGCGCTACTTCGTAGGTGGTATGACCGCCGGAGCTCTCAAGCTATGAACAGCAACGAGGTCACCTGGTGACCATCCGGCCCTATGGCCTGCAATGCGAGCACCGCTCCTGCCCTCTCGGCATTGGCAGCGCCCGGCCCTTGCTCAGCTGGAAGCTGGCAGCCCACAGCCCAGCGCTGCACCAGGGTGCCTACAGGGTACAAGTCGTGTCATTGGCCTCAGGTGACGGGCCCGGTCGCGTGGTCTGGGACACCAGCTGGCAAGAAGGGGCAACAGTCCACGGCCTGGTGTACGCCGGTGAACCCCTACAATCGGCCATGAAATACGAGTGGTCAGTCCAGGTTCGCGACCAACGCGGCCAAGAGGGCAGAGCAGTCGGGTCTTGGTTCGAAACCGGCCTATTGCTAGCCGATGATTGGCAAGCCGCCTGGATCGGCCGAGCCCGGCTGGCCCGCTCCGCCAACCCACCAGAAGGACGCTGGCAGTCCCGTGCGACTGCTTACCTCGCGCCACCGTGCCAGCTGCGTAAGGAGTTCCAACTCGATGCCACAGCCCCGCTTAGGCGCGCTCGGCTGTACGTCAGTGCAAAAGGCATCTACCGGGCAAGGCTGAACGGCCAAAGGGCTGGCTATGA
>JBMFUG010000198.1:0-1880 GCA_049966695.1 Acidimicrobiales bacterium | reverse complement strand
AAGGCAAAAACGACCAGCGTCGCTACAAGTACCGCGAGGGTGGCACCGCTCGTACGGTCGTAGATAAAAACGAACATCGGTCAGGAGCGCGACTACTGCGAACGAGGCCACCACACCCAAGCGTGCTCTGGGTAGCCCGAGTACTGGTAGCCCTCGTGACGAGCCAACTGAAAGCCTGCGCCAAGCGTGCAAATGACCACCGTGGGCATGATGAGGATTAGCTTGGGCATGAAACGGGTGGTCAGCTCGGTACGAGCCAAGTTACTGCTGCCTTGACGCGAAACACCCCTACTGAACAGGGTGCTTGGTAAAGAGCGGGGGTCGGGCCCTGTCTACATGACCTTCAGCTCGATAGGGACAGGCAAGCACGCCGATCAGCTCGAACGCTTGGCGCTGGAGCGGCGTCGGGACGGCGAGCTTGGTGGTTCGTGCACCTTTATCGCCTCTGGAGGAAGGTGTTAGAGGTTGGCCTTCGCTCCTCTCGACACTGCTCAAGTGCCAAACCCGCCCTCAAAACGGACGTAACTTCGGGTTTGTGGAGGAGTTCAGCTCCGACTTATGAGGACCGAGTGTGGTCACTCCTCCGGGGCTAAGCTTGGACAGCGTTCCTTTTACAGCGCTCCTTAGCGATGCCAGGACCGCGCTAGCCGCTCCCGGCCTCGTCAAGCGCTCAGCTGAACGCAAGCAAGTCTCGATGCGAGCTCACGTCGCCGGGGAGGACCTCGAGCTCTATATCGCCGTCGGCGTTGACCCACAACACCCGCGCAACTGCGGGCTCAGCGTCCTCGCAACCCACCGTCAAGTAACGGCCCGCCACAGGCACGAAGCCGGGGCGGGCATCTTCCAGCCGCGCCCAAAGCCGTCCGCCATCTCTAATGTCCATGAAATCGACCTCAAGGTCGGGCTCGAGCGGGACCATCACCTGCCAGGTTACCTCTCGGCTGGGCGTCCCGGGTTGGGCACAGGGGCGTCGAAGCAACTCAAGAGCCGGGCGACCGTCATCTCGGACAAGTCCGGGAGGACCACGGTAAAGTGGGAGCCGTCGAAAGTGGCCAGCATCAAGAAACCAGCGCCGCGTAGGCGGCCAAAAGTTGACAGCTGCACATGGCGATAGCGGCCCAAGCGCTCGCTCGAGCGGCAGGCCTCGAGCACGCTTTTCCCGATCGCGGCCTCGACGGAGAACCCGAGCAACCCCATAAGCCTGAACGACCTGGCAGCAGCGCGTTCGGCGCTCGCAGCGGTGAGCAACCCACCACGTATGATCACCACGTCGTCGTCAGGCGGCTGTTCGCTACGTAGCTGCAACGGTAGCGGCACTTCGGCAACGGTAGCCCCTTGGGGTTCTGGCTGAACAAAAGCCCATAGCGTGCCCTGGCGCCCTCCATCCGGGCGAAGGAGCCCGCGCTTTAGCGCTAACGCTCAAAACCTTCTAACAGCTCGCGCGAAACTCTCACATGCAGCGCGGAGCCTCCTTCCTTATGCCCCACCGGTCGGCTGAAGCTAAGTTCGCTGCGCGCGCCCAAAGGTTTCCCCAGGGGGGATAGACAAGCAACGCCCCGAGTGAGCCACAGTGCGGCAAGTCCACCTGCACCTGCTGCCGGGGAGAGCCGTCATCACCTTCGAAGGCCCTTCTTCGCCCTCTCGTGCGCACTTACATAGCACGTGCCTGGTTTGGCCTCGGCCCTGCCCGTCGCCCGAGGATGGCTCGGCCACAATCAGGTCCCCTTAGTTTTTCGCCAGTTTTTTGCCGGCACTTGGTTGCCCATGCGACAGGTTAGGGGGCTCTGCTTACGAGCTCAGGCTGTTGGCCCACCAAGCCGGCGACGGGCCCATCGAGCGGCTCGTCCAGCGCGGTCATCGCGCCCCGCCAAGCCGAAGGT
>JBMFUG010000197.1:0-1887 GCA_049966695.1 Acidimicrobiales bacterium | reverse complement strand
TGGATCTCACACGCGTCCTACCAGGAGTTTTGCAGATCACCGACGGGCGGATGCCGGGGGTTATGCAACAGGCTCAGTCGCTGCAATATTGTTCGCCTAGGTAACGTGCCTCGCAGGAAGGACAGGCGTAAACGGTGACGGGACGGCGGGGCTGGCGGGGAGGAAGGCGTGGAGGCTCGAAGGAGGGCTGGTGGCGCCGGCGATGGGCGCTTTGACGGCACCGGTCGCTGCAGTAGAGGCGCCGGCCGGAGGCGTGGAACTCGCGGCCGCACACTGGGCAGGCCCGGGTCGTGACGCCATCGTTACGCGACGGGGGTACGGACATCTCAGGCAACCTCCTTTGGGCTAGCTTTGGCTACGGACGGGCCGGATGCCGGAGCGGCCTCGGCCGACTCCTTCCTGCGCCGGCCCGCCCGCCCTTTGGAGGGCCTTGGCGGCACTGGCCCTGCGCCGTTTGGCGCGAAGCTCTGGGGGTACTTTGTAGCGCTCGGCGCAGATCGCCCTGCCTTCGGCCTCGGTGACCGCCCTGCCGTCAGTGTCGCGCAGCTCGTAGCCGGTGCCGGCGCGCCAGCACGCTGCGATGCGGCTCATGAGCACCGGGGCGATCGAACAGAGGGCAGAGCCCTGGTGCTTACCTTGGTGCACAACGAGGCGGTGGTAACGCTCGGCCAAGGTCGGGTCGACCTTGCGGGCGTGGTCGGCGGCGAGGTAGAGCGCTTGGCGGAGCCCCGGGTCTCCGGTCTTAGTGGGCCCGCGGGAGTTGTCGCCCAAGCCGGACTGGTCGACCTTGGGGACGAGCCCAGTGAAGGCCCGCACCCCCGAGAGGTTGGCGAAACGGTTGAGGTCACCGGTGCGCCCGAGGATGCCAGCGGCCAGAGTCGTAACGAGGCCAGGCGCGGAAACGACGATGCCGGTCGGGTCTGCTTCCCTGTAGAGAGCCTCGACCCGTTTTTCGATAGCCGCCAGCTCGAGGTCGAGCGCCCGGATGATACGCACCTCAGCAGCTATGTCTTCGGCCAGCTCGGCGAAGCCGGGCCCGCCTGAGGCCTCCCACAAGGTGATCGTCTCGTCAGCGGCCAAGAGCAGCTGGTCGGCCTTGTCCTCGCCGAAATGGCCCATGCTCGTCTTGGCGAGCAGGGCGGCGACGCGCTTCAGGCCAGCCTTCTTCAAAGCCCTTGGGCCGCCCCAACGCTCGAGCACTGCCAAGGCAGCCTTGGTGTAATCGCCCGAGCCGGCCACGTCGGCCCAGCCCGGCCCGAGCAGCTCGACCAAGGAGCCGAGGCGCTGCATAACCTGGTAGCGGCGCTTTTGTACGGTGGCGCACCGCCCGGCGCAACGGCTCGGCCGGGCCCAAGTTGTCCACCTCTCGTAGCCCCTCGGGGTGAAGGAGGGCCAACCGGGCGAGCACCCGCGAGCCCAGCTTGTCTGTCTTGGTGTGCTTGTTGTAGTAGTCCCGCAGGTCGGCCGAGCGCTCCGGGGGCACCAGCACGACCTTGGCCCCACGGGCCCGCAACCATGCCGCCAGGGGCACCCACGCGTTGCGGGCCGTCCTCCATCACGACGGTCACCTGGGCACCCTCTGGGACCTTGGCCCACAGGCGCTCCAGGTCAGCAGTCGTGGTGGTGAACTTCCACCCTGACCAGATGAACTTGCCCTGCTCGTCGGCCAGGCTCGCCTGATGGGCTGCCCGGCAGGCGACATCGATCCCGAGCCGTAACTGCACCGTCTTCCCCTCTCCTTCGTTCCTGTTGTCCTTCACGAACCGGTCGTCGTCGCCAGCGTCGTGCACGTCCCGCAGGGTCGTGCCGGCCGGGCGTTCACCAAGTAGTCAGTGTGCCGGGGGCGCCGGGCCCGCGTGAAAATGGCGTCCGAGTGAGCTTCGGGAC
>JBMFUG010000196.1:0-1932 GCA_049966695.1 Acidimicrobiales bacterium | reverse complement strand
GGCTACGAGTGGTCGCTCGCTACGGCGTGGGCGTAGACCGTGTGGACTTGGGCGCAGCCGCTGAGCGCGGCGTAACTGTGACTACTACACCGGGAGCCAATGCGAACGCAGTTGCAGAGTTCACTATCGGCTTGCTATTTGCGCTCGCACGACCGCTCGTAGAGGGACGTGACCAGGTGCGAGCTGGAGAATGGCCAGCGCTCCGCGGGGTTGAGCTCACTGGGAAGACCCTAGGACTGGTCGGCCTCGGGCGCATTGGCAGCTTGGTCGCAGCTAAATCGGCGGCGCTGGGCATGCGCGTCCTCGCGTACGACCCGAACGTCACTGCTAGCGAGCAAGCGAGCTTGGTCGGCCTCGATGCCCTGGCAAGGGAGTCTGACTTTGTCTCTTTGCACGCGCCGCTGACGGATGGGACCCGTGGCATGGTGGCCCGGCCTCTGTTGGAGCGGATGAAGTTTGGCTCGGCTCTGGTGAACACTGCGCGAGGCGAGCTGGTAGACGAGACAGCACTGCTATGGGCGCTGGAGGAGGGCCCGCTGAAGGCTGCCGCGCTCGACGTCTTGGGTGACGAGCCCCCACCGGCGTGGCACCCGCTCCTTGGGCGGGACGACGTGATAATCACGCCTCATATCGCCCCCCATACGGCTGAGGCGACCGCAGCTATGGGGCGCATGGCTGTAGATGAGCTGCTCAATGTCCTGTCGGGCCGCCAGGCCAGGTTCCCCGTGCCGCTACCGGCCGAGCTGTCCGAGAAGGCCAGGTCGATATTATGACCAGCACTTCTAAGTCTGCGGCTGCTACTGCTGTGCTTGAGCGGCTTCGGGCACTGCGCGTCATTGCGGTTGTGCGCGCGGACGATGGCGACGAAGCGGTCGCTACAGCCCGAGCCTTGTCTGCTGGTGGGCTCGGGGCCATCGAACTTACCTTTACGACGCCCGGCGCCAGTGAGGCTATCTCTGAGGTGCGCCGAAGCCTCGGTGACAAGGTCGTGCTTGGCGCGGGGACGGTCACGACCTCGGAGCAAGTGGGGTTGGCGGTTGCTGCGGGAGCTCAGTTCCTGGTGTGCCCCCACCTCGACGTGGCGTTGCTCGAGAGCATGTTGGCAACGGGCCTGCTTGCTGTGCCGGGAGTGATGACCCCCTCCGAGGTCGCGTCAGCGCTCAGGACAGGAGCAGAGGTGGTGAAGCTTTTCCCGGCTTCGGTTGTCGGGGTGAGCCACCTGAAGGCCTTGTTTGGACCGTTCCCGGGGCTACAAGTGGTCCCGACCGGAGGCATATCCCCGGCGACAGCTCTTGAGTGGCTTTCCGCTGGTGCCTTGGCAGTTGGGCTGGGCGGCGAGCTTGTGCCCAAGGCGCTACGCCAAGCGGGCGATTGGCGGCGCATCAGCGCCAGTGCATCGCAGCTCTTGACGGCCCTGCACCCAAAGGAGGCATGAACCATATGGAGCCCACCGCCGATAAGCCGGGCAAAGCTTCGGCCGATGCCGGCACTAAGCGCTTCAGCTTCATCGGTGTCACCACGTCGAAATCGGCGATCATGCGAGTGTTCCCTGCTTGGGCGGAGCCCCTCGGGCTGGGAGATGTCGTGATCCATGGCTACGACTTCCCTTTGCACGCGCCGCCGGAGAGTTATCGCAAGGTGGTAGAAATGCTCCGCACGAGCCAGCTTGAGCTGGGCGGCCTGGTCACGACCCATAAGATAGACCTGTTCACGGCCTGTCGCGACATGTTCGATTATGTCGACCCTTACGCCGAGCTCTGCGGAGAAGTGTCTTGCCTCTCTAAGCGCGACGGCCTGTTCCGGGCCCATGCCAAAGACCCCATCTCCTCTGGCCGAGCGCTCGATGAATTTGTCGAAGCGGGCTACTGGAGCTCCAGCGGCGCCGAGGCCTTGCTGTTCGGCGCGGGGGGCTCCAACCTCGCCATCAGCCTC
>JBMFUG010000195.1:0-1933 GCA_049966695.1 Acidimicrobiales bacterium | reverse complement strand
GCGCCGACAGCCCTTCCATTACCTTCCATAGTTTCCTCCCTAACTGGACTTGTAACAGCCATACCTGTCTCCTTTCATTTTCCTGCACAATGTAACGCCACAGCTAGCACGCTAGCACCACTTTTTGCCGGCAGCTACGCGGCAACACGCTCTTTTTGCCGAAGATTGTTGATACAAACAGCCAGTATGATCACCAGCCCCAACAAGATCGTCTGCACGTAAGTAGAGATACCGAGCAGCTCAGTACCATTGTAAAGTACGCCGATCAGCAAGGTACCGATCATCGTCCCCCAGATAGTACCCTCGCCACCGAACAGGCTGCCGCCCCCGATAACTACTGCGGCGATAGACTCCAGGAGCAGCTCGGTGTTATCAGATGGTTGCCCAGTATTGACGTAAGCGACCTGCAACATGGCGGCTATGCCAACGAGCAGCCCGGACAGGGCGTAAACACCGAGCAGTACCCGCTTGGTGCGTATACCCACTTTTGTAGCCCCTTGCAGGTTGGACCCGACGGCGTAAATATACCGCCCACCTCGCGTCTCAGTCGAGTACACCTGGAAGAACAACGCAATGCCGGCGGCCACCATGACTATGTACGGGAACACGGACACGCCATTGGACCCAAATGCGTAGAACGAGGCAGGGATGTTGAACACCGGCTGAGCGTTGGTGAACAGCAGCGACGCTCCGCCAGTCACCCCGAGCATGGCCAGCGTCGCAATAAATGGGACGAGGCCGGCCCAGGTTATAAGCAACCCGCTCAACAGGCCAGAGCCAAGCCCCATGGCCAGTGCTGCTATGAACCCCAGCGCAATCGAGTGAGCCGAGACCATTATCTCCGCGCCTCCGACCGCACAGAGCGATAGAAGGTACCCCTGCGACAGGTCGATGCCAGCGGTGAATATAACGAAACTTTGCCCCACCGCCATGACCGAGACGACAGACACCTCCTGGAAGATGTCGTAAACGTTCCTGGTAGTCATGAAGTACGGTGAGCTGACCCAAAAGACGATGATCAAGATCACCAGCCCAGCGGTGACGGCAAGGCTATTTATTATGTTACGCGTCCGAGCTCCGTTAACGCCCCTGCTTGCCACTTGCCTAGAAGAGGCAGGGCCTGTGGGTACGGCGCCGTTTGCCCCGCTCTGGCGGGCTCACTCTTCGGCGGCTGCGGTGCTAGCTCCCATGGCAATTTCTTTCATGGCTGCCCCTTGTCGTTAGTAGCGCCCGCGCCGCTGGCAGGCTCTTGTGAAGGTACGCCGGTGATCAGTGCGACAACGGCGTGCTCGGTAGCCTCGTCCCTTGTCAGGTGGCCTACGATCTGCCCACGCCTCAGCACGTAGATGCGGTCCGCCAGCCTAAAAACCTGGTCGAGGTTATGGCTTACAAGCAGAATGGCCACGCCGTTGTCGCGCATCTGCCTGATCGTCTGTTCAACGCGTTCGGTCTCGGCGATGCCTAGCGCGGCCGTGGGCTCGTCTAGGAGGACGACCGCGCTGCCCCAAGCGAGTGCCCTTGCGATGGCGACACCCTGCTGCTGGCCGCCTGACATGTCGTAGACGCGCGATGCCAAGCTCGGGATGTGCACACCGAAGCCGTCAATCAGCTCTCCACCGCGTTTGCGCATCGCGGCCTTGTCGAGAAGCCGCAGTGGGCCGATCTTCCTGGTGATCTCTCGGCCTAAAAAGATATTGGCCGTAGCTGAAAGGTGGCGAGCCAAGGCTAGCTCTTGCGGCACCAGCTCGATCCCCAGATCGCGAGCGTCACGGGCGCTTTTCATGTGCACCAGCTTTCCCGCCACAATCACCTCGCCCTCATCTGGTTCGTAGACGCCGGAGCACATATGTATGATCGTCGATTTCCCTGCTCCGTTGTTGCCGACGAGCGCCACAATTTCCCCGGAGTTGATGCGGATCGTAGCGTCCTCCAC
>JBMFUG010000194.1:0-2001 GCA_049966695.1 Acidimicrobiales bacterium | reverse complement strand
GGGCCGACTACGCCAGGCGCAAGGCGATCGTCGAGCCGGCCTTTGGCCAGATGAAGGTCCGCCAGCACGCCGGGCAGCTCCGCCTGCGCGGCCGTGACGGCGCCCATGGCGAGCGGACGCTCCACGCGATCTGCCACAACTTGCGCAAGCTGACGACCGCTCGGGACCGATTGGGGCTGGCAACGGCGTGAACACCCACGCCGCAGCCCCGTGCCAGGCTGCCCGCAGCGTCGAGCACATCGTTCAACCCTGAGACGGGAGTGGTTCATGATGACAACGAGCCCGATCGTCGGATCTGGCCGGCTGGCCGGTTCTGACCCACGCTCCTAGGCGAGCCCACGCGGCCATGGCCGGCTCGCTTATCGGGACGGGGCCTACAGTGCGGGCCAACGCCAGCGTGCCTGCCCGGCGTGCCCGCGACGCGATGTCGGGGCGCTCAGCAGACCCAGTTCGAGGTCTCCTATGGTGGTGACTGACGCCGTCACCCGGTCTGGCAGTTCTCCAAGCGGTCGCACAACCCCGCGGGCAATGGACACCGAGGTGTCGAGAAGCCCAGCCGGTTCGTTCAAAGTTCGTCCAAGGTCTGCCCGGCGAGCACGTCGAGGTCTTCGCTTAGCCCCGGGTCGGCCGCCCCATCCACCAGCCCTCGACGCAGGACGTCCCCGGGGCCCAGCGAGACCGCCGGGCGTGGGGGACGATGGGCGCCTGCCCAGGTCCTCCGCCATACGCTGGAGCGAGACCGCCGGGCGTGGGGGACGATGTCGGACGGTTACGCGATCAACCGTTTTGTAGATGCGAGACCGCTGGGCGTGGGGGACGATGTCGGCGACCGCATGGCCGTGGACATTGAGAACCACCCGCTCGTCCGCCCGGACCGCAACGACCACCTGGCTGGTCCGGTTTCGGAAGTCGCGTACTCCGATCTCCGTGTGCAACATTGTGGCACCAGTGTTGACGCCGTGAAGGAGCGGCCGGTACTGCTCATGGCAGAGCCCAGTGCCTTTAGCCTCCAAGCGCTCGAAAATCGCCGCGTTGAACAGCTTGAGAGCGTGGTCGCTGGCCTTTGCGCAGGCGTCGCCGCAGCGGGTAACAGGCGACGCGGCACCGACGTGGCGAGCCTGCTAGTGGCCGAGCCTTTCGGCAGGTTGCCAAAATGCGGAAGTTGGCTGTTAAAGTTTGAGGTGAACCTACTAAAGTTTGAGGTGAACCTACCTCTCTAGAAAGCCGATTGGAGATCCCCGTGGCCGTAGCCGTCCCGGTTGCCCGCCGTCCCATGGTCCTGACCGACCTCATCCCCGGCGCCCTTGTCCGCGACCTCGCTCTTGTCGTGGGCGGAGCTGCTTTCGTCGGCCTGGTGGCTCAGGTGTCTTTCAAGGTCCCTGGGAGCCCAGTCCCCATCACGGGCCAAACGTTCGGGGTCCTCCTCGGTTCAGCCGCCCTCGGCTGGCGTCGAGCAGTCCCCTCCATGGCGCTTTACCTACTTGCGGGCATGGTCGGTGTGCCCTGGTTTGCTGGCCATGCCTCAGGGACGAGCTTGGCAGCGCTCGGCTACATCATCGGTTTTGTCCTCGCGGGCGGCGTAGTCGGTGCCCTTGCCAACCACGGCGGCGACCGCACACCGCTGCGCACAGCCGGGACCATGCTGCTAGGCACAGCACTTATCTACTTGGTAGGGGTCCCCTACCTGATGATCGACCTGCACTTGGGGCTTAGTGCCGCCGTTCGGGAGGGCCTCCGTCCATTTTGGGTTGGCGACCTTCTAAAGGTCGCACTGGCTGCGGGTCTCCTCCCATCTGCCTGGGCGCTCGTCGGCCACTACGAGGGGCGTCCCCGGCCAGCCCCGTTGGGCAACTAATAGCATCAAGTAGCATCAAGTAGCATCAAGGTACCGTCCTGCGCAGGCGGGCCGGGTGGCCCGCCTGCCCCTCGCCTCTGCGCAAAGCCCGGGGTTGCGCCGGTGCCCAGCGGCGACGCCTTCGTGGCCCTTGCTAGACGGGGCCG
>JBMFUG010000193.1:0-2017 GCA_049966695.1 Acidimicrobiales bacterium | reverse complement strand
GGGGTCCCCCCGGTCGAGCGGGAACAGCAGTACAGCCAAGCGTCATAAACCCCTGTCCGGCCAACGGGGAGTCTCCCGACGTCAGGTTCCTCCTGCGCGACCGGGACGCGAAGTTCGCCCCCGGGTTTCGACGCTGTGCGGCAAGGCGAAGGTGCAAGGATCCTACGAAGCCCCGCTCGGGCCGCCAACGCGAACGCCATCTGTGAGCGCTGGGTGAGAACGGTCCGCTCGGACCGCACCGACCGTCTCCCGACCCTGGACGAACGCCACCTCCTTCGGGTGCTCGACCGCTATGTGCGCCACTACAACGAGTACCGCCAGCACCGGGGCCTTGCGATGCATGCGCCGTACCCTCGTGGGAATGCGGCGTCGTCGACGCCAGCGACGCTGACGAGAATCCGCCGGCACGAGGTCCTGGCCGGGCTGATCAACGAGTACCACGCCGCATGAGCTGCCCGGACTGGTTTTCTGGCCCTACGGGGCGAGCTTGGCGAACTCTCGCTCCACGAGCTCCACGAGCTCCACGAGCTCGATGTGCCCGGCGACTCCCATGGCCTGCAGGCCGGCCATACCGATGGCGACGCCTCGGCCAGCCAGGTTGACTCTCGTTTCTGGTGCGGCATCGCCGAAGAAGGCGACCGGCAGCGTGGGCAGAACGGTCCTGGGCGCTTGTACCAAGTTCGGTAATGTTTGTCCAAGTTCGGTAATGTTTGTCCTCATCGAGTAAACCGGGATGAAGTTCGTATAGGGCGGATGTCAATGGACGCTGTGCTCAACCCGGTGAAGCGGCCTGAGTAGTGCGGAGGCTCCTCTGCTTGGGACTACACGAATGTGACCAGGGGGGATGGGGCCATGCAAGACCAGGACAAGCCGCTTCCCCACCCCTCGCAGCGGCGTTACCCACCTGAGCTGCAAGAGCGTGCTACGAGGATGGCCCTTGAAGCCAAGGCCTCAGGTGAGCGCTACGGCGTCGTGAGCCCCCTCGCCCGCCAGCTCGGCATAGGGCCCTAGACCCTGCGCCACTGGGCGGCTAGGGCCGAAGCAGACGAGGGCCTGCGCCGAGGGGTGCCCACAAGGGAGAAGGCCAGGACAGCCGAGCTCGGACGAGAAGTGAAAGAGCTAAGGCGCGCTAACGCGGTACTTCGGGAGGCCCCGGGTTTTCTTCGCGGTAAAGCTCGACCGCCCACGAAAGAAGTGGTCAGCTTCACCGCCGCCCACAAGGACCGGGAGACCGACGGTCTCTGTTTGGGGGGCAGCCATCTGCAGAGCCTCCACCGGCCCCTGCCCGCTCTTGGGGACACCGCCAGCGTTTTCACTCTGCGCGGCAGGGGCAGCGGCCTCGGTATCGACCGTGCCGGACTTGCCCCGCCGACGCCGCACCTAGCGGTTCGGCCGGTTCACCTCGACGACCTCGGTGCCGATGGCCCTCGGGGCGCGGGTGATGCCTGCGCCGTAACTACCAGTCCATTCGACCCCGACGCGCCCAACGGTGCCGAAGCTCACCAGCCACGCCCGGAGCTTCTCGTAGCCGGCGCTGCTCGCAGGGAAGCTGGCAGTGCCGAGGATCTTGCCTCGCTCGTCGATGACCGCAGCAACGTGGGCGTCTTTGTGGGTGCCGCTCCGCCGGTGACATGACGGACGGTTTGTGACTTGCTGGTACCTGCCTTCCTCCAAGACCAACGGGGATGGCACCGCCGGCCGGGACGGCGGACAGGGCTCCCACGGTGCTGGACAAGGCTCCTACCAGGTCACGTCCGTCCAACCGGCTGGTGCACGACGCCAGGCAGTCCCAGGCCGACAGATCCAGGGCAAGGCACCAGGCCGGTCCCACGTCGGGCCAGACCCAGGGCCACCTGCCGTCCCTACCAGTACGAGAGCCCCAGGTGAGAGATCTTCGCAGGTGCTCTGGGAGCGTCATGACCTTGGCGGCGACCGCGTCCCGGACCGCCTCCGCACCGTGGCCGGCGAGCGGCGGCCCGTTGTTCACCCTCACTGCCTGATCGTGGCCTTCCATGGG
>JBMFUG010000192.1:0-2078 GCA_049966695.1 Acidimicrobiales bacterium | reverse complement strand
TGGGCGTCAGCTCTCCTTGGGAACATCAGCTGGTCGGCAAAGGCACCTGCAAAGCCGGGGTGCGTCGTCAGCTCGACATATTGGGCACGCTGCGCGAACCCCCAACCGGGGGGGCGGCACCATCGGCCCGTGCTCGAGCACCGGGGAACTGTTGCTCGCCCGTAACTTATGAGGCCGGGCCCGAGCAGTAGGTGCAGCTGGCGCGCTACCAAAACCTATCGTCCGAACGCACCTCACCTCCGGCACCGGCAAAGGCTGACCATCTGGGGCATCATATCGAGCCGATCCTATGTGGGCGAACGCGTGGCCCGCCTAACTAGCACGCAAGTAACTGCGGGCCCGCGGCGCTTCGTGCAAGGTAGCCAGGTGCCGGCCGAAAGACGTTCGCGCCTTGGACCGGCTCAGGTGTACTTGCAACGCCAGCAAAAAGCCCGGTAGCGGTCGACGAGCCGGGTTGCTAGAGAGCGCGGGCCGAAAGTCGGGTGGGATGTATAGGCATGCAGGTTGCCCCCTTTTGTGCCAACATTTGCCGGGAACAACTGCATAACGATGCAGTTTTTCGCAATGTCAAGCATAATTTGCGGCTAGTGCCCGAGACTTGCCGGAGGGCGCCAATGTTAGAAGCCTTTCCCGGGTGCTGTTTTCACCGAGTTGCGCGGGGCGTGCCGAGGGGTTCGTAGGGCTTGTACTGTCTGACGTGGCAAACGCGACGCCGAAAAGAACCCTTCGTCTCCTCCGGTCGACGGTACGGTAGCGCCAGCACGGCGAACAGAGGAGCTTCGCCGTTTAGCGTGGGAAGGCCCTCACGCCTCGTGCACTGGAGGTGCCTTGTGGTGCAAGGCCCGCCTAGTTAGCATGCAACCCGTGGAGGCAGCTACTTGTGCCCGGGCAGTCGCCTTGGTGCGTGCGCGTGCCCCACAACTAGGTAAGGGGGTTGTGCCACTCAGTACCACTGTCATGTGGTTCGTGCCTGACGGAAGAAGGGGTTAACAGCAGTAGGAAGTAAAAAGGCTAGGAAGTACAACAGCGTAGGAAGGAGATTTATCCCGATGTCATTACTACGTAAACGGGCAGGTAGGTGGGGGTCAGTCGTACTGGCGGCCCCGATGGCGGTCTTCGGTTTAGCAGCGACGGCCACTATGGGCGCGAGCTCTGCCAGTGCCTCAGTGACCAATGCCGCTTCTGGTGGCGTCTACTACGAGCTTTACCAAAGTTGCCCGGACAACCCGTTCTGGGCGGCTGTCAACAATGGCGGTAATGCCGCGGCCAAACAGCTCGGTATCACACTAAAGATCGAGGACCCGCTCAGGTGCACCGGGGAGATAGCCCAGGAGAACGACCTCCTCACCACGATCGTCAACTCGCACCCAGCTGGGATCGCATTTTCAGTTGTGAGCTCTACGGCCTTTTCCTCGAACATCCAGAGGGCGAGGTCCCTGCATATACCTATCATTGCCTACAACAGCCTGCCTCACGGTGTGAACCTCACTGTGAACCCCGTCGAGGCCTACGTCGGCCAGCATAACGAGGTCGCAGGTGAGGACTTGGCCAAAGAGGTAGTGCCCATGTTCCATTTGCACTCTGGCCAGACGATCGTCGTCGCAGACCAGTGCTACACGAACGAGACTTGTAACAACCGTTACCAGGGCGTGGAGCAGGTTGTCGACCCCCTGGGCATCAAGGTCACGGTCATCAACCTCGACTACAACGTGCCGCAGTCGGCCAGCATAATGAAGGCGTATTTCGAAGCGCATGGCGAGCCCGCTCTTGTGGTAGCGCTCGGCAGTGCCGGTGAGCAGGCAGTCGTCCAGGGCGCCACGGCCCTCGGCCTGACGCCGAAGAAGGTGCCGATGGTCGGCTTCGACGACGATGCCGTGACCAATACGTACATGGAGGACGGGTGGGTCAAGGTGACCGTTGACCAGCAGCCGTTCCTCCAGGGCTACGACGCGCTAGTTGACCTCTATGACGCGGTGCACTACAAGGCCTACCCGATCAACATGGACACGGGGCCGGTGTTCTTGACGTACACCCCGAACAACGTCGCAAAGGGATGGTTCAACCCCACTGTCGTCAGC
>JBMFUG010000191.1:0-2139 GCA_049966695.1 Acidimicrobiales bacterium | reverse complement strand
CCAGGAACGAAGCGGCCCACGGTGGAGAGCTCCCCAACGCGCCCCCCCAGGGAACCGACCAGTGCCCGAAGGCGCTGGGCGGCCTCGTGCAGCAGCTCATCTCCTCCCGAGCTCGGCTCCCCCGCCCGGGCGGCCTTCTCTGCAACGTCTTTCAGCCACGCCTCTTTGCCTGGCCCAGCTACCTTCCACTCCTGCTTATCCCACCGGTCGAAGAACTTGTCGAAGTACAAGCCCAAGTTGGCCGTCGCCTGAAGGGAGCTCTGGCTGCCCAAGAGCTCGGCGGCCTCTTTGTAAAGCGGTACCCGCCTGGCAGTCTTGGTGCCCTCGATCACGGGGCCGTGCTCCACGCCTGGTCTCGTGCGCCCTCTAGCGCCATGGCCCGGACGAGGCGCTTGTGCCAGTCGAGCCACTCCAGCGCCTCTTGCTGGGCGCGCACGTACGTAGCCTGGTCCGCCTTGCAAAGCTGCTCCAGCACTTGCGCAGGGCCGGTCGGCTGTGGCCCGCAGCTCAGGACCTCCTGGCACAGCCAGCTCTCTAGGGCCCTCACCAGCCGGTCGTGGAGGTCGCGGCCTCCCTCGCCCCCTGCGCTGTGCTCGGTCGCCAGGGCCTGGCCCAAGCCGTTGGCCAGCACGGCTGGGCCGAGGCGCTCCACGTAAGAGCTGTACAAGCTCAGCTCCGCCGGGCCCAGCTCCTGGGCCTTGCTCAGGGCGTGCAAAGCCCTCCGCTGCCACAGTCCCCCACCGGTCATGCCGCCGCCTCCAGTGGCCCCAGTACCCTCACCAGGAACCACCCCTGCCCCACGGTCTCGTTGCCACCGAGCTGCAGGTAAGGGCGGCCGTCGAAGAGGAACCCGGCCAACTGGTCGGCAGAGCTGTCGCGGGAGCTGAGCATCGTGTACATGAGGCAATCGGCAGGCAGCGTCTCTTCGTACCAGAGGTTCTGGCTGGTCTTGGTCCCGTCGTCGAGCACGTTGCGCGCCGTCACGGCCAGGCCGGATCGGGCGAACCAGCCGAAGTCCTCGTCAGCCAGCGCCACCACCTGGCGCTGGAGCCGCTGCCTCGCCCCCTCGTTGCCTACCAGGCCTCTCAGGGCCTCCAGGGCCGCGTCCAGCTCGCTGTCGGCCCTTTGCAGCTCGAACAGCCTCTCCTCCAAGAAAACCTTCTCGCCCTGGCCCGGGTAGCCACCACCGAACTGCCTGGCAACCAGAGCTTTGCCGGCCTTGACCGCCAGCGGAGGCAACTGCTCCCTGCCCGCCCTGGCCAGGTCGCGGCTGAGCCGCTCCAGCACCAGGGGGCATGTTGCCCACACGTAAGGCACCTGCAGCGAGCGCACCGGTAACAAGGCCAGCCGGGCGTCGGAAACGGCTACGGCGCCGGCGTGGTCTTGGGCGCCGAAGATCTCGCCTACCGCCAACCCCTCACCGGGGCCGGCACCGTCAAGGCCCTTTTGGAGTTCATGGAACCGCTGACGCAGCGCCCCTTTCACGCCCGAGCCAGGCACGAACGGGTAGCCGGTGGCCGCCTCCCTGCTGACCGGGAGGTCCACCACGCCAGCTGAACGCCCCGAACCGGGGTGGACAGGGGTTTCGGCCAATAGGCCCAGTACGACAGTCCTCATAGCGCTCCCTTCCTCATGTGGTCCTCAGCTCAAGCCGGCTGGCCCGGCCACGGCCCGGCCAGGACCGCCCCAAAACCCATTTCTCGTCCCTCCCCAACCTGCACAACGCCCTCGACGACGCCGAGCCGGGCCACAGTGTCGCGCAGCTCCTCGCCCCGCTCGTGCTCCAGGTAGACGGTCGTACCCGCGGGCAAGACACTGTGCTGGGCAACCGGTTCCCCCCGGCGGCTGTCCCAGCCCCCGGCCCGCTGGGGCCGGTCCGTGACGCCGCATACCACCCGGGCGCCGCCGAGCCCCGGCACGGGTGCCTGTCCCGCCCACGCCTCCCCGCTCAGCCACAACGGCGTCAGGGCCACCAGCACCACCCTGCCGGTGCTCGCCACCAACTTCAAGGTCCGCTCGCTCGGGGCCAGCTGCCCTGGCCCAGCTATTTCTGTCACCTCAGCCAGCCTGCCCTCGGCACCAAAGGGCACCAGCCCTTGGAGGCTGGGCCAATCATCTGGGACACCGTCCACCAGCACC
>JBMFUG010000190.1:0-2159 GCA_049966695.1 Acidimicrobiales bacterium | reverse complement strand
GCGGCTTCACCCACCCTGCTCTCGGCACGGGGCCAGACTACCACAGCCGTCACTCTAAATAAACGGTATTGGGCTTAGACGCGCGACCAAGGCACCAACAGCGGGGCGTCAAGAGACTATTTGGGTGAGCGCCCTTGTTGTCCTGCTCGCGTGCCTCATCGCCTATTTCTACTTGGCTGTGCCCAACTTCCGAGGGCTCGGTGTTTCCGGCATACTCGCCCTGTCCGAACAGTTCCTCGACATCGGGATCATCGCTTTGGGCGAGGCGCTGGTTATCTTTGCTGGAGAGATCGACCTGTCCACCGGTGCCATGGCGAGCCTTACGGGTATCGTCATGGCCACGCTATGGCAACAAGGGCTCAACATATGGCTTGCCACCATGTTGGCGCTTCTAGTTGCGGCGTTCGGCGGCCTGCTCAACGGGTTGCTCGTCGCCAAGTTCAACATCAACTCCCTGCTAGTCACGCTGGGCACCCAGTTCATTTTCAGCAGCGTCGCCACCGCCGTAGGGGGCAACACGCCCCCGTACAACTTCCCGAAGTCTTTCGTCACCCTGACCGGCACGGGCACGATAGGGCCCATCCCTGACGAGCTGGTCCTGTTCGCTGTCGTCGCGGTTTTCATGTGGTTGCTCGTGGGCCGGACCAGGTACGGACGGGGGCTCGTCCTCATTGGTTACAACCGGCCTGCCGCGCGCTACAGCGGCATCAATGTCCAACGCACGCTCTTGGGCGCGTTCGTCGCGTGCGGGCTGATGGCAGGGGTGGCGGGGATCATGATCTCCGGCTACTACAACGCCGCCCGTGACGACATCGGCGACTCTCTCCTGCTACCGGCCATCACGGTCGTCGTGCTGGGAGGCGTCGACATCTTCGGCGGCAAGGGGCGCATGAGCGGGGTCATCATCGCTGCTTTCCTGCTTGGCCTGCTAACACAGGGCTTGCTCATTGGGGGAGACAGCTCGCTAACGGCCACCATGGTCACAGGGATCGTGCTCGTGCTTTGCCTCATGTTGAAAATCGCTCTCGACCATAGGGCTGGCACGCACCTGAGGCAGCTCGTCCAGCGCCGCTTTGCTGGCCAACGCTCTCCGGTAGCACCAGATGCCTGAACAAGGCGCCCACCGGCGTTGCGGGACTGCCGGCTTGAAGGTCGCTGCGTCAGTGGCCACGGCCACTGACACCACGATGGGGGGACAAATGCGCCTCGTCACGAGGCACGAAGAAAGGAGAAATGCCAAATTGAGAACAACTAAGAGGATCCAGCAGAGGCTGGCATGGCGAGTAGGTGCTGCAGCTGCTGCTATCGCGATGGCTGCGACGGCAGCGGTCACTGCAGCACCCTCTCCGGCTAGCGCCGCCAGTTTGAGCACGATCAAGGTCGCGATGGTCCCCAAGCTGCTCGGCTTGCCAGTCTTTGAGGCTAATGAAAAAGGCGCACTAACTGTGGTCAAGAAGCTGGGCATCTCGTTCAACTTCACTGCGCCGGCCACAGCGTCTGCCGAAGGGCAGGTGTCGATCTTCAACAGCCTGATCGCCGAGCATTACAACGTCATCACGCTGTCAGCCGATGACCCGACCGTGCCAGTACCGGTGCTCCAAAGGGCCATGAAAGCCGGCATACAGGTAGTCACCTACGACTCCGACGTGCCGACCGCCCGTGACTTTTTCATCCAGGACACCGCTTACAACACAATCGCGCAGGGCGTGATCGACGCGACGGTCAAGTTCACTGGGCCGAAGGCAGACATCGCCATCATGTCCTCTACGCCAGACGCCACGATCCAGTTGGCGTGGATCGCTGCAATGAAAAACTACATCGCCGTCAAGTACCCGCACTTGAAGATCGTCACCATCGGCTACGGCCAGTCCAACCAGGCGACGTCCCTGTCGCAGGCTGAGGGTATCATCCACTCCTACCCCAACGTAAAAGCCATCCTTCCCATTGACGGGGCAGCTGTCGTGGGCACTGCCCAGGCTGTAGCAGCTCTGCACGACTCTGGCAAGATAGGTGTGTTCGGCATTGGAGACCCCCTGCCCAACCAGAAGTACTTCGCCAACGGGTCCCTCCAGGGCCTGTTCCTCTGGAACGAAGACGGCCAGGGTCAGCTCACCATGCTCGTAGCCAGGCTGGCTTACGAAGGTGCGCACGGCGCTCCG
>JBMFUG010000189.1:0-2169 GCA_049966695.1 Acidimicrobiales bacterium | reverse complement strand
CGTGAACGCGCTCTTGAGCTTTTGTACGAGTGCGAGCTGAAACAGCTCTCGCCGAGCGCCCTGTTGGCAGAACTGCCCGTCGAGCCCACCGCATATGCTGCAGAGCTGGTCCGGGGAGTGGAGGCTCACCAGGCCGAAGTGGACGAGCTGGTCGGCAAGCACGCGATCGACTGGTCGCTCGCGCGCATGCCGGTGGTCGACCGAGCTGTGCTCCGTTTGGCCACTTACGAGCTGCTGTTCCAGCCGGACGTGCCCACAGCGGCGGTCATTTCCGAAGCAGTGAGCCTGGCTAAGGCATATTCGACCGACGACTCTGCCGGGTTCGTGAACGGGGTACTAGCGGCCGTGGCCCGAGAGGCGAGGCCTGGGACCTGAGCCGTCCGAGGGGCAGGCCGCCAGAGAGGCGGTGGGCCCACCAGCAAAGGCAACTCCGTTGGCAAACGTCGTGTTTCGCTGGACGAGGCGCCAGCTGGTGCTCGAGCCGGCAGCTGCTGCTCGAACTGGCGGTTACCGCTTGGAGCGAGGTTAGCTGCTATGCTGGCCTCGACCGTGAAGCCGGCCCAGCGAGGCCGGTACGGGAGGAGGCAGATGACAGTGGGCGAGCGCGAGCGGGCTTTTACCGCTGCGCCAGGCGGGACCTTGCGGGTCCGGGCTGTCGTCATGGACGGGGACGACGTACGCCGGGCAATCTGGCGGATTGCCCATGAGATCATCGAACGTAACCATGGCGCGCAGGGCTTGGTGCTGATCGGGCTCCAAACCGGCGGTGCCTGGGTTGCTTCGGCCCTGGCCGAGGTCATCAGGTCTGTGGCCGAGGTAGACGTTCCGGTGGGGACGCTCGATGTCGCTTACTACCGCGACGACATAGGCCTGCGGCCGGTGGTGCCGGCTGCGCCGACCGAGATCCCAGTTGAAGTGGACGGGGCAACCGTGGTGCTGTGCGACGACGTCTTGTTCACTGGTAGGACGGTCCGAGCCGCTCTGAACGCGCTGTACGACCATGGGAGGCCAGCTGCGGTGCAGCTGGCGGTCATGGTGGACAGGGGCCACCGAGAGCTGCCGCTCCGTCCTGATTATGTGGGCAAGAACCTGCCAACCCGCCGTGACGAGGTGGTTGACGTGAGCGAGGCGGGCGTGGTGCTGGCAGAGGCCGGGCCAGCGACGGGGGCGCCCGTAGCTGAGACGGGAGGGCAGTCCTGATATGAGCAAGGGCCCGCACTTGCTTTCGGTGCAGGACCTCGGGGCCGACGGCATCGACCAGGTCCTTCGCTTGGCAGACACGTTCGTGGAGGTCGGCCGGCGCCCCATACCGAGGGTCCCGGCACTGCGCGGCAAAACCGTGGTGCTCGCGTTCTTCGAAGACTCAACTCGCACCCGTATGTCGTTCGAGGTGGCAGCCAAGCGCTTGTCGGCTGATGTGATGGCGTTCAGCACATCGTCCAGTTCGCTCAGCAAGGGCGAGTCGCTGCGGGACACTGTCCGCAACATAGAAGCCATGGGGGTCGACGCTTTTGTCGTCCGCCACGCTTGTGGCGGTGCCCCGAGCCAGGTCGCTGGCTGGCTTTCTAGCGCTTGTGTGGTCAACGCAGGTGACGGCGCGCACGAGCACCCCACCCAGGCCCTGCTCGACTGCTACACGCTGAGCCGTGAACGTGCTCGGCGGCTGGGGACGAGCCTTCCTCACCCGGCTGTGCTGTCAGGGTTGCACATAGCCATCGTCGGCGATGTCCGCCATAGCAGGGTGGCTCGCTCTGACGTCGCAGCTTTCTCGATGTTGGGTGCGCACGTGACCCTTGTCGCACCACCGACGCTGTTGCCCCCGAGCCTGGCCGGCTGGCCGGTGGAAGTGAGCCATGACCCAGACGCGGTCCTCCCCAAGTGCGACGTGGTTTACCTGCTGCGCATACAGGCCGAACGGATGAACGAGCAGTTCCTGCCGGATCTCCGGGAGTACACCACGACTTATGGGCTGACCGCCGAGCGCGCGCGCCTGCTCAGCCCGTCGGCACTGGTGATGCACCCGGGGCCGGTGTGCCGAGGGGTGGAGCTCGCGGCAGAGGTGGCCGACAGCTCCGCTTCTGTCATAACGGCACAGGTTGCCAGCGGGGTAGCAGTGCGCATGGCGGTGCTGTACATGCTGCTCGGGTCGGGGGTCGGTTTGGCGTCGGC
>JBMFUG010000188.1:0-2174 GCA_049966695.1 Acidimicrobiales bacterium | reverse complement strand
CCCCACGTCGAGAGGTGCCGCGGCAACTCCTATCAGAGACCTACATTAGCAGAGTCATTTATAGCGTTGTTGCTGCTGGTGCCCTGTTGTGGTGGATGTGGCTGGGCAGAGGGACAACGTTTTTCTATGACGAGTGGGATTTCATAATGGCCTATCACGTAGGGCTTTGGGACGCGATGATGAGGCCACACGTTGGGCAGTTTGTTGCCGTGCCAGTTCTCGTGTACAGGGCAATGTTCGCGCTGGCGGGGCTGGCGCATTACTGGCCCTATCGGCTGGTGGGCATAGTGTTTGAACTGGCAATGACGACCGTAACTTTTGCTTACCTCGAGCGGCGAACGGGCTCGGCTATGGCGCTCGTGGCAACTATTGCAGTTATGGGGGCGGGCCAGGGCTGGCAGGACATTCTTTGGCCGTTCGAACTTACGTTCACCATTAGCCTCGCCGGAGGCATTGGAGCGCTATTGTTACTTGACCGCGGAGGTCGTGCCGCGGAGGTCTGCGCTGCCGTGTGTCTTGTTGTGTCGGTAGCGAGTTCTGGCTTCGGGCTGGTGTTCATTGCGGGTATAGCAGCCGAGGCCATTTGGGCTGCTGCGTGCCTTCGAGGCCGAGGGATGACAGCGCTGGCGTGGGGCGCGGTTCGCGACCGCCTTGCTCACGCCTGGGTAGTCGGTCCAGGCCTTGGTTTATATGTGGCTTGGTACATCCATGGCCACGTTGGCGATGCCGTGCTGTCTCGACTACATGAGGTGCCCGGCTACGTGGCCCAATCAGCCGGCTATGGTGTGGGGTCGCTCTTCGGCCTACATAGTGTTCGCGCCGGTGAGGTTCTGGCGGCAGCGATCGGCGCCGTCCTCCTAGCCAGGCTTATCACTGACTGGACCACCGGCGGCCGGACGGCCATGGCCGTCACGGCCGCCTTGACCTTCTGGGTACTGGATGGGCTTGCTAGTGTAGTGTCGCGCAAATACGCCCTGATTGGTGGTAGACTATGGCATGCGCCCTGCTACCCCCGCCCTGGTCCTTGAAGAGGGCCAACGCGAAGTGCTCGAAACTCTGGCCAGGTCCACCTCCGCGGCTCATCGTGAAGTGGTCAGGGCCAAAGCCCTTCTTCTGGCGGCCGAGGGACTGGCTAACACCGCCATCGCCTCGCGCCTCGGTGTGTCTGCGTCAGCCGTCGTGTCATGGCGCCAGCGCTTTGCCAGCGACGGGCTGGCCAAGTTCGCCCAAGTGCGAAAAGGCCGGGGCCGCAAGCCCCAGATCCCCCAGGCAAAGGTCGATGAGATCGTGCACCTCACCCAGCACTCCAAGCCCGAGGGCCAGACGCACTGGAGCTGTCGGACAATGGCCAAGGCGACTGGGGTTAGCGCGGCGACCGTGCAACGTGTGTGGCACGCCCGAGGCCTGAAACCGCACCTGGTGGAGACCTTCAAACTGTCGACTGACCGCCAGTTCGACGAAAAGCTTGTAGACGTGGTGGGACTTTATATGAACCCACCCGACAAGGCGGTGGTACTTTGCATCGACGAGAAGAGCCAGATCCAGGCCCTTGACCGTACCCAGCCCTCCCTGCCGATGAAGAAGGGCCGGGCGGGGACGATGACCCACGATTACAAGCGCAACGGCACCACCACGCTGTTCGCCGCGTTGGACGTGCTGAGCGGCAAGGTGATCGGCCAGTGCCTTCCCCGCCACACCCACAACGAGTTCCTGCACTTTTTGAAAAAGGTCGACAAGGAGGTACCGAAGGGCCTCGCGGTCCATGTCATCTGCGACAACTACGCCACTCACAAGCACCCCAACGTGAAGGCTTGGCTGGCAAAGAACCCCCGCTTCCACCTGCATTTCACGCCAACATCGAGCTCATGGCTCAACTTGGTGGAAAGGTGGTTCCGAGAGCTCACCGACAAGGCCATACGCCGGGGCGTGTTCCGCTCGGTCCCCGACCTGGTGGCGGCCATAGAGGACTACCTGGGGGCACACAACAAACACCCCAAGCCCTTCACCTGGACAGCCACCGCCGAGCAGATCCTGGAAAAGGTCCGGCGGGGACGGGTCGTGCTTGAGCAAATCACCGCCTAAAAACGAGACACTACACTAGTGTAGTGTCCATCCAATAGACGCGCGCATTGTGGTAGCATTGGGCATGGCCCAAGCACCTGCCCCTGCCCTGG
>JBMFUG010000187.1:0-2342 GCA_049966695.1 Acidimicrobiales bacterium | reverse complement strand
GCGAGCGAGCTTGCAGGCCACGCTGGCACCGTGACCTGCCTCCCGCTCGACCGAGCCCGGCCCGAGCAGCTCGCTAGCTGCGACGTCCTCGTCGTGGGCACGTGGGTCGAGGGCCTGGGTTGGGTGGGGGTCGGCCCCGCTAGGGAGACCAGAGCATGGATAGCCCGTCTTCCCCGGATCGCTGGCAAGCCAGTAGCGGTTTTCTGCACGTTTGCCATTTCCCCTAAGGCAACCTTGGCGAAGATGTCAACGATGCTTGGTGCAAAAGGGGCGATGATCGTGGCGGAGGCTTCTTTCGGCCCTTGGGAGCTCTCCGGCGGCCACGTGCGAACGCCAGCTGCTTTCAGCGAAGAGATCGTAGCGAAGGTACTGGGCGGGGTCGCTCACGTAAACGGGCCTGTGTAGGTCAAAGGCACTTCAGCTTGGGAGCGCGCAAGCTCCAGCACAAACGCCGGCGTACAGGCGGGTAAAACGGCTAAAATGGCGTACGGGCAGTTTTATTGAGCAAGTTGGCCTGTGAGGCCGGGCGAGCTCTTGCGCCGTGAAGAAGCTGCGTGACGGGTTGTGGAGCGCCAAAGGCTATCACCGGGCCAACCAGGAGCACAGTGAACTGAAAGGAGCAAGAAATGGCACTTCCTGTCCGACGCCATGACAGCGGGACCGAAGTAGTGAGCTGGGACCCCTTTGCCGAGCTCGACCGCTTGGGCGAGCAGCTGCGGTCGCTCATGGGCTTCGGCGGCTCTCTTTTCACCGAGACGGGGTTCGTACCCTTAGCGGACATAGAAGAGACAGACGACGCGTTCGTGGTCGAGGTGGACCTCCCGGGGGTTAAAAGCGCTGACTTGAACGTCGAGCTGTCCGGGCGGCGCCTTAGCGTGAGCGGCGAGCGCAAGGACAAGGAGCGCAAGGGCGTCCTGAGGGGCCGGACGCGCCGCGTCGGCCAGTTCCACTACGAAGTCGTCTTGCCCGGAGAGGTGGACCAAGAAAATGTCGAAGCCAAGATGGAAGAGGGCACCTTGACCATCCGCGTGCCCAAGGCTGTGGCGGAGCGCCCCCGCAAGATCACCGTTAAGTGAACAGCACCGTCCTGGCCGATGAGGCCGGTCAGCCCCTGGGCCCGTTGGCGGTCGTGCGCCCGCCGTTAGCTCATGGTGGGCCACGGTCGTGGTCGCGTGCGAGCGTCGGCCAGCAGCGCGGTAGAGCTTGGGGGGCGCAGTGACGCCAGCGGAAGCGACGGTCATCACGTGCCCGTCGTGCGGTAAGAAGAACCGCGTACCGTCCTCGGCACAAGGTTACCCGCGCTGCGGCTCGTGCAAGGCGCCGCTGCCCTGGCTGGTTGAAGCCTCCGACGAGGACTTCGAGGTGGTAGCGGCACGGGGCGGCCAGCTGGTACTGGTTGACATCTGGGCAGAATGGTGCGCGCCGTGCCGCCTGGTGGCACCAGCGGTGGAGCGAGCGGCACGCGAAATGGCCGGGCGCCTCAAGGTCGTGAAAGTCGACGCCGACAAAGCGCCCCGCGTCACGAGACGCTTTGGCGTACAGGGGATCCCCACGTTGGTGTTCCTGCGGGATGGCAAGGAGGTCGACCGGGTAGTAGGGGCGTTGCCGGCAGACAAACTGCTAGAGCGCGTGCGCGCTAACACCGGCGCCGGCCGTGACGTGGCGTGACTAAGAAGGCATGAAGTGGTCAAAGCCGTAGGGGCCACCTCGTTGGCGAGGCTTTTCATCAGCCGACGCCTTGGCGAGGGGGCACCATGACTCGGGAAGCCCGGTCTGGCCTGCCCGGCGACAAGCCTCGGGGTCAGGCGCCGCCGCCGCCGCCGTCGTGGCGCAAGTGGCTGCTCCCGTTGGGCCTGCTGGTCAGCCTGGGACTTCTGTTCGCCTTCCCCGTGCGGCCGCCCGCCTCGGCGAGCTTGACCTATTCAGGTTTCCTGAGCGCCGTAGGGCACGGCGCGGTCAAGTCAGTGGACATCGCCACAGACGGCCAAGCGACCGGTACGCTCAGCAACGGCGCCACGTTCACGACCACGATCCCGGTTTCGTTGGCTGGGCCTCCGCTTCTCGCCACCCTCGAGGCCCACCACGTCGAGATCACGGCCGTCCCTCCGACGCCATCGCTCGCCGCCGAGGTGCTTGGCGGCTTCCTTTCCTTTTTGCCCTTCCTCGCTCTTCTGGCGCTGTTCGCCTATAGCGGGCGGCGAGCAGGAGTGGGCATGCTCGGGGGCCTCCCGGGGGTCGGACGGGCCCGTGCCAAGGTGTTCGACGCCGAACGGCCGACGACAACCTTCGCCGACGTCGCAGGTTACGAGGGAGCCAAGGCGGAGATCGCGGAGGTGGTCGAC
>JBMFUG010000186.1:0-2373 GCA_049966695.1 Acidimicrobiales bacterium | reverse complement strand
CATGGCGATCCTGGGGTGCCCCTTCTACGGTCCCGACGAGCTGCGCGCCCTGGCCGACGAGCTGCGGGGCCAAAGCGGCCAAGGCGTTTACGAGAGGGCTCGCAACCTCCTGCGCGAGACCTCAAACGACCCTGCCCAGGCGGCACAGTTCGTGCGGGCACTGGAGGAAGCCGGCTACCTTGGCGCCTGGCGGGAGGGGCACAAGCACAAGGACGAGGTGAGCGGGCCCAAGAAACTGCGCGAACTGGCCCAACAGTTGTCAGCCTTGGTGGGCGGGGATGGCCGGGGCTGACCTCTCCGATGGCCGGGCAGCGCTGAGCTTCGCCGAGGTGGTCCGCCGGGCCGCTGGCCACGAGCCCTACCCCTACCAGCTCCGTATAGCGGACGAGGGGCTGCCCGAAGCGCTATGGGTGCCGACGGGAGCAGGCAAGACGCTCGCCGTCGTGCTGGGATGGCTCTACCGGCGCCGCTACCACCCTGACCCGGAGGTGAGGGCGCGCATGCCGCACTGGCTGGTCGTCGCCCTCCCGATGCGTGCTTTGGTGAGCCAGACGTTACAGGCAGCCGGGGAGTGGCTGGCGAACCTCGGCTTGGCCGACGAGGTCGGCTTGCACCTGGTGGTAGGGGGCTTGGCGCGCTCGGAGCGGACCTGGCGTGACGACCCGGCTCAAGACGCAGTCTTGGTAGGCACGGTGGACATGCTCGTGTCACGCGCGCTCAATCGCGGCTATGGCGACTCTCGCTGGCTATGGCCAGTGGACTTCGGCCTGTTCAACAACGGCGCCCATTGGGTGCTGGACGAGGTGCAGCTGATGGCGGAGGCATTGCCGACCACGAGGCAGCTGCAGGGCCTACGAGAAGTGCTCGGTACCGCCCTCCCGACGAGCTCGACTTGGATGTCGGCCACCCTCGACCCGAAGGAGCTGGAGACTGTCGATAGGCGCTCGGTCGAGCCGATGGTGCGCCTTGGCGGCGCCGATGAGGCCAGCGGCCTGGGCCGGTTGCTCAACGCTGCCAAGACGGTCCGCGAGCTGCAAGTGCCGCAGGCGCTTCGGCGTCGTGGCGACGCCACAGCTTACGTGGACGTGTTGGCAGATGGCGTCATCGCCCGCCACAAGCCGGGGTCGCGCACCTTGGTGGTCCTGAACAGCGTGGCCCGTGCGCAGGAGCTGTACTCGCGTCTGCGGCGCACTTGGGGAGCCGTTGGGAAGGGTCCCAACTTGGTCCTGTTGCACTCGAGGTTCAGGCCGGCTGACAGGGCGGCAGCGACCGAGCGTGCCTTGGCCTCGGTGGACGAAGCTGGCCCAGGCTCAGTCGTCGTAGCGACCCAGGTCATAGAGGCTGGCGTGGACATGAGCTGCCGCACCATGCTGACCGAGGCCGCCCCGTGGTCGTCCATGGTGCAGCGGGCCGGGCGCTGCAACCGGGCTGCCGAAGCGGAGGGCGCAGAGCTGTGGTGGGTGGAGCCGCCTGGCCCCTGGCCTTACGCAGAGGAGCCATTTCGCACGTCCACTGTCGCTTTACGCCAGCTCGAAGGCCAGCAGGTGACGCCCGGTGACATGCAAGAGAAGGGTCCTAGCTGGCGGCCACCTGCCCGCTACGTCCTGAGGCGTCGCGACTTGCTGGAGCTGTTCGACACGTTGCCTGACCTCTCGGGCGCGGACACCGACGTGAGCAGGTTCGTACGTGAGGCCAAAGATATCGACGTGGAGGTCGCCTGGCGTGAGCTCACCTCGACTGGCAAGGAGGCGGGACCGGGCAATGAAGCGCTCCCGGCTCACGATGAGCGCTGTCGGGTCCCGTTGGGCAGGGCACGCCAGTGGTTGAAGGAGCTTCAGGCGAGCCACCCTGGGGAGGTGGTGGCTTGGCGGGTAGACCACCTGTCCGCCTCGGATGACTGGGTGCCCTGTGGCCCCGGGGACCTGAGGCCTGGCCTTGTCTTGGTCGTGCCGGCCGGCCTGGGGGGCTACGACCCTGAAATTGGCTGGTTAGCGAGCTCAACGAGCGCGGTGGAGACACTGCAGGCGCCAGAAGGCACTGCGGGCTTGAGTGCCGAGGATCTCTCCACGGGGGCCGACCCAGCCACATGGGCCAGGGAGTGGCAGTCCCTTTACGACCACCTGGCCTCCGCCAAGGAAGAAGCTGAGAAGTTGGTCGAGCTGCTGTGCGGCCAGAAGTCTGCAAGCAGCCTCCGGCCGGAGCACTCTGAGGCGATAGTGACGGCTGCAGCACTTCACGACATCGGCAAGGCTCACCCAGTTTTCCAAGCCACATTGGAGCGCTTGGCGGAAAAGGACGGCCCCCGGGCGGCGTTGGCCGACAGGCCGTGGGCGAAGTCGGGGCTAGAGGTGAGCCTCCGCCACAGCCGACGTT
>JBMFUG010000185.1:0-2396 GCA_049966695.1 Acidimicrobiales bacterium | reverse complement strand
GCCTGTGCCATCGTCGGCGCAAAAGTGGGCTGCATCTCGGCGTTCGTCACCTGCGAAGCCGACCTCGTCTAGGTTTTGATGAGGACGGAGGACTGCTTGGCGCAAAGGACGGACGTCCTGGGCCATGCACCTCTGGACGCTATGGCGAAAGCTCGACGGGGTCACTGCCCAAGGCTAGGCCCAGGCCAGGTGCTCTGAGCCATGAGGCGCTCTTTGGCAAGCCCGCAGTGGGCGTGCTGACGCTCAGCCACCACTTGCGTAGGCAGGTCGCCCGAGGCCAGGCACCAGTTCGCCAACTGTGACCGGCAACCCGGTCGCGAAAGAACGGTTGGCTGCCACCCCCGTCAACATTGCCCAGGCTCCGTCCAGGCTGCCAGCTGCACGGCCCAGGGGGTCATCCGCCGGGTCACCGAACAGGGCAGCCAAAAGCCGCTGGTCCCCCCCTCCATGCCCAGAGACCCCCTGCTCGCCTATTTGCAGCAACTGTGGTCTCTCCCACTGGCGGCGCAACGTCAAGCGCTCCGCACTGGCCCCGAGACCGGGGTGAACTTGGCTGCCGCTCACATAGGAACGTTCCTCAACATCGAGTTCGAGCCTGCCTTCCGAGCCGTTCACCATCACGCGGTAGCCCTCCCAGGGGGCATAGGCGACGAGGTGGTAGGACATCGTCGCACCCGACGAGTAGCGGGCTAGTACAGCCATATCGTCTTCGATGCTTATCCCGTCGCTGAACACGCTCCGGTCACGCAGGTAACCGTCCTGGCCTTCTGCCTGCAGGTAAAGAGCCGATAGCTCGGGGTCGCTAGAGAGATCCAGCGCAAACGGGTCGTCGCCGTGCCGCCCTGTACCCCGGTCGTAAAAGGACCTGACACCACGCGCTTCCGCGTTTTCTCTACCGTAAAACCGAAGGTCGCCAAAACCAAAGACAGTAACGGGCACTGCCCCGAGCCACCAGTTGACAAGGTCAAAGTGGTGAGACGCTTTATGCACCATGAGGCCACCGGAGTTGCGCTTGTCGCGGTGCCAGCGACGAAAATAATCGGCGCCGTGCACTGTATCGAGCAACCACTCGAAATGGACCGACAGAGGTGCTCCCACAGCACCCTCCCTCAGTGCTCGCGCTAGGGCTTCGTTGCGAGGCGCGTAACGGTAATTAAAGGTCACTCGAAGTTTTCGTCCCGTCCTGCGCTCCGCCTCGAGCACAGCTGCGCACCTGGCCGCGTCGACAGTCAGCGGCTTCTCCGATATCACATCACAACCCGCCTGCATGGCAGCAATGACATAGAGGTGGTGAGTGCGGTCTATGGACGTGACGATGACCTCGTCCACCTGCTGCTTTTCAAGCATCGCGACCAGGTCGTCGGGGTGGCAACGAGCCGGGGTGTCACTGTCGTCCCCTGCAAGTTCGCGCCACAGGTGCTCAGCATGGGCCAACCGCACGTCATTGACATCGCACAACCCGACAACATCTGCCCGGTCACGGTAAGTCGTAGCCAGAGCAGTTAGGTAAAGGTGCGACCTCGCTCCCGTACCAACGATGGCGTAGCGTCGACGTCCTGTCATGCGCGTTCCCCTTTCCAAAGTCGTCTCACGCCTGCCGCCTCACCCGCCGGATTGCATCGACCCTTCGCCCTGCCAGTGCTGCCCGGAGCAGCTCGCGGCGACGCCCAGAAGCGTCGGGATCCTGAAGCTCGACGGCTGTCACCACTGCCTCTGTGAGCAATGCCGTCGTCATGCGCACTAGTGACGGGTTTGCCAGGTCAGTATCGTCCGGCAGGGCCAGCCCCAAGCTACAGCTCGCCGATGCAGCTATGGGCGAGCCAGGAGGAGAAAAGGCCACCACTGAGGCCCCCACCTTTTTAGCCATCGCTATCACGTCCAGGAGGTCGACGGAGCGCCCACTGTGCGAGAACACGACGAGCACGTCTCGCGGCCCGCACAATTGCACCCGCTGCAGCATACGGAACACGTCGCTTTCCACGACCGATGGCGTTATGCCCAAGAGCCGTTGAGCCAGGTCGCTCGCGTCCACCGCAGAAGCGCCAAAGCCGACGATCACGGCCGACTGAGCCTCCCCGATCATCTTGGCGGCGGCGCTCGCTGCCCGAGCGTCAACCAGGTCTGGCAATGCGGACAAGGTCGCCACCGCTAGGGCCGACAACTTGCGGACAACCGTAGCCATAAGATCTCCCGCCTGCGGAGCACCCGCGCCCAGGGGCCCGCGGGCCATGTCGGCCGCAAGCTGCAACTTCAGCTCGCTCACTCCGCTCAGCCCAAGGGCGCGGGCAAAGCGGACCACGGTCGGGTCGCTCACTCCCGCGGCACCAGCCAGCTCCGCCGTGCTCATAGACAGGACCTCCTCCGGCGACCGAAAAACCAACTCGCCCACGCGCCGT
>JBMFUG010000184.1:0-2401 GCA_049966695.1 Acidimicrobiales bacterium | reverse complement strand
GCTGGAGCCGTGCGGCAGACTCTAAGACCCGTCGGAGCACGGGCCGTCCCAACCCAGCTGCAACGTCGTCGTGCAGGTCGGTGCCGACTGGCTCTGGTCGGTACGTCCTGGCGAACTGCCCTCCATCTGGCCTGCCTCGTGGGCGGCGGTTCACCATAGCCTTGTCATAGCCGATAGGCAGGCGTGGGGGTACGGGTCGTGAAGTGGGAAGTGACTGTTGGGCAGGCACGGAGAGTGGTAGGAGACCGCTGAGAGTAACTATCTTGCAGCCACCGACAGCCGAGGGCTGACATCACGCTGGCGGCTAGCACAGGGGCAGTGGCGCTCGGCCGCCGAGAAGTGCGTCCTCCCGAGAGCGAGGAGCTCACGCGCTGAGCGGGTTGACCCAGGGCACCTCAGTGAAGCGAGCGAAGTCGGAATCCGCGCTGTAGACCGCCAGGCCGTGCTCAATGGCCAGGGCAGCGAGGGCTGCGTCGCTCACCAGGTTGCCCCGGAGGTCAAGGTCGCGCACCAGACGCCCCAGGATGGCTCCGTAGCCGCGACCGGGACAGGGCACCCATGCGGCCGGCGCCGCCAGCCACTCCTCGACAAAAGCCCAGGCATCGGCAGCTCCGAGCGGCTCCGCCAGGGCGCGCGGGTTGGTAACGATCCGCACGAAAGCGGTCAAGGACTGCCAGGGGAGGCCGACCCGACGGGCCCCGTTGAGCGCGTCCTCTAACCACGCTCGAGCGGTGGTGTGCGGTCGGGCTGCCTCGTCGACCGCGTAGAGCAGGATGTTGGCGTCGACGAGCATCAACGAGCCGCCGGGCCCTCCAGCACCTCCAACGCCTCAGCCACGTCGGACACGTCAATGCGCACATTGAGCGCGGCGGTGCGCTGGCGGAAGGGTGGGGTCGTGGGCCGGGCTAGCAGGCCCCGGCGGACCAGCTCGTTGACCGCTTCCGAGAGGCCCAGCCGGCGCTCGGCTCGCAGGGCTTCGATGGCTCGGGCTGTGTCGTCATCGAACTCGACAGTCGTCCTCATGGTGCGCAGCGTACCATGCCAGTGCACACTCTGGTACACTGACATGCAGTAGGATCCGCATCAACATGTTGGCCCGGCTGTCTTCACGTGCTCAATGTTCAGCGCCAGTAGGCGTGGGTACGCCTTGCGCCGCGATGGGACGCCCAACGATACTTACCAACGCCCATCTGGGCATGGCAACGCCGCAGGTCATGGCTAGTGTCATTAGTCGTGGCTGGTCGTAAAATGCCTGATAGGGGGCACTGATAATGCTGAGGTCCTCAGTTCGGTTCTGAGTAGCCCCACCACAAAAGCCCTCAGACCCACATGGCCCCTGGCAGAAACCGCCACGGCAGATGAGAATGGTGCTCGGTCGCCCGCCGAGCTCGGGCTCTCATTGCTGCCACAGAGCCCGCGGGTCAGACTGGTGCCGGGGCCTGCAGGGCACCACAGACTGTTCCTTTGAGGGCCTACCTCAGGTTCTCCAGCACCGCACAGGCCCCAGGGCGACCACCAACGAGGACCGGCTCGGAGGAGGAGCCGATGGAAGTCATCGTCGAGCGCTGTGCAGCGCTCGACGTCCACAAGCGCACGATCATGGCGGCGGTGCGCCTGCCCGGGGACAAGGGCAAGAGCCGCACCGAGGTGCGGGAGTCCCGCACGTGGGCCTCGTCGCTACGCGAGCCGCGCAGCTGGCTCGTCGGCCATGGCGTCACCCAGGTGGCGATAAAGGCTACCGGCGTCTACCGGGAGCCACCCTGGCACGTGCTCGCTCCCGAGCCGAGCTTCGAGCTGCTGTTGGTCAACGTCCAGCACGTGAAGAACCTCCCCCGCCGCAGGACCGATGTCGCCGACGCCCAGTGGTTGGCATCTCTCCTTGAGCGCGGACTGCTCCGTGGCAGCTTTGTCCCCGGTCCGGTGATGAGCCGGCTGCAGGACCTGACCCGGCACCGCAAGAAGCTCGCCGAAAAGCGGGGCCAGGAGACCCAACGGATCCAAAAGGTGCTCGAGGACGCCCTGTCGACTGAACTAGTGGCATAACATCCCTGGTCCCGCTCATGGCAGTTGTTATGGTCTCACCTCATGATCAAGTCGGAGAACATAGACCGGGACCTGTCGAAGTTGGTGGTGCCCCTTGACAGCGCTCTTCGCCGGCGAGCGGGGCCCGAAGGTGCTGGCCGAGATGGCCCTGACGCGCTCTCGGTCGAGGATCCCCGAGCTGCGACTGGCCCTCGAGGGCGGCTTCCGCGAGCACCACGCCTTCATGCTGCGGGCCCACCTCGGCACCGTCGAGCACCTGAGCGCCCAGGTCAACAAGCTCGACGAGCGCCTGGAGGTGGAGATCGCCCCTTTCGCTCGCCAGGTTGAGCGCTCGTGCACGGTGATCGGCACCAGCAAG
>JBMFUG010000183.1:0-2425 GCA_049966695.1 Acidimicrobiales bacterium | reverse complement strand
CTCGGTCATCGGCAGGCCGAGATCGCCACCGCTCCCGTGTCTCGCACGGTTCGAGCAGTGTTGTGCAACAGGCTCAGTTGAAGAAGGCAAAGGAGCAACTATGAGCGTGGCTAACCGTAGCAACCGGCCCAAGCGGACCTGGGCGATATTGACTGCCACGGCGGTAGTGGCCCTGACGGCAGGCGGGCTTGCCTATAACTTGTCGAGGGGCAACAGACGGGTGCCGGTTGTACCTGCCACAAACTATGTACACCCTCACTGGCCCGACCATTACAACCACTTCATGCTGACAGTAGCGGTACCACACGCTCTCACGACAGCTCTACGGGTTCATGGCACAAGCCGCGATAGCCTGCTTGTCGCGCTGTCAAGGCGTACTGGCACGACAAACAACGGCTCGGCCCCGGTTGCTAAGCAACGCAATGCCGACAAAGACGCGAACAGCACAAGCATGGACCTGCCTACGAACAAGCCAATGACCAGGCAAGCAGTGATCTCGGACAAGGCGGGCCGGCTGAACGCGTACGGTGCCCCACTCCAACAGGCAACCCCCGACAGCGCCGACCCCATCGTGCTCAGACCGGGCCAGCCCATCTCGTTGTTGTTGGGCCGCCTAGCCAAGTTCCCGAAAGGCACAAGGCTTGAAAGGGACAGCGAGGGCAACCTGCGCGCCGTCCTACCTCCCCACCAGCCAGCACCCATCTTCACACCAGCACTACCAACTCCTACTACCAGCTCTGATGAGCACCCGGTTGCCCATGGAGCCGTCGCAAAGCGCTACGGGCCGAGCAGGCAGCTTTCTAACTTGCCCCCTGGTGTGCAGGCTGGCAGCCAGCAAGTCGTAAAAGCACTGTTGTCAGTACCAGGTGTCCATGAGGCTTCTCATGTTTGGGGGGACAAGTACCAAGTCGCTACCAGCCTAAATAGCGCCCAGGTGTCAGCACTGCCTGGCGTGAGCGGCGTCGTGCGCAACAACTTGCTGGCGTTCGACTCGGCACCAGCCACCAACGACCCTGACCTTGCCGACGAGTACTATGTCGAGAACTATGGCCAAGTCGTCCTTGTCCCAGGCACGCCCGGTGCTTCAGGGGACTTTGCCTACGCGTGGGCAAGGTCGCAGGGCAACGGGGTCGTCATAGCCGACATAGACACAGGGGTGGACTTGGACAACCCCGACCTTGCGGGCCAGATCCTCCCCACCTCGATGAACTTCGCAGCCGACCCACCTAACTACGACGTGCAGGCTGAGGGCACAGCAGACGACTTCTACCACGGCACCACCGTTGACGGGGAGATAGCAGGTGTCGCTGGGAACGGCTTAGACGGGGCCGGTGCTGCACCCGGCGTGAAGATATTAGCGCTCAAGTGCTCAGATAGCTCCTTCATCCCGGACAGCTGCATATACGCGGCAGGTGAGTACGCAATATCTCAGCACGTACAAATAATCAACATGTCGTTCGGCTACAACAGCACTTCAGACACGATATTGCAAAGCTTGGTCGCCAAGGCACAGGCAGCGGGGATCTTGGTAACCGCCGCAGCTGGCAACAACTCTTCCAACGACGACACCGACCAGTTCCTGCCAGCCGGGTTCTCCACCACATACAACAACGTCATCTCAGTGGGTGCCACAACCAACCAGGACCAGTTGGCCAGTTTCTCCAACTACGGGGCAAAGACGGTGGACATAATGGCCCCTGGCGAGTTCATCCTCACCGACTACCCCACCTACGCAGGCTCGCAGGTCACCCTTATCAGCGGCACGTCGTACGCTGCGCCTCTTGTAGCAGCAGAGGCAGCACTGGTGTGGTCCATAGACCCGACATTGACCTACCTACAAGTCAAGTCGATCATCCTCGAGTCAGCTCAACAAGTGCCTGCGCTTGCCGGCCTTTGCGCGACGGGTGCTCGCTTAGACGCCCAAGCCGCAGTAGCTATGGTGCACCAACAGGTGCAATGGAGCTTTGCCGGCTTCGACCAGGTGCAACCAGGGCAACCGGCCAACATGAGCGTCTCTGTCAGTGCCCAGCCGGGGGCACTGCCGAGCGGCGTGCCCCTTGGCTACCACCTGGCTCTTGCCTACGACTACAACGGCACCGCGTACTATGTGACTAAGCAGGACCTTACCTGGAGCACCGACGGCAGCTCGCCGCAAACGGTCACAACAGACAGCAACGGCTCTGTGCTCATCGCTCCTTCAGGGACCAACAGCACCAACTACGGGGCAAGCCCCATAGAGATTTCCGTACCTAGCCCTGGGCTGGCTCCGGGTTACTACGCGCTGGTGGCCTACGCTGCCAGCACACAAGCACCCAGCTCACCAATAGGTGGCCAACAGGCAGTTTTCTGGGTCTTCCGGCATGGATGTGGGTGGTTCCGCCACTATGACCAGGGAGTTCTCTTTGGAGGGCAACGGTTTCGACGT
>JBMFUG010000182.1:0-2449 GCA_049966695.1 Acidimicrobiales bacterium | reverse complement strand
GGCAACTATTTCAGCAGGTCAGGCTCCAATTCGCAGGTCAACTACCGGAGGTCTGCGGCCCCGACGACACCGTCTTGGACAATGAACGGCGGGCCTACATGGTGGCGGCCGTGGCCAACCTGCCTGAGCGGCTCCGGCGGGTGGTGGTGGGCTACTTCTTCGAAGAGCTCCCCATGCAGGTGCTCGCGGAAGAACTGGGCGTCACCGACTCCCGCATCTCCCAGATGCGGGCCGAGGCCCTGGCCCTCCTGAAAGACGCCATCAATGCCCAGCTCGACCCTGAGCTCCTGCCCCAACAGCAGGTCTCCGACCGCCTGGCCAAACGCCGCTACGCGTACTACGCCGCCGTGGCCGCCCACGACGACTTCCGCCGGCGCCTCGAGCCCGAAGCCGGGCGCCTGTCGGCCCTGTCTGGCCGTCAGGACCTCGCCGCCCTGGCCTGAGGGCACGCGGCCCGCTGGGCGTCCTGGGTCCCGCAGCTCTTTCCGCACCCCTTTTGCGCCGTGCAGCTTCCCCCGCTCCCTGCTGGCGGCACCGGGCCCGCGAATGCCTCAAGAGCTTCGAGCGGACCGCTCAGGACCGCTCGGGCGGTGCCGAGCTTAACACCAATGGACCAACAGGTTGCTCTGTCGGCAACAGGGCCGGCCAACGCGCCGAGCACACCCTCTGCTGGCTTCCAGGTCGTGCTGGTGAGCCCCGCCGGCTACCCGCACTCGGCCGCCCTCACCGAACTCGTAGAGACCGTTGTGCACGGGCTGCGGAAGTTGGGGCACAGCGTCAGCCATGCCCTGAACCAGCTCGTCGTGCCGGGACCCCGCCCGATCATCTTCGGCGCCCACCTACTGAACCAGTCCTATACCCACCTCCTGCCGGCGGACACCATCATTTACAACCTCGAGCAGATCGGCCCATCGTCTTCCTGGTGCTCTCCGACCTATCTCGAGCTCCTCAAGCGCTTTGAGGTATGGGACTACAGTAAGCGGAACCTCAAAGCATTGGCACAGCTCGGTGCGGCTCAACGCTCGGCCCATGTCCCCATCGGCTATGTGCCAGAGCTCAGCCGTATCAAGCCAGTCGCTAACGAAGACATCGACGTACTCTTCTACGGCTCGGTCAACGCCCGGCGAGCCTCCGTGATCCAACAGTTACGCGACCTCGGGCTGAGCGTCTGCGCTGTGTTCGGAGCCTACGGGGCAGAACGAGACGCCCTGATAGCCCGCTCCCGCGTGACCTTGAACATGCATTTCTATGACACCGGCATTTTTGAGCTCGTGCGGGTCAGCTACTTGCTGGCCAACCACAAGGCGGTCGTGGCAGAACGCAACCCAGGGACAGAGATGGACCCTGACATGACCGATGCCGTGCGTGCAGTCCCTTATGATCACCTCGCCGTGGCCTGCCAGCAGCTCGTGCTCGACCCTGTGGCCAGGTACGAGTTGGCCGCGCGCGGCTTCGAGCGCATGTCCGCTCGCGACGAGCGCGCCTTGCTCAGCACGGCCCTGGCACTAGGGGCAGACCATTGAACCGGCCAAGGCGCGGAGGCAGGACCGAATGGCTCGTTGTCGGAGCCGGCTTCAGTGGGGCAACATTGGCAGAGCGGCTAGCCACCCAGTTGGGAGCCCGGGTCCTGGTCGTGGACAGGCGCCCTCATCTGGCCGGGAACGCCTTCGACGAAATAGACAGCACCGGCGTAAGGGTCCACCGCTACGGCGCACACATCTTCCATACCAAGTCAGAGGAGGTGTGGCGATAGCTCTCCCAGTTCTCGGAATGGTACCCCTACGTGCACCGAGTCCTGGCATCCCTGGACGGCCAACTGGTGCCCGTCCCATGCAACTTGACGACCCTCGCCTACTTGCTGGGACCAGTACAGGCAACGGAAGTGGAACGGCTCTCTACCAGGTACTTCCCAGACCAGCGCAAGATAACAGTCCTCAGCTTGGTCAACCACCATCACCCGCTCCTACGGGCTGCAGGCCGCGAGGTGTACCAACGGATATTCCTCCAGTACACGTTGAAACAATGGGGGCACCGTCCAGAAGAACTAGACCGGTCAGTCACGGCTCGCGTCCCGGTACTTATGTCCCGTGAGGACCGTTAGGACCCGCGAGGTAACTATCCGCGATTTGACCAGCGTGTCGAGGTAGCCTTGGCATGTGGAGCTGAGCGACGAAGGCCTGGAGTCCTTCTTCTCGTTCATGAAGCCGCTCCTCGACGAGCGCCAGCGCCGGTTGATGGCCGGTGCGATGGCGCGAGCGCTCGGGCGTGGTGGTCAAAAAGCGGTCGTTTCGGCGTCGGAGATGAGTTCGCGCACGGTGCTCGACGGCACGAAGGAAGTGGACGCGGGGGCGGGGCCCTCGGATCGTGTGCGCCGTGAAGGTGGTGGACGGCCTCGCCTCATCGACGTCGACCCGACGCTCCTTCAGAACCTCGACGACTTGGTCTCCCC
>JBMFUG010000181.1:0-2455 GCA_049966695.1 Acidimicrobiales bacterium | reverse complement strand
TCGGCGGCAAGGCACGAGGCCAGTCACACAACTGGGGTCAGACCCAGTCCGCTCCGAGGACCCTTCCATTATGAGAGGCACACCCGCCAGTTAAAAAGGGCCACCCGCTACGCGTTAGGCGTTCCTCAGGCGACGCCTTGGTGTAATAGCGGCAGCGGGTCCGCAACTGCCGCGCAACGAGTGCCTACCGGTGCCCGTACATGACTTCCGGTTTGCTGTGTTGAGAAGGTGAACCTGTAGTCATGGCCGGCGAGCCAACGCGTCCAGTACCATACGGGTGCGGCTCCCCTGCAGTGACGCTTTTCGTGACCTCTTCGAGGCTGTGAGCAGGGAACCTGCGTTTGGCGCCGGGTAGCAGCTGACCCGCAGGAAGGCTCCAGAGGCCAGGTTCGGCCTGAGCCGGGCTGAATGTCCCCTTTTACAGCCCTCCCCGGCTCTTGAAGCGGCTACGCGTGCGCACTCGAGCATCCACCACAAGGTCGTCTCGGCCTGCTAGGCCGCCAGTGGAGCACTAGTAGATAGGGAGGATATGCTCATGCCCATCGCCAGTCCGAGGCCGAAAGGACAGCCCACGAGCCTGCCCCAAGTCATCCGGGGCTCGGTGGTCGTCCACCGTCGCCGCTGCGGGAAGGAGAACTGCCGCTGCGCCGAAGGGGTGGAGCTGCACGAGTCGACCGTGCTGTCCTGCTCCGAGGCGGGCCGGGCCCGCTCCTTGATGCTGCCAGCCGAACAGGTCGGCTCCGTGCGGGCGGCTACCGCCCGCTACCGGGCAGCCAAAGAACGCCTCGAGGCCGAAGGCAACGCCGGCCTGGCCGCCCTGGTGGCCTCCTTGAAAGAGAAGGGCCGGTAAACCATGGCCCAAGCTGAGACTTCCCCCGAGGAGGCGTTCTCGGCCTCCTTCGCTCAGTTCGGAAAGCTCGCCTCCTCCCTGGCCAGCGACGGCGCCATGGCGGTAGAACACTCCGAGGTCGAAGAGCGTATTTTCGCCGAGGGGATGGAGGCCCTCAGGCTGCTCTTCCAGGACCACTTCGACCTGCGCGCGGCCCGCGAAGCCCGCCAAGCAGGCGTCACCGACGCTGCCGGCGTTGAGCACCCTCATGTCGAGCCCGGGCATGCCCGGGAGCTCGAGGCCCGCTTCGGCACCGTCGTCGTCACCCGTTACGCCTACCGCCACAAAGGGGCCAAGAACCTCTGCCCCGCCGACGCCTCGGCCAACCTGCCCGCAGAGCGCTGCTCCCACGGCCTAGGCGAGCTGGCCGCCATCGAGGCCTCCCGGGGCAGCTTCGGCGGTGCCACAGAGGCTATCGGCCGGGTCACCGCCGCCAAGGTGCCCAAGCGCCAAGTAGAGCGCCTGGCTCGCTCAGCCGCGGCCGACTTCGACGCCTTCTTCGAGCAAAGGAAGGCACCACTGGCCGAAGAGGGCCAAGTAGTGGTGGTCTCTGCCGACGACAAGGGCGTCGTCATGCGCCCCGAGGGGCTGCGAGCTGCCACCGCGGCCAAAGCGGCCCAGTCCGAGAACAAGCTCAAAGGGCGCTTGTCGAGAGGAGAAAAGGCCAACCGCAAGCGGGTAGCCGAGGTGGGCGCGGTCTACACCGTCGAGCCGGTCCCCCGGGGCCCCGACGACGTGATGGCCCACCGTGGCGACGGCCCTCCCAAACAGGCGCCCAAAGCCGCCGACAAGTGGCTCACGGCCTCTGTGGCCGACGACGCGGCAGCTGTCATAGCCTCCGTCTTCGACGAGGCCGACCGGCGCGACCCGGGCCATCAACGCCAATGGGTGGGGTTGGTCGACGGGAACCGGCACCAGATCGACCGTATCAACGCGGAGGCCAAGTCTCGGGGCATCAACGTCACGGTCCTGGTCGACTGGGTCCATGTCCTCGAATATCTGTGGTCCCCAGCCTGGAGCTTCTTCGACGAGGGCGACCCGGCTGCCGAGGAAGGCTCTCGAGGTCCTCTGCGGTCGTGCCAGCATCGTGGCTGCAGCCATCCGGCGCAAAGCGACCGCCTTGGGCTTGGACGGCACCAAACGCAAGAACGCCGACACCGCAGCCGGCTACCTGCTGGCCAAGGCGCCCTACTTGGGCTACCCGACTGCCTTGGCGAACGGGTGGCCGATCGGCACAGGCGTGATCGAGGGAGCGCTTCGTCATGTCGTGAAAGACAGGCTCGATCTGACTGGCGCCCGCTGGGGGCTCAAAGGCGCCGAGACGGTCTTGAAGTTGCGAGCTTTACGCGCCAATGGCGAGTGGACCGAGTACTGGCGGTTCCACCGCGCACAACAACGAAGGCGAGCCCACGATTCTCGCTACCTCGACTGCATGCTTCCCGTAGCTGCCTGACCGTCCCTCCAAAGGATCCACACCCTCATCTTTTCCAGCGCCAGGGGCCCGAGCAGGTCCGCCGAGCTGAACGCCTCGTAGGTGGGCAAGGGCAGCTCGGCAGACTTGTCGGC
>JBMFUG010000180.1:0-2496 GCA_049966695.1 Acidimicrobiales bacterium | reverse complement strand
ATCACCCCCCACCCCGGGACCTCGCACACGCCCCATGAAATGGGCGCCCCAGCCAACCGTTGAAGCGGCCCTCCGTCCGGTGCCTGCACTTTTCTACCTCCGTAACTTTCCTGACCCCCTGGCGCCCTTCACGTAGGGCACAATGGCGCTCACATAGTGAACTAGTCATATCTATTGTGGACAGTAGAGCCTTTATTGTCGGTTGTCAAACCTTCCCACGTCATGTCCGCTAGATGCCGGAGCGCGCACATGACGTCGCTGGCACGAGGCCATTACCTACCTTTGGCCGGTCCAATGCGGCACTTGGCCGTGCTGCCAATGTCCGCGGGAGGTGGCCCAATTGTTATGTAAACGGCTACTGGACTGCTATGTGGACGCGCTGATATTATGTGGACAGCACACCACGAACCTCATAAGATGGCTGCGTGGGCGCTCCGAAGGTGAAGGTCTTGGCGAAAGCGGCCCGGCTCCTAGCCCTGCTGGCCGACTATCCTGGCTCGTCTGCGCCGGTTCTAGCTCAGTTGATGGGCGAGCCGCGCCCGACCGTGTACCGCCTCCTGCAGGACCTCACCGCTCTTGACTACTTGGAGGAGGGCTCAACGCCAGGCACTTACCGCCTGGGGCTCGAGCTCTTCCGGCTGGGGTCATTGGTGGCCCTCGGCTTCGATGTCCGTGAAAAAGCCCAGCCGGTGATGGACAGGATCCACAAGGCCCTTGAGGAGACGGTGTACCTCATCATCCGGCGCCACTTTGAAGGGGTTTGCATCGACCGGGTCGAGGGGGTCCATATCCGCTCGATGGCGCTCCAGCTCGGCGGGTCGCTCCCGCTCCACCAAGGAGCCGGCCCGCGCGTGCTGCTCGCCTACCAGCCCCGTGAGTTCTGGGAAGACTACTTCGCCGCCGTCAAGTTGGAGCCGCTCACACCGCGCACGCCCACGACCAAGGCCGGCATCGTCGCCCTGCTCGAAGAGGTACGCGAGCGCGGCTATGCCATCAGCGACGAGGACGTCACCGTAGGCATAGCATCCCTAGGCGCTCCGATATTTGACCACACAGGCTCGGTGCACGCTGCGTTGTCTATAGGCGGGCTGCGCACGACGGTGCTAGGCGACGGCAGTGCCCAGAGGGCCATCGAGCTCGTGACCGAAGGAGCTGCCGAGATCTCAAGGCGCCTTGGCTACCAAGACCGGCGCAACAGCGCCCAGGGCAAGCAACAGGAGACCAGCGGACCAAAGGTGACCAGGGACTGACAATGTCGAACAGCTTCAAGAGCCCTTTACTGGAAATGACCGAGACCACTCCGACGTGCCTGTGGAACGACTCGGCGTCCACCTCCGAGCTCAACTACGCCTTGGACAACGGCGCAGTCGGGGCGACCTGCAACCCGGTGATCGTCCTGTCTGTCGTCCGCCAAGAGCTGTCGCACTGGGGCCCTCGGCTTGTCGAACTGGTAGAGGAGCACCCGACGGCGACGGAGGACGAGGTCGCCTGGATGCTCGTGGAAGAGATCTCCCGCAACGCAGCTTCGCTGCTCGTGCCGGCTTTCGAGCGTTCCAAGGGGCGCAACGGGCGGCTTTCCATCCAGACCGACCCCCGTCTTTACCGCGATAGCGAGGCGATCCTGCGACAGGCCGTTCACTTCCATGAGCTTGCGCCCAACATGATCGTGAAGGTGCCGGCGACCAAAGCCGGTATCGCCGCCATCGAAGAGGCTACCTACCAGGGCATAAGTATAAACGCGACTGTCAGCTTCACTGTCTCGCAAGCTGTGGCCGTCGCCGAGGCCGTCGAGCGGGGCCTTCGCCGGCGCGAGGCGCAAGGCAAGGACACACTGAGCATGGGCCCGGTGTGCACGATCATGGTCGGTCGCCTTGACGACTGGCTCAAGGTCGTGGCAGACCACGAAGGCACCCTCACCGACCCCGGCCACCTCGAGTGGCCAGGCGTTGCCGTCTTCAAAAAGGCTTACAAGATCTATTCCGAGCGCGGGTACCGCACCAGGCTCCTCTCCGCCGCCTTTCGCAACCATTTCCACTGGAGCGAGCTGATAGGAGGCGACGTCGTGATCTCGCCGCCGCACTCCTGGCAGGTCCGCATCAACGCCAGCGACATCCCCGTCGAGGCGCGCATCGACCGCCCCGTGAGCCCTGCTATCGTCGACGACCTGCTGAAGCGCTTTTCAGATTTCCGCCGGGCCTATGAGGAGGACGGCTTGGCCTTGGACGAGCTTGACTCGTTCGGGCCCACCCGTCGGACATTGCGCCAGTTCCTGAAAGCCGTACATGACTTGAGCGCCCTAGTGCGCGACACCATGACCCCGGATCCCGACCTTTTCCAATGAGTGCACGACTGTACCAGGAGCAAGGGCCAACAGGAAGCAAGCTCGGGGCGAAAACGTGCCCAACCCACTGTGAACAGCCTTAGCCTGGATCCACCGATTATGAACGGCTGGTCGCCCAGGGGGGCCTGAAGAGGGCTGGACGCCTCTACGTACCC
>JBMFUG010000179.1:0-2499 GCA_049966695.1 Acidimicrobiales bacterium | reverse complement strand
GTGGCGTCGGCACCCTTATGGCGACGAGGTCCCCCGAGCGCAAAAGACGCGCCAGGCGTTGTGCGTCGCGACGGTCGGTTTTCACCTTGTCGCCCGGGACGCGCGGGATGAGCGAGGGAGCGGCGACCTGGCAGGAGATGCCCATCGAGGCGAGCTTTCGTTGCAGGTCGTAGCCCGTAGGACCGGCTTCGTAAACGACCCGCAGGCGCTCAGGCGGGCCCAGGTGGGAGAAGAACTTGCGCACCGAAGCGTCGTCGGCCATCAAGTTGGTCACCTCGGTCGGCTCGCGCCCCGGGCAGATAACGGCGGCAGAGATCGAGACTTTGTGGACGTCAAGGCCTACCCAAACGATGTCTTGGCGAGCGGTACTTGTCATGGGACGGTCGGCTCCTTTTGTCAGCGCCACCTATGAGTGCTTGCGGAAGGGTTCCTCCGCATGTGGCTCCTGCCATCTTCGAGTGGTTGACCCACGCAGATGCTGGCAGCAGTCGACCGTTCCATCCTGACTACCGCCTGCTGCTTGAGGCCGGACCTCGTAGGCGACAGCAGAAGGGCGTTCTCCTGGACGGCACCAAGTTAGGTGGTCGAGCAACCAGGCGACGGCTGTCCCCCCGGTTGCTCGAAGACGTGAAGTGGGCAACGCTTCCTGAGCCACTTAACGCTAAGGTGAACAAACGGTAACGTCAACATGAACGACAGGTGACGCGCAAGTGACTGGTCGGCAACAGACAGGTAGGTTGCGGCTTCTCAGGTCGGCCCGGCAGGTGCTGAGTTGAGCCCTCTGGCTACTGGAGGCCTGGTTGTTGCGGGTGGGCTGGGTTTTGGGTTCGTCAGCGGCAACAACGACGGGGGGACCCTGGTATCCTTCTGCACTCGCACGTCGGTGGTCACGCCCGGGACCGCCCTTGCGACTATCGCTCTACTGGTCACCTTGGGGCCGTTCGTCTATGGAAGTGCAGTAGCAACGACGGTTGCTCGCAGCCTGGTGTCGTTTGATGGGGCGGACGGTCGAGCAGTCTTGCTGGCGGCTGTGGTGGGCGCAGTGGCGACAGTGCTGTTGCTGACTCGTCGCGGCCTTTCGACGAGCCTCACCCTCGCTCTTATAGGAGGCATGGTCGGGGCTGGCCTGGCCGGGGGCCAACGTGTCGGGTGGGGTGCGGTCGGCCGGGTCCTTGTGATCGGCCTTGCCGCCCCCTTGCTAAGCGTGCTCGTGGCGTACGTCCTAACTCGCGTACTGGGCCACCTGCCCGCAACATTGTGGGTGGGAAGGTCGGGGAGGTCCCTCCAACAAGGCGGCTTCTTGCTGCAGTCGCTTGCCTATTCGGCCAATGACGCTCAGAAGCTTGTCGCGATCTTGGCCGTTGGCACCCAAGCGGCCACGTACCCGGTCGCTCCTCACTGGGCAACCCAGGTCCCTCTTGGGTTTTTGTACAGCGCCGGTGTGGTCGTCGGCGTAGGCCCTCTGGTACGGCGCATCGGCCAGCAGGTGCTCTCCGTGCGCCCAGCCAACGTCGTTATGCTGGAGGTGTCGGCTTCGGCGGTCGTCCTTGCCAGCTCGGCGCTTGGGGCACCGATCTCTTCGACTCAAGCTGCCACCGGTGCGTTGGTGGGCACGGGGCTTGGCACCGGCTCGCACCACTTGCACTGGGCCCAGGTGGGCAATATCGGCCTCGCTTGGGTGCTCACGTTGCCCCTCACGCTTGGCGCAGGCTTCCTGGTCGAGCTGCTGCTAAGAGGGGGCCGTTAGCTCATGGCGAGCTTGCGGACGACAAGGTCGCGACTGGCGAGGTTGCGACATGCCCACCTCTGGCGTGACCTGGGCCGCGTCTCGGGTTCGTCGTTGGTCGACCTGCTCGTGCAGCACGTAAAGGTGGCGCTCGAGGGGGCCAACTTTGCCGCCAGCGTGCTCGGCAGCCATGGGGACCAAGGCGACGTAGTGGGGCGCATGGAAGAAATCGAGCACGAAGGCGACCGCTGGCGCAAGCAGCTTGTAGAAGGTCTTTCGAAGGCGCTCGTAACACCTATTGACCGTGAGGACATGTTCCGCCTGTCGCGTTCGATCGACGACGTGCTAGACAACATTGCGGATTTCGTACGCGAGTGGGACCTGTACAGGCCGGCCGATTCGAGGCTTCTTCTTGGCCTACTTTCGGCAGTTGCCGACGGTTTGCAACAGCTTGCCCTCACAGTTGAGGCATTGACGAAAGACCCGGGAACGGTAACGCAAGCTGGCCTACCTGCCAAGAAATCGGCCAACCAAGTACGGCGCAGGTACCAGTTAGCCCTTGCAAAGCTGTACGCTGGCGAGCTTAGCGTAGAGACACTAAAAGCACGCGACCTGTTGCGACGCTTGGACGTTGTCGGGTTGAGGCTGAACGAGGCGGCCGACTTTTTGCTCGACGCCTCAGTTAAAAGAGGCTACTAAGCCTGGATCCACCGCCTAGTGACGCGTAGTTCTGCCTGTGCATCCACCAAAAGGGCCTTCCCGTACGGGAAAAT
>JBMFUG010000178.1:0-2549 GCA_049966695.1 Acidimicrobiales bacterium | reverse complement strand
AGGCCCACTTTCTGGCCAGAACGTGGCCCTGACGTCACTGTCGCTGTATAGGGCCACGAGGCAAGGGCCCGAGGCACCCTCAGCACCGTTGTGGCGGCCGTGCCTGCGCTCGTCACGAGGAGGACGTCGTAAGGCACTTCAGGGGACAGGGCCTCACGAGGGGCTACCACCACGGTCCCGGGCGCCCAGGCCCTTACCGTCGTCTGGACGACAGGACCAGACGAAACGGTGCTCTGGCCGATGAGCAGCACGCTCCCCGCGATATGGCCGAAGCCCCTCCCGGACACGACGACATTCCCGCTCCTGGTGCCAACTGGGCCAGAAATCGGCAAGGTGCTGATATGTGCCCCAGTCGCAACAGGCAACTGGCTGGGCGACGTTACCGAGGGAGGGACCACTTCCCAGGTCCCATAGGTGCACTGGGGACCTTGAAGCCCGTTGTGCAAGAACAGTTGCCCGTCGTAGGAAAAAACGCTGATGCTTTGCCCGTTGAGGCACCGGTAAGGGGAGCTCGCTACGGCGACGTCCAAGACGGCCGAGCCCACCGTCTGAGCGCCAATGTCCTCCATGGTGATGTTGTCGAGGAGGGCAAGGCCCACTTTCTGGCCAGAACGTGGCCCTGACGTCACTGTCGCTGTATAGGGCCACGAGGCAAGGGCCCGAGGCACTTGGGCTACGCCGTCCGGGGCGTTAGCCAAGAAAAGAGCACCAACGGCCAAGGTAGCGAACAGTACAGGCCACCTACGCACAAATGGCCGGCTCTCCTTATATATTGATAGTAAGGTCCCTAACATTTTGCACCCCCAGGGCCGCAGTAGAACTTGCTAGCGCGACGCACGGGACTTTAGCACTGACGACTACTCCATATACGGCAGATGACGACGTCGATTGGACCAGTAACCTTCTGAACGCCGCGTCGATGATCGCCGGCATGCCTTAGGTGCGCCATTCACTGGTCCTGCGTTGCCGGGCACAGCTTAAACCAGAGCGGACGGCACCCCACCAAGCTCGTAGACGCCGACGCCTCGGCTTGCGACCACGTCGTTTGCCAGGTACCCCAGCGCCTCAGGCACTACCTCGGGGTTGGAGAGGACAAGACGGCGCTGGCCTTCCGAAGGCCGCAGGCCGACCAGGACGCGCTGCCCCCATTTTGTCCCCAGCTCGGTCGGTACGTGGTAATGGCGCGGCCTTCTGGGTTGCCCCGACAAGCGACCCGCCTACGGTGCGCAGCTCCGAGGCTATATTGCCGAGAACCGAGCACATCTCCGCCTTGGCCCGGTTTGGCCAGAGGCCTCTATGACGAGCGGTGGCCCCTGGTTGCGCCCTTGGGAACTGGCTCGGGGCTGCTGACGCTCGTTCAGCTCGTCCACGCAGAGCACGAGCGGAGACGGTCGCTTGCCGTCGTGGAGGTCGTACCACTGCCAGGCACCGATGGCTTTTAAGACCTCCTTCCTTATCTGGCGTGTTTTATAGACATCCTTTATGATTTCGTTGGCCCGTCCCAATGAACCGCTTCAGGCGAAAAGGGGAAAAGGGCAAGCCTGAAGGGCACAAAGTCAACGCCGCACTTCGGGCCGTCCGCCACAGCCATCCGCCAGTCGGCCCTGAGTGCTCGCCGACCAGCGCGCAGCGCTACCGACTTGCCCGCGCACGTGATCCCGACGCGAGCACGCGCGGCTTGGCATCAAGGTCCAAGACGGCCTTGGGGCCGGCCCAGGGCCGCTCCGTGCTAGGCCGCCCGACTGGGAAGCGCAACTGGTAAGAAGCAGCCCCGCAAGCCAGGCCAGGATCTCCTCTTATGAGACGGGGCCAGTGCTACCGGCCCCCACTGCTCAAGAACGGCTCCCGCGTGCCGTCCGCCCGCTGCCTTCAGCAGCCCTCAATGGCCGCCGGGCCAAGGTCAAGGCCGTGGCTGCCAGGTACCGGCTCTCCAATTTGAGCGTCTTCGGGCCCGTGCCCGCGGCACTGACACTGTTGCCAGCGACGTCGACCACGTCCCTGCCCAGCTCGACTGGGTCACGGCCCTCCGCGCCCCACAGGTAAAGGCACTGATCGACGACGGCACTGTACAGCTCTCCTTGTTCGACGAGGAGGGCCTGTTCGAGGTCGCCCACCCCGACTACCCGGGCGAGCGCCTCGTCGCCTGCAAGGGCCCGCTCCTGGCCGAAAGACGTGCCCGCAAGCGCGAGGAGCTGCTCGCCTCGACCGAGGCCGACCTCGCCGCCATAGCGGCGGCCACCGAGCGCGAAAACAGGCCGCTTAGGGGCAAGGACAAGATCGCCCTCAGGGTGGGCAAGGTCATAAACCGCCACAAGGTGGCCAAGCACTTCATCACCGAGGTCACCGACACATCCTTTTCCTTCCGGCGCAACGAGGAAAAGATCGCCGAGGAGGCACGCCTGGACGGCATCTACGTGCTTAGGACGAGCCTTCCTGAAGCGCTCCTCGGCCGCGACGGCGTCGTGTTCTCCTACGAGGAGCTGGAGAACGTCGAGCGGGCCTTCAGGGGCTTCAATTCCGAGCTCGACGTCCGCCCTGTCCGGCACAGC
>JBMFUG010000177.1:0-2555 GCA_049966695.1 Acidimicrobiales bacterium | reverse complement strand
GGCTTTCAGCCTGGCGCTTGGTGGCGCAGTGCACGACACCGTCGTCGGCGTACCTCTCAAATTGGACGGACGGGTACCTCCGTGCCATCCAGGCGTCGAACGCATGGTGCATGAACAGGTTCGCCAGCACGGGCGAGACAGCGGAGCCCTGGGGGGTTCCTCGATCTCGCTGTTGCAAGGTGCCATCTGCGAGCTGTAGCGGAGCGGCTAACCACCGCTTCACGTACAGCACCACCCATGGCTCTGGCGAGTGTACCTCCACCGCCTTGACGACGAGGTCCCAGGGAACGCTGTCGAAGAACTTTTCGACATCAAGGTCGATGACCCAGTCCTTCTTCCAGCATCGCTGCCGGCATGCCGCCACCGCATCAAGGGCTTTGCGCTTCGGGCGGTAGCCATAGGAGTCTGGATGGAAGATCGGCTCGACCTTCGCCTCCAGCCTCTTGGCTACCACCGTCTGGGCAATCCTGTCTCCGATGGTCGGGACGGTGGCTTCATACTGCCTCTCTTTACATTGCTTTGTTGGGTTTGGGGTTCGGGGACTGGACGGGTGGTCCTTGGCCCGGTTCGGGCTTGAACCGGCGGCGAGGGCCTCCTTCGAGCTGTCGGGGCGTGGTCTCTGGCACACCTGCGCGCCGGCGGCGGTACGCCCCTTGCCGGCACGCGTGGTCACAGAACCTCCGTGGAGAACCGTGGCGGGCATCGCTGAACCAGCCCTCGATCGCGGTCACAATGAACCGGCCGCAAGTCGGGCACGTGAACCCGCTCCGGCCGGGCTCGGCCGAAGCGTCACGCAAGCCGCCGGAGGAAGAAGGACTGGTCCCATGTGCCCCATCATCGCAGCCCTTAGTGACCATCGGCGTGCTCCTTTCGCAGGGGGAGGTGCACCGAAGCGGCTACCCGCTTTCGGCATGCTGCTTCGACATCTCTGTTGAACTTGACGAACAGGCGGCCACCGCCGCCACGACGTGCCTCGACATAGCGACGTTCGGCCCAGTAGTAGACCACGTTGGTGCTGATGCCGAGCACCGAGGCGACTTCGCCGACAGTGAGCTCGTGCCCAGCCTGCGGCTCGGTGGGGCCAGGCTCATGCACGTGCGCTGACCGGGCGGCCCTGTCGCGGCAAGCGGCTTCGACCTCTGGGCCGAACTGGGTGCACCACTGGCCGTTCAAGCCCCGCCGTGCTGGCAACCAGCCGCGGGCAACCCAGTAGATGACGGTGCCGTTGTCAACACCGAGAAGCTTTGCGACCTGGGCAACGGTCACCTCCCCGTCCTGGAGCAACTTCGGCCGGGGGATGGCGTGGTAATGACGCAGCGAAGCCACCGCGTCACAGTCAAAGGGCCGCCCCGCACCTGTCGTGTAGCCCTCCTGGTTGAGCCGTTCAGCGATCTCGCCGTTCGAGAGCTGCCACAGTTGGCGGGCGAGGTCGGCCGCAGCCGGGTTGGTGCGGCGCCGTTCGACGACCCGCGTCCGGCGAGCGACGACGACCTCGTCGGACGCCCCCGTACGCCAGCGGATCCCGATGCGGGCTTTGGACAAGTCAGGCTCGGGCAAGAGCGTGACATCGGCGACGATGGTGCGCAAGAGCCGCTTGCGGTCCCGGGGGGAGGTCGTCGTCGCGTGCCAGAGCGACGCCACGTCGCCGGTCAGGGCTTCCAGCTCGGCCCTGGAGGGCAGCGGTGGGGCTGCCAGTTGTGCGGCGGCAAGGGCCTCTTCCGCTTCTGCCAAGGCGACGAGGCGTTCTTCCCAGCGAGACTCCAAGCTGCGGGCGACGAGGCGGTTCTCCGGTTCGCAGGCACAGAAGGCCAGCTCTGCCCGGTCGGCCTCGTAACGAGCACGCTCGACGGCCAGTTCGGCTGCCCGGCTGCGGCTGGCTCGGCGTTCGGTGACCTCGTCGGCCGCTGCCAAGGCGAGGGCCACCTCCTCGGGGTTGAGGGCTTCGAGGAGCCGCTCCGCCACCGCGTCATCGACGGTCGCAGCGCTTATCGAGCGGCACGTGGGCGTCGCCATTTGGTCAGCGCGTGACGCTGAGCACTCGTAGGCAGCCAGGCCGTTGCGGTGGTAACGGGTCGACATGGGCCGCCCGCAGGAACCGCAGATGATGACCCCTTGGCACAGCGCTTGGCCTTCTCTCGGCGGCCGGGCGCCGGCGTTGGTCAGGTTGGCCGCCACCCGTGCCCGGTTGGCCAGGTAGTCGTCCCAGGTGATGTAGCCGGGGTGGTGGCCGTGGACCACGACCGGCCACTTCTCCCTCGGTAGTTCGACGACTTTGGACCGCACCGTGCCGTCGGGCTCCACAGCCCGGCGGGACTGGTAGCGGCCGAACACGTAGGTGCCGGCATAAGAGGGGTTGGCGAGGACGCCGAGCACTCGGGAGTGGGTGAGCCGCCCCCAGCGCAACTGCCCGGCCCATATGCCCCCGTAAGCGCGTAGCGGGAAACGCCGGCCCTTGAACGCTGCCACCACCTGGTACGCGGAGCCGCCGGCCCGGAACGAAGCGAAAAGGTCCCGCACCGCGGCCTGTACCTCGGCGTCGGGGTCGACCACCGTGC
>JBMFUG010000176.1:0-2560 GCA_049966695.1 Acidimicrobiales bacterium | reverse complement strand
GCCGGAACGCTTTCGCCACCAGCGGCAAAATAGCTTCGTCCGGTGAGCATGACGAAAGGGCGAAAGACTCTCCAAGCTCGAGCAGCTCCCTGTCTGTCGCTTGCGCGAACAAAGCGGCAAACTCTTCAGCCAGGGCCTCGGCGAACAGGGTATGCCTGACAAGAAGGTTGGCGCGAGCGGCAGCCCCAAAAGGGTACGGGCGCCAACCAGGGAGCTCTCTGTGCAACCTAGCCATTAATGGGCCCATCACGTCTTGCACCTCGGTCGCGTCCCCGCCCCAAGAATCCACACCGAGGCGCTGCTTTTTACGACGAAGCCGCCGCGTCCTGCGCATCCACGGGCTGTCCTCGTTCACCCGCACGAGGCCTTGGACGCCAACGTCCTTGTACGTCCAAAGGCACCAGCTGGCAGCGCGCTCGTTGTAGAGCTGCAGCTGGTCGGCGAGCAGCTGACGCCGACCAGCGTTGGCCAAAGCGCTGGCCGTATAGACAGGCCCGAGCTCGCCCACCCAAACGGGCACGTTGTGCAGCTTCATATATGCTGTCAGAGTGTCGAGCTCCTCGGCTAAAACGCTCGCGTCGTAGTACTTGCCACCGGTGGTCCCCGGGTAGCCCTCGCCTGGCATAGCACCGGGGGCAGGGTAGTGGTGGACCGCGTACACGGAGTTGGGTAGCGGCTCGCCAAAGTCGGCGAACTCTTGTGCATAGCGGTTGCCGTCCAAGAACAGTACGTGGCGCGGGTCCACGGCTCCGATCTCTCCCGCTAGGCGGTTATAAAGCCCCACCAACCGGTGGCCTTCTTCGTCTGCCGGCTCATTAATGAGATTATAGCCCGCCACCCAGGGCTCGTCGCGGTAATGATCAGCAAGGGCCACCCAAATAGCGACAGCACGGTCCTGGAAATCCCTGTGCTCCCACAAAAGCGGCCGGCCGCAGCGGTTATCGCTGTGCCAATCGTGGTTTTGGGAGCCAGGCAAGGCATGCAAGTCCAAGATCGTATAGATGCCGTGGCGTCCGCACGCCTTTACTGCCCGGTCCAGGAGCCTAAAGCCGGACTGCTTGACCTCGCCTGGCCGCATGTCGTCTTGAAAGTGGCGGTAGTTCAGCGGCAGCCTCACCACGTTGGCCCCCAGGCTGGCCAGCAGCTCGGCATCTTTCTCGGTGAAGAAATTGTCCAGTAGGGAGCCTAAAAGCACTTCGGAGCGGGCTTGCCCGAGCACCTTGGCGAGAGCCTCGCGCAGGGCAGACTCCGTCGAAGGGTAACCCAGGATGAAGTTCTCCATGTTGAGCCAACCACCGATCGACACGCCCCGCAGCACGACGGCTCTTCCTCGGCCGTCCCGCAACACTGGGCCGTCCACTGCTAGCCAAGTAGCTTCTTCGTCGCCGTTGGCCTTTTCCGGCCCTCCAGTTGCGACCTTCAGCCCCCCGGCAGCCTCGGCCGTCACCTGTGCTCTCCCTGGCTAGCGGCGATACGCGCTAGCTCTGGCACCAATGCTCCCAACCCGAGGGGCCCGAGAGCCAGCGCCTCCTTGTGCCACCTCTTTAGGTCCAACGAGCCGTTGGCTCGACTCTTAGCGGCCTCGCGCCCTTCCAACCAGGCGCGCTCGCCGAGCTTGTAACAAGTGGCCTGCGAAGGCAGGGACAAATAGCGCAGCACTTCACTTTCAGAAAAGGCCCGATCGAGGCCTGACGCTCTCTGTATATATTCTACCGCCAGCTCGTAGCTCCACGTCTCGCCAGCCGAAGGCCACCCCGCGGGGATGCGGCGAGCGGTGTGCAGGCCTATGTCCACCACCACGCGAGCAGCCCGAAAGGCTTGCATAGACAAGAAGCCGAGACGAAATTCGGGCTTCTCAAAACTGCCGATCTCGTCCATGAACCTCTCGGCGTACAAAGCCCACCCCTCCGCATGACCGGAGCTCATGCCGACTTGGTGCGCCCGCGTCAAAGGGAGCAGGCGGGCTTGGCCTATTTGGAGGTGGTGCCCTGGCACCGCTTCGTGGAACACCGTCGTCGGCAGGTCCCATGTCGGGAACCACGAACGCCCGACCGTGGGGAACCATACCCGTCCGGGCCGAGCAAAGCCGTCCCCCGGTGGCGTGTAATAAGGGGTAGCCGCACTGCCTTCTGGGGGTACGCATATTTCGCAAACGCGCAGCTGCGGGGCGATCTCGAAATGCTCACCGTCCAAAGACGCGACCGTGCGGTCTGTAAGGTCCTGTAGCCAGGCCCGCCAAGCGTCCACACCCTCGATACCCCGGGCACGGTCGAGGGAAAGCCGGGCCACTACCTCGTCATAACTGGCACCCGGGCTCACGCGGCCTGCCTCGGTCGACTGTTCGGCCTCCAGGCGCCCCAGCTCGTCCCAGCCCCAAAGGTAGGCGTCTTCAACGTCAAGTTCTTGGCCCAAAGTCTGGCGGGCCCAGGCCCGGTAGCGCTCCTCGCCAACCCCGTCTTCGGCACAGGCACGGGCGCTATAGCCAGTGCGTAGCCACTGAGCCAGCTCGCCGTAGGAGGCGTCAGCACTACTAGACAATTTGGCGAGCCGGGGTGCAAGC
>JBMFUG010000175.1:0-2560 GCA_049966695.1 Acidimicrobiales bacterium | reverse complement strand
TGCTCGGTCATCGGCAGGCCGAGATCGCCACCGCTCCCGTGTCTCGCACGGTTCGAGCAGTGTTGTGCAACAGGCTCCTCTGGCTTTGAAAATCAATCACTGGCTACCTCCGCGGGCCTCTGGCGCCAGCCCCTTCACATTTCATCTTTCACATACGCATCCCATCCGCAGCGCTGTGGGTGCGAGCGCGCATGATGGCGAAGCCGCCGAGGGCGCCCACGGCGCTCCCAGCCAAAAGGCCAAGGGTGGCGCTGTTGGCCATCGCCCCATCAGGCAAAGCCGCCCTCACCACAAGGAGCGGCACCGTGAAGCCGACGCTGGCCAGGGCACCAACCCCTGACAGCTCACGAGCCGACAGCCGGGCGTCGTCCAGACGGGGACTGGCCCGCCGGAGCGCCCAGGTCGTCATCGCGATACCGACCGGCTTACCGACGGCACGAGCTACCAGGACGGCGAGGAAGATCCCCGGTGCCCCCTTAGCCGACAGCGACAGGCTGCCGAGCGGGATCCCGACGTTGGCCAGAGCGAACACGGGCAGCACCAACAGCACGAGCCACGGCTCGAGCAGCACCTCCCAGTCGCGCGGGCCACGAAGTTGCGCCTGCTCGGCGCGACGAGGCGACGACAAGACGAGCGCGCCGATGGCCACCCCCACAACGGCGGCTTCGACACCGCCCCGGGCGAGCCCCCACCAGGCAAGGACGCCAAGGCACAACTGCAGCCCTGTCCAAGCCGGCCGCAGCCTTCGGGCGCCGACCACGCCAGCCACGGCCGCCAGGCCGGCTAAGAGGGCTGCGACGTCGAGGTGAGAGCTGTAGAAAAAGACCAAGATGATTATGGAAAAAATGTCGTCCGCGACCGCCAGCGCCATCAGGAAGACCCTGGCCCTCGGTGCCCTCGAAGCTGCGACCATGTCCAAGGCACCCAGAGCGAACGCAACATCGGTTGCCATCGGGATGCCCCACCCCCGCGACCCGGCGCCACCGTGGAGGACCAAGGTGTAGATGACTGCAGGCGCAGCCATCCCGCCCAAGGCTGCGACGACGGGTACCGGTGCGCTTTTCCATGGCATAGTGCCCCCCGGGGAGAGCTCACGGCGGACCTCCAGTCCCACTCCCGCAAAAAACATCGTCATGAGCCCCTGGTCGGCCCAGTCACGGAGGCTGAAGTGCAGCCCGGCCACCCGCGGGACAAATTGAGCGCTGTCCCAAATGCGCTCGTACGAGCCAGGCCAGGCGCTGTCCCAGCCCAACGCGGCAATTGTCGCCACCGTGAGCGTGGCACCTGCTGCCCGGTCTCCTGCCGAAAATGCCCTTAGCGCACGCCAAAAAGCCATTGGCGGCCGGAGCCAAGCGCTTGGTGGCCGGGACCAACCCGTCAGCGCACGCCACAAAGCACCAAGAAAGCTGGACGAGACAGCCACGGGGAACCTCCTGTCGGGCGGCAACCAACCGCGCCGACCAGGCTTCCCGGCACACCTATGGCCATCGTACCGGCAGTACCGCCCGGTTGTGGCGGCCAGGGAGGGCTACGGTCCCCACGTGCCTTCGGGGTTGGCAGGGGCAGGACAAGTAGGGCTAGCCGGTAAAGCACTTTGGTGCTGGCCACGGTGCCAGCCGGCTTTCCTGGCGCCAACATGGCCAATAACAAAGCGTTGTGGCCTCAAAGGAGGCCCAACCAAATAGGAGGTAGTCGAAATGAGGATCGCACGGCTTGGCGCCAACATCGCACTTGCCCTCGTGGCAGTCTTTCTGATCGTCGCCAGCTTGGTCTTCAGCGCCGCAGTAGCCGGCTGGCTCATGTTCAGCGTTGCCCTCGGCGTGCTGACCTTGGTAGGCCTGGCCCAGCTCGACCGCCACGCCAGCGTCTTAGAGCACGTGCTTGACGGCCTGACCGGGCTGCTCGCCATCTGGGCGACCATAGCGTCGGTAGTCTTCGCCGGAGCAGTCGTGACCTGGGGGTCGTTCGCTTATGCAGTCGCCTTCACGACCCTGGCAGTCGCAGGTGCAGGCGTTGCCACTTACGAGATCATAAAGGGCCGGCTAGCCCGCAAGGCGGCCGCTGCCCCGCTTGAGCCAGCACGCACGGCTGAGGACCTAAGGGCCGTCGCATAACAGCCCTGCCAAGATGCCCCACAGCCGCCCTGCCCAAGTGGGGCCCGAGGCCAACAAGGCGGGGAGACCGAGCCTTCCACGGCCTCCCCGCCCTTTTGGCTGTTCGTGCCCCTGCCCCTCAAGGAAAACGGCGGGCTCAGGAGCTTCACCCCAAGGAGGTCTTGGAAAATGACACCCAGGACATTGCAAAGCGTGACGAGGGCCGGGCCCGACGAAGCTGGCAGCGCTCGCACCGAGCCGCTGCGCTGCTTGGTCATCGACGACCACGAAGGGTTCCTCCGAGCTGCGCGTGCCCTGCTCGAGCGCGAGGGCCTCGAGGTGGCCGGGGTAGCCCGGACTGCGGCCCGGGGCCTCCGCCTTGCCAGGGAGCTACGCCCAGACATCGTGCTGGTCGACATCTTCTTGGGCGCCGACGACGGTTTCGAGCTTGCCCGCCAGCTCTGGGA
>JBMFUG010000174.1:0-2638 GCA_049966695.1 Acidimicrobiales bacterium | reverse complement strand
GGCAAGAGCACCGAGGCGCCCCAGGAGCTAGCGAAAGCGAGGGGCCTTTTCGCCCTCGGCATCTGTTTTCTTGGCCGTCGTTCCTTCTCGCCGACCGAGACCGGGGGCGGGGACGACAGTGCCCCTCTGGGGCGCCCTGGTTGGGAGCAGGGTACTGGCATGCGCTTCGGCGGACCATGGTGCGGCCAGGTCGCATGGGTGCCAGCCCTCTGCGCGGGGCACGCGCGTCCCTGGCGCCACCGTCGTCGACATTCTCGCTAAAGACATGAGGGTAACGCCGCGTAGGGGGGCCTGCGGCCGCGCAACGCGTCTTCAGCGAGGGCTGTCCCTACGACCATTACTGGTGCGACAAGGCACCTGTTCTCGTCGACCGTAGTGTCCTGTAAATCACAGGTCTGCGTAAGTACGACGATCTGCTTGACGTTGTCTTAACGTTGTCCTGCGGCACCACGAGCAGCCCTTCCAGTACCCCTGCTGTTTAGCGCAGGCCACGGTGGTACCCGACATTGGGTAGGCAGCCTCCGCCACTACAAAGCACGCCTCGGGGACCGCAAGCACCTCGCCTTGGGCCAACTGAGCAACGGTGCTGGCGCGCTGAAGTGCTGCCTCAAAGCAAAGGGCCAGTGGTGCCTTCGGCCTTGCTCGGCGTGCTCAACACGTTCCTCGCCGACGCGGGCCTCTGACTTCTGCCGCAGCACCTGGTCGCCCGCCACGACCACCGCTATGACCGGCAGACTAACGGCACAGATCTGCTTTGCTACTGAGCCATGCTCTCGAAGCCCTCCGTCCCGCCAATTAGCACGGACGCTCTCAGGTCTGTGGGCAGCACGCTATTTGCCCCCACGTTTATGGCTCACGGGCGCAGACCTGAAGGCACCGAGCTCGTCACAAGTACGCAAGAGCTAGCTGAGCTGCCGCCTAGACAACCACGCAGAGGGACGCCGTCTCGCTACAAGCCTTCAGTACCGCTATATCGCTACTGACTCTTTGCCTACCGCCCACCGCCCGGGTTAGCCCGTGTTACCGCCCCGTTGTGGCGAACAGCGGGCGCAGCTTTTCGAAAAGCTCATTGTAACGGTGGTAGGCGGCCTCGTAAACGTCATGGTGGCTGACGTTGGGCTCGAAGTGCTCGCCCGGCTTGACCATTGCAGCTGCGGCTTCATCAAGGCTCGGGAAAACGCCCGTGGCGACCCCGGCAAGCATTGCATCGCCTCGTACGGCAGCCTCGGTCCCTTGCAAAGTCGTGACGGGCAACGAGCACACGTCGGCCTTGATCTGGCACCACAGCGGGCTTTTAGCGCCGCCACCGTGCGAGCGTACCCCAGAGGCTGGCTGGCCTGTGACGGTAGCCAGCATCTCCACATTGCTGCGCAACATATAAGCGACTGCCTCTAGCGCTGCCCGCACAAAATGGCCCCGGCCATGCGCCAACGTAAAACCGAAGAACACCCCACGCGCGCCAGGTTCGTTCTCTGGGCTGAAAGCGCCCTGCAGGTGGGGGAGCATTATCAGACCATCTGAGCCTGGCGCGACCCGAGCGGCGATCTCCGTCAGCAGGTCGTAGGCGCTCACGCCCTGCTCGGCCGCGCGCTCCAGTTCTAGCCCGCCAAAGTTGTCCCTGAACCAGGTGAAGGCCATGCCGCCCGTTGGGCAAACAGGGCAATAAAGGTACATGCCCGGGACCGAGTGCAGGTAGACGGGGGTACGGCCGCTCGCGTCCCCGTCTGGCCGGTCCGTGCAGGCCTGGAGGGTCAGGGCCCCGCCAGTGCTCTCCGAGACAGTCCCAGGGCTAAAGTTCCCGACCCCGACCGCACCCGAGCACTGGTCCATCCCACCCGCCACCACCGGCACCCCTGGCCGCAGGCCTAGGGCCTCTGCGGCCTCAGGCACCAAGTGGCCGACGACCTCGCCCGGCATCACGCCCTCTCCAAACCTGTCCGGGCTGACGCCGACCAGGTCCAACATCGGCTCCCATAGCTGGTGCCGGGTGATGTCGTAAAACAATGATGTCGACTGCACCCCTGCTTCGCTCACAAAACGCCCGGTAAGGCGCTGCAGGAGGTGCTCCTCCAGAAGCAGGAAATGAGACGCTTTCTGGAAGAGGCCCGGCTCATGCTCCTTCCACCACAGCAACTTGCAAGCAGTCCAGGTAGGCACGACCACTGGTACACCCGTAGCCGCGTAAACGGCAGCGTCGTCAAGCACCTGCGAAATACGCCTCGCCTCGTCTACTGCCCGGTTGTCTAACCAGACAATCGCTGGGCCGAGCGGCTCGCCCGCCGATGACACAGCAAGTACCGTTTCTCCCTGGCTTGACACCGCCAACGCGCTTACGTCAGCACCACTGGCCCCCGCAGCACTAAGGGCCCTCCGCGTAGCAAGCACGAGGGCGTCCCAGTACAGGGCGGGAGACAGTTCCACCCACTCCGGCTTTGGGCTGGACAGGGCGTACTCCTCGCCAGCAGTCGCCAGCTCAGTGCCGTCATCAGCGAACAGGCCGACTTTGGTCGAGGTCGTCCCGGCATCGACGCCCAAGATCAAGCTCATCGGCCCCTCGCGCTGGCGCTCCTGCCCTTGGGCACGCCATAGCTGTCGGCTGCCTCGTCTACAGGTACCCCGTCTTTCACCACGGCGCACA
>JBMFUG010000173.1:0-2654 GCA_049966695.1 Acidimicrobiales bacterium | reverse complement strand
GAGCGGGGCCCCGCCCCGCACCCCGGTTCCGCGCGTTCAAACGCGTGCTGTTCCCAGAGCCTATTTTTCGGGCCAGGTGCTGTCAGAGCTCTGGAGCTCCAAAGCGAAGCCGTCCACCGCGAGCATGGCCGCGTGCAGCTCTAGTTCGGCACCGAGGCCGACCTTGTGGGCTTCTGCGAACACCTCCTCGGTGCGGGCTAGTGGTTGGCTGCTGAAGTGAGCAAGGGCCTCGTAGCCGACCACTTCGCCCGTTTGTAAACAAACAATGGGCTGGTAACTAGGAGCGGTGGCTCCGGGCTCCAGTAGTTGGCTGACTCGTTCGTAACGAGCTTGGGCGGCAGCGGCAAAGAGGCGCTCGGTCCGCCCTTGTTCGATCATTTCCGTTACCAGGTGCCCAGAGAGGCCCTCAGATAGCACTGTCTCACCGGCCGCGCAGCGGCGCAGGGCGTTGAGCAGCTGTGTAGCTGGCGTCCCCTTTATTACGTAGCCAAGCGCTCCGCTGCGCAACATTTGGACTACTGAGCCACGGTCGGACGCCGCTGAGTAGGCAAGCAGCTTGGTCCGAGGTGAAACTTCACGTATGCCCAGAGCTGCCCCCAGGCCGCCGCCCTCGGGCATCCGAACGTCGAGGAGGGCTACGTCAGGCTGGTAATGAGCTGCAGCAGAGATGGCGGCTTGGGCGTCGTCCACGGCTGCTACACAAGATATGTCAGGCGTATCGTCCAAGAGCTCCACCAGTGCTTGCAGGGTGCCGGGTGCGTCGTCAGCGACCAGGACGCTAAGCGAGGCAGTCGGCCTGGGCGAGGCAGAAGGTGGGCCGAGGCTCTCCAAAGCGCGAGGTCTCGCTTGCGTCGGCTCGTCGGGAGGGCTCGCCCCGGTAGCTGCGCCCAGGTCGACCGGGAGCCGGTGGCTGTCGGGACCCGTGCCAAGGCGGGAAGAACGACGCGAGTAGGTGCGGGACAAAAAGCTCATTGTGCCCCCCACTTTTCGCGGCTCTGCATCACGACAGTGCTGACCGTCGAGAGGAGCTCGCTTGCGCTGCAGCCCTTCACAAGGTAGGCAGCTACGGAAGCACCCCGCGCTGCTCTCACTATGCCGTCGTCGTCGTAGGCAGACAGCAAGACAACAGGCATGTGCGGGCGCTCACGGCTCAGCACCGCCGCAGCTTCCGTGCCGCTCATGCCGTCCATGCGCACGTCCATGACGACAACGTCGGGGTTGGTCCGCTCCACGAGGTCGATGCACTCTGTCGCTCCGTTGGCGATCTCCGTGACCTCGTAGCCGACATCGGAAAACAGCCCGGCTAGCTCGACGGCGAAGGGGGTGTCGTCGTCCACGACCACGAGCTTGGGCTGCCTCACGGAGCCAGACCTGCTACGCCGACCGGCAAAGGCCTGTCCGGTAAGGTCGTCTCGGGAGCTGGCAACCAGGCCCGTATTTTGGTACCCCTCAGAGGGGCACTGCGGATCTCAAAACGCCCTCCCGCCAGCTCGACACGTTCGCGCATGAGAGCTAGCCCAAAGTGGCCGTTGCGGAGAAGGTCTGGTTCGGACAGTGGCCTGAAGCCCTTGCCATCGTCGCGCACTACCAAGACGGTGCCGTCGTCCGCCAGGCTGAGAGATACGGTCACGAGCCCCGCCTTCGCATGCTTGGCCACGTTGGCCAGGGCCTCTTGTACGACCCGGTATGCCACGGTCTCGTTGTCGGTGCTGAGGGAGCTGTGACGGGTGGCATCGAAGAGCGTCTCGATGCCTGTCAACTGGCTCCAGCTGGCGAGCTGGTCGGCTAGAGCAGACTCGAGACCTCCCTCGTCGAGCACTGGCGGGCGGAGGTCGCTCATCATCCGGCGAAGGTGGCGGATCTCATCGGCCAGCTTGCTGCGTGCACGCTCTAGCAGTTGCACAGCTTCTTGTTGGTCGCCTCGGTCAAGGCGCAATTTGCAGCGGTCCAGTACGAGCCCAAGGGCAGCCAGCTGCTGTATGGGGCCGTCGTGCAAGTCTGCAGCCAGCTGAGCCCGTTCTGATTCAGCCACACGGACCGTACGGTCGAAAAGCTGGCGGCGCTGCCAAGAAGCACCAATTATGGCGCGGTTTGCGTGGGCAATGGCTGAGGTACGGGCTTCGACCATCTCTTCGAGCTTGCGGTGGCTCAGGCTGGCCACGTCGTCGACGGCGCCAGCAAGGCTGACAGCTTGCCTGGCGATCTGCCCGAGAGATCCAGCTAGTTCGCTTAGGTGCCCTGGAGGGTCGCTAAGGCTCTTTAGGCTCTCGATGGCGGCCTCGGTGTATGTCAGCTCGGCTGGGGGGACATTTTGGGGTTGACCGGGCGTTGTCGCGTTCAACGCAGCCAGTACGGAGGGCAAGGTGCGCTGTGCGAGCGTGCCGGCAGCACTGCTCAGCTGGGCCAAGCGAGCGCTCGATGTGCCTGGGAGCACCTCTTTGGCAAGGCGGCCCCGAGCTGCTGCTGCACCTATCACCAGGCCCATGCCTAGGGCCGCTGCGCCAATGAGGGCCACCACGCCAAGTGCCACCTCGGAGCGCGCTCTGACGTCGTGCGTTGCCAGGGCGCCTAGCAGCGCTAAGGGTCCGTGGTGCAATTATCTGAGCGGTTTAGGGCGGCAGGATCGAGTAGTTCCAGTCCGGGTGCCAGTCGTG
>JBMFUG010000172.1:0-2689 GCA_049966695.1 Acidimicrobiales bacterium | reverse complement strand
CGTCGAGGACCACCACGGCGTGCACTGGCTTGCCAGCTACGAGATGGGGACCGAGGCCAACACCGCCTTGGTGAAGAACCCTCTCCGGGCCGACAAGGCCAAAGAGCTGAAGCAGGCCCAAGCAGGCCTCTCCGAAGCCGAGCGCTCCCTCGGCGCGACGCTCGACGCCCACCATGCGAGCGCCGAGGCCCACGCCGCCGCGATGGCAGCCGCCCGGGACAAGGTCGCTCGCGCCAAAGACGCCGTCTCTGCGGCCAGAGGCGCCTTGAAGGGCCTTCCCGCCAAGGTGCCCGCCAACTCCCTCGACCCGGGCGCCAAGCGGGCAAAGCCGCGTCTTGCGGCCCGTGCGCTGCAGATGGTCTGCCGCCTGCTCGCCTACAACGCCGAGCTCGACCTTGCACGCCGGCTCAATTCCTACCTCGACGACGAAGACGAGTACCGGGCGGTCACCCGCAACCTGTTGCACCTCGGCGGCAGGGTCGCTTACCGGCGCCGCAGCGTCGTCGTGCAGCTCGACCGTCCCGGCTCGCCTCGGGTAGCAAGAGCGCTCGGGTTGCTCGTCGACGAGCTGAACGCCGGCCCAACGGTCTATCTTGCCGGCGACCGACGGGCGATCACCTACCAGATGCGTGGGTCATGATGTCAACAGCTCGCGTCGAGCTACTACCGGAGGTCTGAGGTTACGGCCGTTTTGAGGGCGGATTTGGCACTTGACCAGCACGGAGAGGCGCGAAGGGCCCACTCAGTGTAGTCACTAAATACTTGCAGGGCGAGTTACAGAGGTGTAGGATGGCCTCGTGACTCGCAAGAGCGGCGCCATGCACATCGTGACCACCCGTCGTCAGTACAAGGACAAGGAGTACGTGGCGCACCTCCTGCGGCGCTCTTTCCGGGAGGACGGCAAGGTGAAGAACGAGACCCTGGCCAACCTCTCGCACCTCCCCCCGGAGGCGGTCGAGGCGCTGCGCAAGATCCTTGCTGGGAAAGAGCTTGTAGAAGCCGGCGAGGGCTGGGACATCGAGCGCTCGCTTCCCCACGGCCACGTGGCAGCCGCCTGGGCGATGGCCCACAAGCTTGGCATGGCACGCCTGCTCGGCCCTGGCTGTGCGGAGCGTGACCTCGTCCTGGCGCTCGTGGTGGCGAGGGCTGTCAGGCCTGGCTCCAAGTTGGCTACCACCCGCTGGTGGCAGGGGACCACCATGGCAGAAGACCTGGGCCTCTTGGAGGTCTCTACCGACCAGGTCTATGCCGCTATGGACTGGCTCGTCGCCCGCCAGGCACCCATCGAAAATGCCCTGGCACGGCGCCACCTGAGCCCCGGGGGCCGGGTGCTCTACGACCTGTCGAGCTCCTGGGTTGAAGGGAGCCACTGCCCGCTAGCCAAGCGGGGCCACTCCCGCGACGGGAAGATGGGCAAAGCCCAGGTCGAGTACGGCCTCACCTGTGACCCCGAGGGCCGCCCGGTCGCCGTGGAGGTCTTCGCCGGCAACACCTCTGACCCTACGGCGTTCATATCTGAAGCCGAGGCCGTGCGCGAGCGCTTCGGGTTGGCCGACGTCGTGATGGTGGGCGACCGTGGGATGATCACCTCGGCGCGCATCGACGCCCTGAGGCAAGTCGGGGGACTTGGGTGGCTGAGCGCGCTGCGCGCCCCACAGGTCGCTGCGCTCATGTCGTCGGGGGCGCTGCAGATGAGCCTGTTCGACGAGGTGGGCTTCGCCGAGATATCCCACCCCGGCTACCCAGGCGAGCGCCTGGTCGCCTGCCGCAACCCCGCCCTCGCCGAACAGCGCGCAATAAAACGCGAGGAGCTGCTCAGCGCAACAGAGGCCCGCCTGGCAGAGGTGAAAGCGGCAGTCGAGCGTAAGGAGCGGCCCTACAGGGGCAAGGACAAGATAGCGCTCAGGGTAGGCAAGGTCGTCAACCGCTACAAGGTAGCCAAGCACTTCGAGCTGGACATCGGCGAGGAGCACTTCAGCTTCTCCCGCAAGGCCGACCAGATCGCAGCCGAAGCGGCCCTGGACGGCATCTACGTGGTGCGGGCCTCTGCCCTCCACACCGAGGGGCTCTCGGCAGCTGAGCTTGTCGAGGGCTACAAGGACCTGAAGGTGAACGAGGCCGGTTTCCGCAGCCTAAAGACCGTCGACTTGGAAGTCCGGCCCATCTTCCACTGGACCGAGGCCAGGGTACGTGCCCACGTCTTCATTTGCATGCTCGCCTTGTACCTCGTCTGGCACCTGCGCCGTGCCTGGGCGCCGCTGTGCTTTGCCGACGAGGCCCCGCCTGAGCGCAATGGCCCAGTCGCCCCCGCCCGCCGCTCCGAGGCAGCGCTCGCCAAGGCTCGCCGCCAGGCCGACGAGGCCGGCGAGACGCTCCACAGCTTTGCCACCTTGCTCGACGAACTGGCCACCTTGGCCCGGGGTGTCATCGTCTTCGCCAACGGTGCACGCATCACCAAGCTCGCTGTCCCGACCCCGCTCCAGCGCCGGGCGTTCGAGCTGATCGGCGTGCCTGTCCCGGTCGAGCTGAAGCCGATGTAGACAGAACCCAACACCCACGTTTTGCCAAGCCCCCTGCTCAGCAGGGGGTTTTCGCGTCAAGGCAGCAGTAAGTTCGGCCTAGACATTATGCGTGTCGGTTACGCCGCGGCCCCGCTCGCCAGGCAGAACGAGGAGGTCGATGTCTTCTG
>JBMFUG010000171.1:0-2840 GCA_049966695.1 Acidimicrobiales bacterium | reverse complement strand
CCCCCACGTCCGTTGCCCCGGTGACATCGTCAGCTATGATGCCGAGCCAAGGCTTCCTCCGCGCCACTTCACGGGACTGTGCCATTTCTACGAACCCCTAAACAACCCCAACCAGCTGGAGCATACTACCAATTGCCCACGCGCACCATCTACAAGTTAGAACGTGCAGCCGATCACCCCCCCTTTTTCAGGCTCTTCTGCTGTTTCCGGGGGTCGGTTCCCCGCCTGAAGACGGTTTCGGTCTTGGTGCGCGATGTTGCCGGCACTCGGTCAGCCGTGATGGCCGGGCCGGGCCTGTCGGGTGCTCGCAGAAGCGTCCCTGCTCGCTCTGCGAGCCGAGGTCGTTGACCGGCTCTTTGAGCATCCCACTTCCGCTTTCCTCAGGAAGCGATGGTCCTCCATCGGTTCCTGAGCGCCACCTGCCACGCCCGGAGCCGGGGTCGAGTCCCGAAGAGCGAGGGCACGAAGCCCGGCGGGCGAGAAGCGAAGCGAGCCGGCGGCGAAGCCGTCGCCCATCGTGGCGGCGTCCCGCAGCCTGGGCTTGACGCCGGTGTGAGGGCATTGCACCTACGACCGACTGGTGGTCACCAGCGACTGCACCCTGGGTCGGCTCGCTCCCGGTGTGTCAGCTCGCCGCAGCGGGGGCACAGGAGGCCACGGCTCGCCGGCGTGCGCGCATCATCGTGCGACACCAGCGTCTCGCGCTCTGCTACGCGCGGGGGTCTCCTCTCTTCACGCGTGGCCCGACGACGGGAACGTTCCGACTGCGGCGAGCGCGACCCCACGCCCGGGAAGCGATGGGCAGACTCCGCCCACTGAGAGCATCGCCATGGCGATGAGCGCCTCGGGGGAACGGAACCCGAAGGCGACACGGGTGAGGACCCGGATCTTGGTGTTCGTCGATTCCACGAGCGCGTTCGAGGTCTCCGACCGAAGCGACTCCTCGATGGCCCGACGGTGGCGGCGGACCTTCTCACCGAGCTCGACGAAGGCCGGGATGCGGCAGCGCGCCGCCCAGGCGAGCCAGTGCTTCAAGAGCGCCACGCCCTCTTCGCCCTTCAGCTTGATGACCAGGCGCAGCTCCTCTTTGAGCAGGTAGGCCCTATACAGCCGGTTGTTGGTCCTCGCCACCCAGGCGAGCTTGTTCTTCTGGCGCCCGGTCAGGTTCTCTGGGTTCTTCCACAACGCGTACCGGCAGCCCTTGAGCTCGGCGGCCAGGGCTTTGTCACCAGCCTCACGTCGGGCGTGGTTCCAGACCTCTCGGCGGGCCTCGCCGAGCGCGTCAGTGGCCCACTGCACGACATGGAACGCGTCCATGTTCATCCTGGCGTTGAGGCAGCGCGAGCGGACAACGTCGGTGATCCACTCGGCCCCGTCAGCAGACACCTCGCGCAGGCGTGCCGAGCGACTCTTGCCGAGTGCATCGAAGAACGCGTTGAGAGTCTTCTTGTCCCGGCCCGGAGCGGCCCAGACCAGTCGGCCGCTGTCGTGGTCGACGATCACGATCAAGTAGCGGTGGCCCTTCTTGTACGACACCTCGTCGATGCCGATGCGACGAAGCCCATCGAGGGGGTCCAAGCGCCGGTGCGCGTCGGCCACGACCCGAGCCACGATCGCACCGACGGTCCGCCAGGCGACGCGCATCACCTCCTCGACGGCAGAACGTGAGCAGTGGGCGGCGAGCCAGGCCACCTGGTCCTCGAACATCGTGGTGTGCCGGGCTCTGTGCCTGGCCCAGGGGAAGGCGACCACCACCACCCCGTGCTCCTTGCAGCGCACCCGCGGAGCCTCAGCCTCGAGGCAGACCTCGATGCACCCGAGGTCGAGGGCCCGCCAGCGACGCCGACCCTCCCCGCGGTCCTCGGAGGGGCAGCGCCGAGAGCAGATCCCGCAGCGCCGGCTCGCCCCCTTGCAGGGACGGACCGACGCCACCACCACGCCTGCGTCCTCATCGAAGACGACCGATTCCACCACCGTGCGCTCGACACCGAGCAGCCGTTGCCATAGCTTCGCGTTCCGCACGCCGTTTCACTCCCTACGAGCCGACCTTGACAGCCGGAGATCGTAGGAGTGGAGCGGCGTGCGCCTCGTTTCAGCTGCTCATGGCACCCCCGGAAACGTCAGACCTAAATACGCGAGTTACCCAAGTGTAAGTGCTCGCCACGTTGCAGTAGCACATCTCAACCCTTTTTTGCGACATAAGGCGACCCAAAACAAGATGACAGGCGCGTTGGAATAGAGATCGAGGCGCTTGTAATTCGTGCTGCCGGTCGCAAGCGTAAATACGGGCGGCCAGGTCCTGCCTGAGCCCTCTACGGACCCCCACTAGCCAGCAACGCGTCGAGCACCCGCCATGCCGCCCCAAAGGCGCCATTGGCCTCCTCGGGCGCTGGGTGGACAAAGAAGTCCCTGCCGTGGCGGGTAATACGAGCTGCGACGGAGATGAGCTCTCTCCGCAGGCGCTTGCCGTGCGCGCGCCCGTTTGCGGACTTGTCGTGGCCCGTCAGCGCTTGCAGCCAAGCCGAGATGTTCAGGCCGATCAGGGCGGACCACATCCACATGGCGTTCACTGCCTCGTAGCCAGAGGGCATGTGGCGCATGGCGAGCCCGAGCTTTGAGCCCTTTATCCTCTCTTCCACGAGGGCACGCTGGCGGAACCACGCCTCGATCTCGCGGACGTCGCCGGCCAGGTTTGTGATTATGAAGCTGTAGGCGTACGCGAGCCCCGCTTCCCCGGCTTCGAGGAGACGGAGCTGGGCCGGGTCGATAGTACGCCTGCGACGGCTCCGCACGTCGGGGGAGAGCTCGTCCACCTTTACCTTTAGGGCCCGCGTGAGAAC
>JBMFUG010000170.1:0-2845 GCA_049966695.1 Acidimicrobiales bacterium | reverse complement strand
CTGACGGCAAGCGGCTGCTGGCCAACCCGGTCGGGCCCTACGAGGCGCGCACCGAGGCGGGACGGCGCTGGGCCGGCTGGGGGACGGGCCTGAAGCCCGCGTACGAGCCAATAGTCGTGGCCCGCAAGCCGTTGCCTGACAGCGTGGCTCGCAACGTCCTGGCTTATGGGACCGGGGCGCTGAACATCGACGGTTGCAGGGTGGCCAGCGTGGACGAGGAACTGGCCCGCAAGTACGCCTCGGCGGCAGATGCCGGCCCCCGCCGCAACGCCGTGTACGGTGCCGACACCCGCGAGCACTCCGAGGGTCGGACAGAGCCGCACCCCGCTGGCCGTTGGCCTGCCAACCTCGTCCTGGCCCACTCCCCCGGTTGCCGACAGGTCGGTTGGCGGCTCGCTCATGGCTACACCATCAACCGCTTCACCGACGGCACCAAGCCGTTCGGCGGCGGCGCCGGGCATCCCTATACGAGCACCCAGACGCCAGCACAGGCAGTCCCCGTTTTCGAGTGCGCCCCCAGCTGCCCGGTAGCCGAGCTGGACCGCCAGAGCGGGATGTCAACGAGCCGGACCGGCAAAGCGCGTAGTGGCGCGACTGGCGACGGTTGGGGCATGTCGCACACAGGCACCGAATATGACGACGAGGGCGGGGCCAGTCGGTTCTTCAACACTTTCGCCTGGGATGTCGACCTCGATCTCGTCAACTACTACTCCAAGGCCACGACCGACGAACGCGAGGCGGGCCTGGACGACCACTTCCCGTCCGACGAGGCCGGCCGTCGCAACCACCATCCTACTGTCAAGCCCCTCGCCTTGCTGCGCCATCTGGTACGGCTTGTGACACCGCCCGGTGGCACGGTCCTCGACCCCTTCTGCGGGTCGGGGACGACGGGCATGGCTTGCGTGTTCGAAGGCTTCAGTTTCGTCGGCACCGACAACGACGCGTCCTACGTCGAGCTGGCCCGGGCGCGCATAGCCCACGCCGAGCTCTTGGTGCGCCGTGGCTATGGCGTCCTGGTGCCGCCATCTCCGGGTGCCCCCAACCAGCTCTCGCTGTGGGAGGCGAGCTGATGCCCCGGGCCGAGCACATCGTCGGCGACGTGCGCAAGGTACTGGCCAGTTTGCCAGACCGGTCAGTAGACCTCGTCTTTGCCTCGCCACCGTTCTTCGCATTGAGGAGCTACCTGCCACCTGGGCACCCGGACAAAGCCCTCGAGATCGGTTCCGAGGCGACGCCTGCCGAGTACCTGGAGCGACTTTTGGACGTGGTTGAAGAGTGCGACCGTGTACTGGCACCTCATGGGTCATTAGCCTTTGAGCTGGGCGGCACATTCAGCGGTTCGGGCGGCGGGGGAGGCGATTATTTGCCTGGCGGTTTGCGGGATGGTCAGCCTGGCTTTGGCGGTTCGGCGGCACGCGCCCGTGAAGGCAATGCCGAGCACTGGCGCTGGGAACAGCGCGGCAAGGACGGGGATGGCACCGGGAAGGCGGCTTGGCCTCTGGACAAGTCGCTCTGCGGCATCCCGACGCTGTTCGCGTGGTCCCTGGCATATGGCCGCAACCTGCTCCGGCCCGAGCGGACGACCGAGCCATGGCGCATCCGCAACCTCATCGCATGGTGCCGGCCCAACCCGCCGGTTGGAGCGCTGGCAGACAAATGCCGTCCAGCGACCTCCTACATTACTGTCGCAACCAAGAGCCGGGACCGTTGGTGGGACATGGACGCGGTGCGGTTGCCCTATGCCGACCTAACTCTCCGGGACAAACGCCGTGCCATTGAGGGCGGTGCGCCGATCAACAACGGCAAAAAGCCAGAGCATATGCCCTTTAGCACTTTGGCAGACCGCCTCAACAGACGCGCTTCGCCAGGGTGGCGAAACGCTGGCAGGCCACGATCCTGCCTTCGTCGTCGCGTACCGGGCCGGACGGGACGAGCAGGTCGTCGCGTCCGGGCGCGGCCTGGGCGACGAGCGCGCTCACGACGAGGAACACGCCCGGCTCAGGCAGCGGCAGGCCGACGACCTCGCCGTAAGTGCTGCGCACGACCGGTACTGCCTGGCCCTGGATCTCGACCGAGCCCGCAGGCTCGTCCTTCTGCTCGGCCCGCGCGACCGGCCCATAGGGCGGCAGTGTGACCGTGGCCCCGTCCGGCAGCACCACCGAGACAGGATGGGGGGTGAGGTTCTTGATCACTTGGGATTGTGGGGGTGGCCTGAGCCCTCCAGCGCCAACGCCGGACTTAGGTGAGCCATGAGCACGAAGACCAACCAACCCCGCCAGCCCAAGGGCACGCCCACCGGGGGCCAGTGGCGGGCCACGGCCCGGCCCGAGGGGCCAGCCCTGGCAGACGACGCCCCGGGAGCCGGCCACGACTGGTGGCCCATGGCTGACAGCACCACCCGGCCCGGCGAGAAGGCCCTGGTATGCCCAAAGTGCGGTTCGCAGGATGTGGTCATCTCGGGCAGCAACCTCGGCTCAGACATGGTCCGCGGCATGGTGCTGGGGCAACTGAGATGCCGTAGCTGCGGCCATCGCCAGCACTTCAGGCCCGGGTCGGCCCGCTGAGGCCCGCGGTCGGCCTCCCTCGGCACGTCTCGGCATGGGCCCGGGAAGGGCCCGGAAAGGGCCCGAAAAGGGTCCGAAAAGGGTCCGAACGCCTGCTATCGGCAGCACTTGCCAGGTCACGCTTGGTACGCAAAGATGCAGGTCAGATGAGGTCAGGAGACAGCAGCGATGACACCCGGAACCCCTCGGAGAGCGTTCGGGACGCTGAGGCCGGGGGTTCAAATCCCCCCTTCCCGACTGGCGAAACCGCTGGTCAACCGGTGTTTTCGTTGTCCACAGGC
>JBMFUG010000169.1:0-2869 GCA_049966695.1 Acidimicrobiales bacterium | reverse complement strand
CGAGCACCCAAGCACCGCCCCCAACCCTGGCTCTCACGCGCCCCGCACCAGCCCGGGACCTGAATGGTTGCGTTGTGGAGGCCTTGCTGACTGGACAAAGCAGCGCAACGGAGTGCCAAATCCGCACCGAAACGGGGTGCCAGGCCGAGGGCCCGCCCAGTTTGCCTTTAGGCCCCTAAGTTGGCTGTGCGCGCGAGGACAAGACGTCACCATCAATCTAATCGCACAAAGCGACGACAAGTTGGCTGTGCGCGCGAGGACAAGACGCCTTTGCGCGAACGGGGCAACAAAGGCGCCCCAACAGCCTCGGCCGCTCGCCGGCCGGCGTCGACGGTGGCCGCGCTAACAAGTCGTGCGAGCTCCCGACGCGCCCAACTGCGCTGCTTGCAACGAGCAAAAACGCCGAGCGCCGGTACCCAAGGCCGTCCGAGCGCTACCTGCGACCGCGGCTCATAGGGGAAAACGAGCAAGTCTCAAGACGGGACGAGGCCAGCCAGAACGCTCTGTGGGCCCTTCGCGCTCGCCTGAGCAACGGCCTAGCTCCCCGTGGTGATTTATGTAGGGACTTCCGAAGCATCTCTTAGCTCTGTTTAACTTCTGCAGGGCACCATGGTTATTGAAGTACCCGAAGTCGGCAGGCGGTGCCGGGGACGATGGTCCAGGTTGGGCCGTCCCGGCCCCAAGCGCTGGCTCACGGCGCTTAAGACAACTAGCACCAAGGAGGTGACCATGGCACCGATCGGCCCTTCGCCGGAAGTCCCGGCTGTCGGGAGTGATGAGCACGACCGGATAAGTGAATACCAGACAAGTAAGCACCACGAAGCCCAGCGACCGCAAGGCGGGCGCAAGAAAGTGGCCTCATTGCTTGCGGCAGCATGCTTGGTCAGTGGAGGTGTCGCGGCGGTGACTGCAAGCCTGCTCAGTCCGGGCGCCCACGGCCATCTCGCCACGCTTGCCGCCGCCGGTAATAGTCATGCCGGCACTGCCAACGTCAGTGGTACCCCCGTCTCGCCAGGGATCAACGTAGCTGCCATCGCCAAGGCCGTAGACCCTGCCGTAGTCGACATAAACACGGTCATTGACCCCTTGGAAGGTGGCGGCAAAGCGGCTGGCACTGGGATGATCGTTAGCCCGACCGGGGAAATAGTGACCAACAACCATGTTGTCCAAGGTGCTGACACGGTGACCGTGGACATCCCAGGTCACGGTTCCCACCAGGCCGTGGTGATCGGCACTGACCCCACAGCAGACGTCGCGGTGCTCGACGTTGTCGGCCTGAAGGGGCTGCCCACCATCAAGTGGGGCGACTCTGCCATCGTCCAGGTGGGGACCCCAGTAGTGGCTATCGGCAATGCACTTGGCCTCGGTGGGGCGCCGACCGTCACCGAGGGCATTATCTCGGCCGTCGGGCGGACGATAACAGCAGCCGACGAAACAGGCTCTAACGAGGAGGTGCTGCACGGGCTTTTGCAGACCGACGCGCCGATAGCCCCGGGCAACTCGGGCGGCCCATTAGTCTCGAACAGCGGGCAGGTCATAGGGATGGACACCGCAGCCGCTTCAGCAGGCAATGTTGGGGCAAGTCTCGGCTTTGCGATCCCCTCCAACACCGTGCGCACCATTGCGGGCGAGATAACGTCCCACCGCAACCTCCCTGACATCGTCTATGGCCGCCAAGCGTTTTTGGGCGTGGAGATCATAGACAGTTCCGAGGTTGGCGGTTTTGGGATCGGCTTTAGCTTTGGCCTCGGCCCCATAGCGACAACACCCAATGGTACGCCCGGTGTCGTCGTGGCAGCGGTGGACCCTGGTAGCCCTGCGGCAAAAGCTGGCATACAAAGCGGGGACGTCATAACGGCGGCAGGCGGGAAGGCCACACCCACCACCACGGCATTGGGGGCAATTATCAAGACTTACAAGCCCGGCCAGGTGATGAAGTTGACGGTTTCGACCCAGACGGGCACCGAGACGTTGTCGGTGCGCCTGGGACAGGCACCCATCGACTGACCCATAGAGCTTTGGCCCCGGCCCCAATCTTGACGACCGAGCCGGGGCCTACGCTTCCCGCCTTCCTCGTGACATGCTCCTTCAGCGAAGGGCAAGGGCTAGGCGGGCCTCCAATGCTTCGCCCCAGTTGGCCGGACGACGAAGTGCTCGATGTCTTTCCCAGCGGCACTTAAGTCTTTCCCAGCGGCACTTAATGAAAGCTTCCGCTCCAACGTCTCAGCAAGAGACGCTGCCCACCGGGTTGCGGCGGCAGCAGTGCTAGGCAGTTTTCGCGGCCTCGAAGCCTCGGCTTATACGTCTACTAGCCCTACCAGCTCTACGAGCACCGACTGGGCCCTTCGTCAGGTGGCGCACGGACATGAAAACTTGCTCTGAACTGCACTGTTGCACGTGCGGCTAGCCGTCTACCGGCCCCGGTGGCTTTCGCAGGACCGGGTGTTGCCCAGCCACCCACGACGATGTGGAGGTGCCTGCGTCATGCGCGCCGGGCTCCAAGTAAAACCCGTCGCGCGCCGGCCAGCCGGCCTCTCCTCCCGCCCCGGTACGCAACCGTCCCCTGGGCCGCCAGCGCAAGCCCAAGCCATGGCGGGACTGCCCCCAGGCGCCGGTAGCCTACAACAAGGTCATCGGGCTCGACTTCTCCGACGTCTTGGCCTGCTGGCTGCTCAACAAAAGCCATCGTACTGGCGAGACGACTGGGAAGAGCTCGACAGACAGGACTCTCGGGCGCGAATGGTCGGTGCTCACCGACAAGGCGGGCACCCCTTGTCTCCTCCCGTGTAAGACCTCTGCGTGCCCGGCCCTCCGGCTGGTCCTCGCCGGCGTACAAAAGTCCTCACAATGGGAAAAGGCCTTGTCACAT
>JBMFUG010000168.1:0-2870 GCA_049966695.1 Acidimicrobiales bacterium | reverse complement strand
ACGTGGCCACTGGGTCCCCACCTTTCCAGGGCCTTGGTGACATCCCCGTAGTGCAGGCCCTTTCTCGTCAGCTGGAACCCCCCTTGCCGGCCCTAGCTCCCTTGCCCAGCGCCATCTCAACGCTCGTCAACAGCTGCTTGGCAACAGGGCCGGCGGACCGGCCCCAAACAGCCGCCGAAGTCGCCGACGCCCTGGAGCAAGCCGCTGCCCGCTGGGACCGTGCCGAGGCACAGCCGCCCGCGCCCGGCGATGTTGCCGGTGGCAATGACCAAAAGGAGGTAGGTGGCAGTGGCCGACAAGCTTGAAGTCCTCCCCGGCCCTGGGCTGGTCGCTCGCTTCGGTGACGTCCTCGCCTGGGCGGGGCCGCAGTGTTCGGCTGCCTTGTACAGCCATCTTGCCAATGAGGTCTTGCGTGCCAGCCAAACCCCCAGTGGCGGTGACTGGTTGGCCAACTCGCTGATAGCAGTGCTCCAACGCGGGGACCCCGAGCCGCACGCTCCGTTCGCCGTGGTCGGCCCAGGCGCTAATGGCCTTACGCTTTTCCTGCACGGGCCGGTGCAAGCCTGGGACAGCGGCCGGTGGTTGTCCCCCCAACCGGTACCGGGCTGGATGGTCGTGCCTATCGGCCGGCCTTGGCCCCTCATCATCCTTGCCTACGGTGCAGCACCGCCTCCCCCAAGCCAACAGGGCAACCCCTTCGACCTCGTGAGGGGGGTAGTCCCGGGATCCGGTGTGGTCCTGCTACGACCTGAGGTGCCAAGCGCACAGGCAATGGCGGCCGGGCCGCAGGCGGCACAAGCCCCGGCCGTCGGCCAAGTCGGCCATGTGAGCCAAGCGCAGCCCGAAGCTGAAGCAGCGCTGGTCGACCTAAGGGGGCTGACAGCGGCTCCCCCCGCGCCATTGCCGTTGGCTACATATGCCGGCTCGATGGCCGCACGCGCAGGGCAGCTTGAGGTGACTGGCGTGCGTTGCGAGCAGGGGCACTTCAACCACCCGAAGGCGAGCCGCTGCTTGCTCTGCGGTCGTCCGCTCTCGCCTGCTGCCACCCAGTTGACCGGGCCACAGCCCTGCCTGGGGGTCTTACTGGCCGACGACGGTTCGATCTGGGCGCTCGACCGGGGCTGCTTGATAGGAGCGCAACCAGAGACCGCTCCCGAAGTGCAGTCGGGCGCGTTGCAAGCCATAACCCTAAAAGCTGGGCCAGGCAACACGATGGCACCGGTCCAGGCAGAGGTGCAGCTGGTCAACTGGGGGGCTCGTCTGGTGGACCGAGGTGCCGAGGGGAGCACCTGGGTACAACCCCCCGGCGCTCCCAACTGGCGCCAGCTGGGCCGCTACGAGCACAAGGACCTGCCTAACGGCTCCCACCTTTCCTGCGGCGGGAGAGTGCTCACGTACCTATCAGCCTGGCCAGTTTGAAACCCTGGCCCAGTTTGAAACCCTCGCTTACGGGCCAAGCACGCCGTGGTACTTCGGGCATAGCTGGTCGACGGCTGCTGCCATGACGGCCCCTAGATCGTCAGACGGGAGAGCCGGCTGGCCTTCGTACAGCGGTACGCGGTCCGCCACTTGTTGCACGGTTGCCCCGGACTGGAAGTCGGTGCAGACGGCTTCCCCCAGGCTGACTAGCTGCGAGTTGCTCCTGTAGCCAGCAATATCTGGGGCGGCACCGTGGACCTCGTCCAAAAACGCCTGCTCTTTTTCGGCCGTCAACGTGCTTGAGGAGCCGCACGCTGTCACAAGCAGCGCTAGCGCAATGACTGCCCCTGCCCTGGCTAACCGCACTGACGTGATAGTACGTCCAGGCGCCCTCGCTTGGGCCGCGCAACTACGCTAAACCCCGTGCTGTCGTCGCGGCCACCCGTAGGCCATCGCCAAGCTCCGTCGGCGGGGCTGCCCTCGGGCCGGTCTCAGCGCTTTGGCCTTCACGTCGAAGTTCGAGGTGAGGGAAACCCGGTTGTGCTGCTCCATGGCCAGCCAGGCAGTGGTAGTGATTGGAAAGCAGTGGCGGACGACCTGGCCCGGGACCACCTGGTGATCGTCCCCGACCGGCCCGGTTACGGCCGCAGCGGGGGACGAGCGACCGGTTTTGCGGGCAACGCTGTGGCAATAGCCCAGCTGTTAGAGCGCCTGGAAGTGGGCCGCGCCGTGCTGGTCGGCCATAGCTGGGCGGGCGGCATCGTGCTACAGGCAGCACTGGAGCTCCCTGACAGGACAGCCGGGATCGTGCTCGTTTCTTCCGTGGCCCCGGACGAGCCTTTGGGCAGGCTAGACCACCTCTTGGCACGGCCCCTAGTAGGTACGGCTCTGGCTGCCGTGACGCTCAGCACGGCCGGACGGCTTTTGTCGTGGGGCCCCGCCAGAGTGTTCGCCGGCTGGAAGTTGCGGGGCCAAGCGAGGCAGGACCTGGCCGAAATGGCTCGTTCGTGGCGCAGGCGTTCCACTTGGAACAGCTTCGCCATCGAGCAACGCGCCCTTGTGCGCGAGCTCCCGCTCCTAGCCAGTCGCCTGAGCAGCCTCGACCTGCCAGCCACCGTCGTAGCAGGCAACGTCGACCGCGTGGTACCGGTCCAGGTGAGCCGCCGTCTGGCAGCGAGCATACCGGGAGCTTTGCTGGAAGAAGTCCAAGGCGCTGGCCACCTAGTGCCCCAACTGCACCCGGCGGTGGTCGCCGGAGCGGTACGCCGGTTGGCAGCCCGCTCGTTTTCTTAGCTCTTGGCCGGCCCGTACGTGGCTCCTGGCCGTTACAGCTTAAGCCCTGGCCGCCCTGCACAGCGAGGCCTCGCAGTGCTGTCAGCATTGGCGCGCCTTAGCCTTCGCCGACTTTTAGGTGACCGTGGCGCCTGGGTCGATCACATCGGCCTGCCTAA
>JBMFUG010000167.1:0-2910 GCA_049966695.1 Acidimicrobiales bacterium | reverse complement strand
CTTGAACTCTGCCTGGTGGATAACTTGAACGGGAACAACGTTCAGCTGCGGGAATACTTGAACGCTGACACATCGTGCGCACCAGGCCGCCCAACTGGTCGAGGTCTCGGGTGCCGGCACCGTGCTCGATCGCACCTGCCTCCAAGAAGAGCAGGGTCTTGTAGGTGCCGTGGTTTACGGTGTGGTAAAGGGCGACCAGCAAGAGGAAGGCACCTAATTGGCGCTGGCCGTAGCTGGTAAAGGTGAGCCCAGCGCCTAGCGCGGCCATGATCACGCCCACGTTTTCTACTGTCGAGTAGGCGAGGAAGCGCTTAAGGTCTCGTTCCATGAGCGCGTAGAGGATGCCGAACAAGGCGGACATGGCGCCAACGAGCATGGCCAACAGGCCCCACCAGGGTGCCGGGTGGCCCAGCAAGCGGAACCCAAAGAGCGCCACACCATAGACGCCGAGACTGACCACGAGCCCAGACAGGAACGCAGCTCCGTCTGCTGGAGCCACCGAGTCGGCTGCTGGCACAGAGATGTGGAGCGGTACCAGCCCGGCCTTGAAGCCGAAGCCGACCAAGGCTAGGGCGAAAGCGGCACCCCTCCAGGTCATGCCCGTACGCCCAGCGTTGGCGGCGATCGTCGACAAGTCCAAGCTGTGGCACTGGGTGGCGACGATCACGAAAGCGGCCACCACCATGGCAAAGCCCAGTTCCCCCAGGGCCAGGAAGAGAAGGGCCCCTCTGGCCACTGCTTGTTGGCGGTAGTGCCGCAGCACCAGCAGTGCCGAGGCGAGCGTCATCGATTCCCAAGCCACGAGGAACGTTGTCACATTGGACGCAACCAGTACGGCCAGGGAGGCGACTAGGGCCAGGTTGTAAAGACCCAGGTAGGTGGCCGTGCCGGGCCCGGCGCTGTGGTAGCGGGGGGCGAAGGTGCCGATGGCCAGCGAGACAAGGCCGAGGAGCGCTATAAACGAAGAGGCCAGTGCTGTGGCCTGTAGGCCGAGCGTGCCCACGACGTTGCCCGCGCCGCCTCCAATGGCGGATGTGGCATGACCAGACAGCGCCACCAGGATCCCGCCGACCAGTGCTGCCAGCCCGCCTAAAGCTGACACCCAACCTGCGATAAAGACCCCAGCAGGCTTTCTGGCGCACGCTAAGCCGATCACGGCGGCCACCGCCCAGCAACTGGCCGCTCCCCAAAGCCAGGCCACGCTCATTGGCCGTCCACGATGAAGTCAAGCCCGCTCACCTTGTCAGCCAGCCGCCCCACCGCGAGCAGGAGGCCTTGGAGCAGCGCCAGCGGGCTGGGCGGGCAACCGGGGACTAAGACATCTACCGGTAGCACCTTGTCGAGGCGGCCATGCACCAGCTCGTCTTCGGGGTACACCCCACCGAGCGGGCAAGCTCCCACTGCCACGACGACCTTGGGGTCGGGCATAGCCGCATAGGTCTTCAGCAGAGCTGTGCCCATGGCCCTCACCGCTGGCCCGGTCACGAGGAGCATGTCCGCGTGCCTGGGGGTGGGGGTAAAGAACAAGCCAAGCCTGTGGAGGTCAAAGTGGGGAGCGAGCAGGAGGCGGATTTCCGACTCGCAGACTGCGCACGAACCAGTATCGACTGTACGTACGTGCAGGCTGCGACCGAAAAGGGCGCTGGCCTTGCGTAGGCGCTCAGCTGCCAGTTCTTCTTGGTTACCTATTTCGCTGTTCATGAAGCCCTCACCGCTACCCGCTTGACAAGATCGCCAGGTCTCTTGGCTGCCAGTTCGAAGACGCCGCTCGGCCGGGCGGCACCGCCCGCCACCGCAATGCACCGACCGCAGGCGGTACATGCTCCCAAGTCGATCACCAGTTCGTTGCCCTCTCTGGAGAGCGCCCGGCTCGGGCACACCTCCACGAGGCGGTCAGCAGTCTCGCCTGAGAGCTTGGCCGCGTCAAAGGCCGGTGGCGTGGGCAGGCTAGCAGCCCAGGAATCGGCGGCCGAGGGCGAGGGGTACCGGGTGGTGATGACCCCGCGTCTCAGGCCGCGCAGCAACCAAAGAGCCATCAGCGAGCGAACCCCGCGGTCGTAAGCCAGAAGCTGGCTTCGATTATTGGCACGTCGGTGAAGACGTTGCGCGAACGGGCCGCGTCGTCGAAAGCGCGCCAGTTGCGGAACGTGCCCGGGCGCAGCCGTGCTCGCTCGACGCGGCCGTCATCGGCCAAAGAGAGCCATACCAGTGACTCGCCGCGTGGTGACTCGCACCAGCCAAGGCCGGTGCCGCCCGGCTGGTGGGCCCCTCCTGAGCCAACCTGGTCAATTGGAGCTGGTGCCGGTGCTGTCCCAGGTGCCAGGTCGAGGCAGAGCCGGTAGGACTGCTCCACTTCAGCCTCCATAACCTGCATCCGGGCGAGCACGTCACCTCGCTCGCGCGTCGCTACCTTGAGCGGGGTAGCTGCGTAGGCACCGAACGGGTGGTCACGCCGGGTGTCGATGTCTAGGCCAGACGCGCGGGCTATTGGGCCAACGAGGCCGAGGCGAGCCGCTGCTTCGGGGGCCACCGCTCCGCAGGCCTCCAAGCGGTCTATGAAAGAGTTGGTGGACCAAAGTCCCTCGATCACCCGGCGCAGCTCGCTGTAAGCGGGCGGTAGCGCTTTAGCTAGCGCACCAGCGTCGAGGGGCCGGCCCAGGCCCCCCACGGCCAAAGCCCCGAACAGGTAGCGGTGGCCGAGCGCAGCTAGGTTCGTCCTCAATAGGCCCTCCAATGCCATCTCGGCCTGGGCTTGGCCCACCGAAAGCCCGGTCGCTTGGCAGAGAGCAGCGACTGAAGCGGCGTGGTTATATAGGCGTTCCAGCTCCAGGGCCACTGCGCGCGCTTTGTCAACCGGTTCGGGCACCGTGGTAGCGGAGATGGCCTCGGCCGCACGGCAAAAGGCCAAGC
>JBMFUG010000166.1:0-2926 GCA_049966695.1 Acidimicrobiales bacterium | reverse complement strand
AGGGCGGGGCGCCTGCGGCCGAGGTGTAGCTGGCGTAGGTCGCGGCGAGGTCGAGAGGTGCTCGACGACCTCGGAGACAAAGCGGGCCTCGTGGTCCTCGGGCAGCCAGTCGTCGAGGGATGGCGGCAGCAAGAAGCACTGGTCCTGGTCGTAGCGCCGGAAGGTCTTCGCCTCGCCGGCGGGCGCCGAGGGCCGCGGCAACTCGTCCCCGCCCAGTTCCACCTCGAAGAGCTGCTCGTCGCCAAGCACAGAGGTCATGAGAAAATTCTCGCCGCTACGAGGGGGTCAGTGGCCGGTTCTGACCCACGCTCCTAGTCATCGGCTGCCGACGCGCCGGGGTACATCGGACGGTCAAGCTGTCCGACTCCTTGGTCGCTGCCACCGCTATCGACCTCGGGTTACCAGTGGTGACCCAGGATGACGACTACGACCAGATGGCGCTCGTTCACCCACCGCTGCAAGTCCGCAAGCTGTGAGAGCCGGTGCCCGGGCCACATGCTGTCCGAAAACCACGATCGGTGCTACTGTGCCGCGGATTTCGCGGCGATTGCCGGTTGCCAAAACCAGACCCGCTTGAAGCTGGAGCCGGCCTGGGCCCGACGGAGGCGCTGGTCGCCTGGGATCACTGGTGGCGGTAAACGTGGGCTCGGTGCTTGATCTGGACCACGTGGATGACGGAGTCTTCTTCGATCAATCGGTAGATGACCCGGTAGGCACCACGTCGTGCCGAGAAGTAGCCGGCCAGCTCGCGGCCGAGCGGCTTGCCGACCATACGTGGGTTCTCACGCAGCGGCCCGTCGCAGAACTCCCACACTGCGAGGGCGATCGCCACGGGCAGCTCTCGCTCGAAGGCACGCCGAGCGGCACCGGGCACAAGCAGCTTGTAGGGGCCACTCACGCAGCGCCGTTCTGGCGGCGCCGACGCTCCTCGATCAGGTAGCGCATCTCCTCGCCGGTCGTGACGTCCCCACGGGCATAGTCCGCTTCCGCCTCGCGTATGTCAGCTAAGGCCTCGGGGTCCGAGACGATGTCCACGGTTTCCTCCAGCGAGGCAAGGTCATCAGGTGAGACCAGCACCGCGGCCGGGTGGCCGTGCTTGGTGATGGTGACGCGGGCGTGAGTCTTTTCCACGTCGGCAACCAGCTCCGAAAGCCGGTTCCGAGCGTCGGCAAGAGGCAACTCTACTATAGCCATAAGTATAGGCAGATTTCGAGTGGAGACGAGGGGACTCGAACCCCCGACCCCCTGCGTGCAAAGCAGGTGCTCTAGCCACTGAGCTACGTCCCCGGGCGCTACCATGTTGCCACAACGGCCGGAGGGGCTGTGGCCGTTGGGTACCCCGGTGGGCATGCGCAGCACACATGATGTGCTAGCTGGTGGCTTTCATTTAAATGTGCCTTGCTCCGTCGCGTCGCGTTATGGTAAGGCCGATGCCCCGCAAAGCCAGGACAACGACCGACGAGGCTGCCAGGGGCCCGGCAGCCCGCTCGCGACCATGACAACCACAACGGCACAGCCAGAGACCCCGGCACCTCGTGCCCGCGCTGCCATAGGGGAGCGGACGCTCCGGCGCGACAAATGGTGGATCGAGCCCAGGATCACTGCGACGCTCTTGCTCTCGTTCGTCGCATATGCGACTTGGGCAGCGTTCAAGAACGCCGACTATTACAAGCCCCCGTACCTATCCCCGTTTTACTCGCCCTGCATGGCGAGCATTTGCGAGCATGCGAGAGCAGGCTCGACTATTGTCCACCCGCCGACGGTCGGCCTGTTCGGGACATGGTGGGCGATCTCGCCTTCGATCATCGTCCTCATCATCCCGCTCGGGTTCCGGTTCACTTGCTATTACTACCGCAAGGCCTACTACCGCTCTATCTGGCGTTCACCGGCTGCCTGCGCTGTGAAGGAGCCGCACGCCAGCTACCGCGGTGAGAGCAAGTTCCCCCTCATAATCCAAAACGTCCACCGCTGGTTCTTCTACCTGGGGCTGCTCCTGAACGGAGTGCTTACGTATGACGCCGTCGAAGCGTTCCACTTCCCTAGTGGTTGGGGCCACGCTGGTTTCGGCACGCTCATGCTTGTGGTGAACGCCGGTTTGCTGTGGGCTTACTCGATCTCGTGCCACTCGTGCCGCCACATCATCGGCGGCCGGCTCAAACATTTCTCCCGTCACCCGGTGCGCTTCAAGCTCTGGGGCATCGTATCGAAGCTGAACGCCAAGCACATGCAGCTCGCCTGGGTAAGCCTGATCTTTGTCGCGCTGACCGACCTTTACGTGCGCCTGGTGGCGAGCGGGTGGGTGACAGATCCGAGGTTCTTCTGACATGGCCGATGAGACCGGTACTTACGAGCGGCACAGTTACGACGTCTTGGTCATAGGGGCAGGGGGTGCAGGCCTTCGAGCCGCCATCGCCGCTCATGACGCTGGTGCCCGTACCGCTCTCGTGTGCAAAAGCCTTTTGGGAAAGGCGCACACGGTCATGGCAGAGGGGGGCATCGCTGCTGCGCTAGGCAACTTGTGGCCCGAGGACAACTGGCAGGTCCATTTCCGGGACACGATGCGGGGGGGCAAGCTGCTCAACAACTGGCGCATGGCTGAGCTGCACGCCAAAGAGGCTCCCGAGCGCGTTTACGAGCTTGAGCAGTGGGGCGCACTTTTTGACCGGACGCCTGACGGCAAGATAAGCCAGCGTGACTTCGGCGGGCACCGCTACGCACGTTTGGCCCACGTCGGTGACCGCACTGGCCTCGAGATGATCCGCACCCTCCAGCAACGCGCCGTGTCTCTCGGGATAGACGTGTTCATGGAGCTGACGATCACGGACTTGCTAAAAGACGGTGAAAGGATGGCTGGCGCCTTTGGTTATTGGCGCGAGTCAGGGCGCTTCGTCGTCTTCGAGTCCCCAGCTGTCGTGCTAGCTACGGG
>JBMFUG010000165.1:0-2956 GCA_049966695.1 Acidimicrobiales bacterium | reverse complement strand
GATCGAGCATGTCCTGCCACACGAGCGTCGCCGGGCCGTAGATCCCTAAATCGACCCACATCCATGCCGGGAGGCCCAAATTTCGCACCACGGTCTCGGAGTGGGCAGCGGTGACGAGCGCGTACTTGTGGCCAGGAGGGGCTTTGCCGGTCACAGCGTTCGGGCTGGGGGCTCTCCGGACAAGCGCCTGTTGGCCAGCTGGGCCGTCTCCCCGCCGGCGCCAATGGGCCACCGCGGGCTTGTTGCCGACCTGTACCCATCTGCAGAAATCACGTGCCTCGGCCATCGTCGCCTGTTCCCAGGGCACATCGACAGCCCAGAGGAACCTGAACCACCGGAGCAGGTCCATGCCGTAGGACCGCTGCGTTGCGACGGACCGGCCCGCTGCTTGGAGATCTTTCAAGTACTCGCTGACCGGGCCGACCACAGCTCCGTCGGGACCTATGACCCGATAGGGCTCCCACGGGTCGGCCGTTCCCTCAAGCTGGCCCACGCGTCGGACCACAAGCGCCTTGAGGTCCCGTTCGGAGCGCCCTATGTCGACCATGGCCGACAACCATAACCGCCAGGGCTCCCGAGCAGGCCGGATTTCCGAGCGAGTTCAGTTAACAGGCATTAGCTCCACCCTCGACATCTCCTTTTCTCCCTTCGTCGAGTTGGTATTCATCAACCACTCACCGTAGGGATCGACTTGTTGGGTGTGGGGCCACTTCAGGCTGTCAAAGTGGCCCTAATGGGGCCACTCCAGACTGTCATTCCCAGGCGGCATGCCCATGGCCGTCCCAGTCGGCGTCGCCCTGCACCGAAAAGGCCGGCCGAAGCCCCCGAACTGGCCCTATGGTCGGGGGCACCCCCGTGCGACGGTCCTCCTAGTGGCAGTACGCGACCCAGTAGGCAAGGAGCCCGAGGACTTTTTTTCTCCACCACGGACTTGGCGGTCCCACCAGCCGAAGTCTTCTCCCTCCACGGCGACCACTAGGTGGTCGAGCGCACCTACAGGGACGTGGAACAGCTCGCCCACAGCCAAGGGCCCGGAGCTCGGGCGGCACGAGCCCCGCCTTCGTCAAGCCAGTCGGGAAAGCAGAAAGTCCGCTGGGAGTAGGCCGACTTGACGCTAGCACGCGCGGCCGTCCTGCTACGGCGCGCCGGGGCGGTCCTCTATGGCTGCCCGCCAGCCACCAGGTACAGGCCCCAGATCGCTAGCCCAGCAACAAAAACAACAAGCGTGTTTAGGCGCAGCACTCGCACGGAAACGAACGCAGCGGCTGCCAGCCCAACGGCGGCGGGCACTGTCAAAAGAGGGCGCGCCAAGACCAAGGCCATGCTGGCGAGCAAGCCGGTGAAACTGGCCAGCACCCCAGCGATAGCACCGCGTACCCAGCTGAGGCCCCGCAGGTACGGGTAAACCTCGCCAGCAACGACCGTCAGTGCCACGCTCGGGGCGAAGACCGCCACTCCTGCAGCCACGCCTCCCCACCAGCCGGCAGCTGCGAAGCCCACGAACGCTGCAGTGGTGAGCACTGGCCCCGGCGTGACCTGGCCAAGAGCGATGCCGGTGCCGAACTGGCTTAAGGTGACCCAATGGTGGCCAACTGCGTCCTGTTGGAGGACGGGCAAGATCACGGTACCGTTGCCGAAAGCAATACTGCCGACCTTGGCCATCTCGGCAGTCACGCCAGCGAGCTTCCCTGGTGCCACAGCGGCGGTCGCAGCACCAGCCACGACGACCAGGCCAGGCAGCACTACCAGTGCTAGGCGGCGCAACGACAGAGGCTGGCTGGCAGCGCCCCGGGCCGGCTCTTGGTGGCCGGGGCCCCGCAGCGCCAAGGCACCGAGCACAAAAGCGCCCAGTACCGCCCACAGCACATTGAAGCCACCAACACCGAGGGCGAACGCCCCCAAGGCGATAACAGCAGGCAGCTTGGCGTGAGCATGCTCGGCGGCGAGCTCGACAGTCACACTGACCAAGACGCCCACTACGAGCGCGTCGAGACCGACCACGATGTCCCGCACCTCCGGCCGGGCACCGTAGGTGAAGTAGGCCCATGACCCGACCAGGACCAATATCAACGATGGGGCGAGCAGTCCGGCTGTGGCAACAAGCGCTCCTCGGGTCCGCTTCAACCGGTAACCAATGAAGGCCGCAAGGTCCACTCCGACTGCTCCGGGGTAGAGCTGTACCACGCCCATGGCCTCGTCTATTTCCTGCTGAGACAACCAGCCGCGCTCCACCGATCCCGAGCGCAGCGTTTGCAACATCGCCGTCCCAAAGGCGCTCACCCCGAACAGCAGGAAAGTCCAGAACAGCTTTAGTGCCCCTGTGCCGGGTAGCTCGGCTGCGGCCCTCGACCGGTTGCCACCGGCGTCGGGCGGAGCAGTGCGATGCTGGCGGGCGGGTGCCACAGACGGCTTGTGGTGCAGGCGCGAGCTCGCAGTGCGTGCAAGGCTTGCGCCCCCCTTTGCGCCGCCAGTGCCTTCGCCCAAAGACGCACTGCCGCTGCGCTCAGCCCGGTCGCGTCTGGCCACAGCGCTCACTATAAAGCTGCTGGCTGTGCGCCGTAGGTAGCGTGACCTCCCGAACCACGCGAGACCCGCAGATGTCGTCGAGCAGCGCTCAAGCTGTCAGCGGATATGTCGACGACGGTCCCAACAGGGGCCCGCATGCCCCGAAAAGAGGGCTGGTCACCCATGCGACCTGGTCGCACCGTGGCCCGCTCGAAGCGCATGCCAGCACCCTGCCCCCAACCAGGGCACCCCTGTCGTCTCCGTCCCCGGTCTCTGTTGGCTAGAAGGCACGACGCCGCGAAAGCAGCAAGAAAACAGCCACGAAAGAGCCTGTTGCACAACCCCTGGCGTCCGCCCGTCGGCGGCCTGCAAGGCTCCTGGTAGGACGCGTGTGAGATCCACCACCTGATCAGGCGCGATGGCCACGATGGCGCCATGGCCTACAACTTCC
>JBMFUG010000164.1:0-2961 GCA_049966695.1 Acidimicrobiales bacterium | reverse complement strand
CACGGATGGAAAGCGCGATGAAGGCTTACCCAGCGCTCGCTGCGGCACCTCCGACAGCTGCGGAGACGCCACAAATTGCCGGCTTCTCGTTCGTGTCCTACAGCCCGCAAACAGCTGTGATCGACATTGTCGTGCGGTACCAAAGCGGGGCCATGGGAGTGGCGCCGTTCACCGTCGAATGGCTGGACGGCGACTGGGAACTAAGCCCGACACCTGGCGGCGAAGTCAGCGGCCCAGCGCAACAGGTCAGCTCGACGGTCGGCTACATCGCCTGGAGCGGCGTATGAGCAGCGGGTTAGGCGGTGTTTTCGCGTGCGCCTCAGGGGACCCGTTGTCGTGCCTCGGGATGACCGGGTCTGTCACCGGGAGCGTGATATCAGCCGCGTCCAACTCGATCATCGGTGCCTGGGCGGCAGATTTCTCCCATGCTGAAGCGGTCATGCTCTCGACGCTGATGGGGTCGTGGCTCAAGCTGCAAACCCCCAACGTGTCGAGCTCGTCGGGCTCTGCAGTGCAGTTCTTGAACCAGAACACGAGCTACCTGGTCGGCATCTGCGGGATCGTGGGCCTGCTCATCGCAGGCGCCCGGATGATGTGGTACCAAAGGGCCGAGCCCGCCAGAGAGGCCCTGGCCGGCTTGTTGCGCCTCATCATCGTCCAGGGCTGCGCAGTGGCCGCTATCGGCCTGCTCTCAAGCGCCGGGGACCAGCTGTCGAGCTCCATCATGTCCAACGCCGCCCAGATGGCAGGGACTACAGCTCAAAGCATGGGCGCGATCTCTATGAGCGTCATCGGCTCGGCGTCGCTCACGATCATGCTGTCTGCCCTTGCGGTGCTCGGCTTCCTTGTCCAGTTCGTGCTTCTGATCGTGCGAGACGGCCTCCTCGTGCTTTTGGCCGGGACGCTGCCGCTGTCGGCGGCAGCGAGCATGACCCCGGCCGGCAATAGCTGGTTCCGCAAGAACGTTGGCTGGCTCCTCGCTTTTTTGCTCTTCAAGCCGGTAGCGGCCTTGGTCTACGGGGCTGCGATCTTGTCGTGGACGGCCTCGTCTGACGTGGCGGGGACAGTAACAGGCATAGTGCTAGTGGTCTTGGCAAGCCTGACGCTACCGGCGCTCATGCGCATGGTCGCCCCAATGGTCTCAGCAGTCGGGAACATCTCTGCCGCGGCTGGCGTCGGCATGGCTGCGAGCGTCGCGACCGGGGCGGTGATGATCGCCTCGACCGGCGGGGCAGCCATGCCGCTCGTCGGGGCCGGCCTTGGGCGCCAGGCGGGAGACCTGGGGGGCCAAGCGCTCGGCTCCGGGCCCACCAAGCCAAGCGACGATGCGGCCCCGAGCGGCTCGGCCTTGCCGGGCCCGGTCCTGGGCCCCTCAGGCAGCTCGGGCGCAGCCGTGACGGCACCAGGACCGTCTCCGGCCGGGGGAGGGCCAAATGGCTGACGCAGTGCTCGAGCACCGCACCTATGGCAACTGGCGCAGGGTGCAGTCGGTAGGGCTCTTCGGCCTCGGCCTTGCCGGGACGGTGCTGCTGTTCGCCGGGCTGGTCCTGACAGTCATCGCGATGATGCTGAGCCTCTGGCTGGCGCTCGCCTGCGCTGTAGTGCTCGGGGCGGCCTTGGCCCCGCTCCTCGTGCGCGACGCCCATGGGCGCAACCTCCTGCAAAGGGCAGCTGCGCGCCTTTCGTGGGCCAAGGGCCGTGCCGCCGGCCAGCACCTCTACCGCTCTGGGCCGCTCAGCCGCGTGCCGAAGGGCAAGTGCTCCCTGCCGGGCGTGCTAGCCCAGATGACGGCAACGGAGGCCAAAGACGCCTACGGCCGGCCCTTTGCCCTGCTCGTGCACCCATGGGTGGGCCACGCGAGCGTGGTGCTCACCTGTGCCCCAGACGGCGCGGCCTTGGTCGACGAGGCAACAGTGGACTCCTGGGTGGCGCACTGGGGCGCCTGGCTCGCGGCCTTGGCCAACGAACCTGGCCTCGTCGGTGTCGAGGTGGTGGTCGAGTCGGCACCAGGCTCAGCAGTACGGCTGCGCCAGGAGGTCTACGGCCACATGGCCCCCGACGCCCACCCGCTGTCGGTCGCAGTGATGCGCGAGGCGGTGGAGGCGGCACCTGTCGGCTCGGCCTCTATCACCTGCCGCATAGCGCTCACCTGGTCCATGGCTAGCCGGGCCGAGGGCGCCAAGCGCCGGGGGGCAGACGAGATGGCACTTGAGATCGGCCAGCGCCTCCCGGCCCTAGCGAGCGCCCTCGCCGCTACCGGTGCCGGGCCGGCCAGGGCGATGACTGTCGCAGAAGTAGCCGCAGCAGTACGGGTGGCCTACGACCCAGCTGTGGCTGAGCTCGTCGAAGACCTGGGCCCCGAAGCCGCAGGCACCGACTGGGCAGACGCCGGCCCCGTCGGCGGCCAGGAAGCCTGGGACCACTACCGCCACGACGGGGCTGTGTCGGTCTCTTGGGTAATGACAGAAGCCCCCCGGGGCCAGGTGTTCTCTAGCGTGCTTTCGTCGCTGCTCGCCCCCCACCCTGACATCGCCCGCAAACGCGTGGCCCTTGCCTACAGGCCCTATGGCACTGCCGCAGCGGTGCGGGTGGTCGAGTCGGACCGCCGCGACGCGATCTTCGCCGCGTCAGGGCGCAGGGCCGGCCGGGCCAGGGACGCCCTCAGCGTAAAGGCTGCAGAGCGCTCTGCAGAAGAAGAAGCGACTGGTGCAGGCGTGGTGCGCTTCGCGATGGTCGTGACCGCGACCGTCACCGACGCCGCTGGCCTCGGGCTAGCGTCTTCGGCTGTCGGCACCTTGGCGGCCACTGCACGTGTACGGCTCCGAAAAGCTGTCGGTGCCCAGTCGGCCACCTTCGCAGCCTCGCTCCCGCTCGGGCTGGTGACATCTGCGCACCTGCGGGCCCCACAGGCGCTCAGGGAGGCAATGTGACCCCGAAAAGACTGCATATGAGCCGACGTCG
>JBMFUG010000163.1:0-2970 GCA_049966695.1 Acidimicrobiales bacterium | reverse complement strand
CCGCTCGCTCTGCTTGGTCGCCACTTGCCACCTCCGTCATCGAGGTGTTGCGACGACCAGTTGAACCCGCCAAGTGCGGAGGTCACATTGTGCGCCATCCCTTTCGTCACCTTACCTGGGGCATCAACTGGTCGCGATGCCGACCACCGGTCTGGCCAGGTGACGGGGGCTGGCCGAGCCGAAGAAGCGGGCATCGCCGAAGCTGAAGACCCCTCCGTCGGCGCCCACCAGCCAATAACCCTGCCCATCGGGGGTCGAGGCGATGCCCACGACCGGCTTGGCCAGGTGCCTGGGCGACCCGTAGCCATGGGCGTCGCCGAAGGCCAGTACTTGGCCGGCCGAGGTGGCGAGCCAGTAGCCCTGCCCATCGGGGGCCGAGGCGATGCCCACGACCGGCTTGCCCATGCGGGAGGGGGGCCTAAAGCTGGCTGCCCGCCCGTAGCTCGCCACGTAACCACCTCGGCCAGCGAGCCAGTAGCCGGTGACAGGGGGCAGCAGGCGGGCAACCGCAAAGGGCGTGCCAGTCAACTGGGAAAGCGATGGGCTGGAGCCAGCCCCCAGGACCGCCGTCACACAGGCCGGTGGGCCAGCCGAGTACGACTGGGGCCTGACCGCTTGCCAACGGGAGCCGTCCCACCACTCCAACGCCTTGCCGCCGCCAAGGTTGCAGTCATGGATGCTGAGCGAGCGGAACGCGCTCCCCCTAGCTACCTCCAAGTCGAAATAGTGCCCCGCCGAGGCGAAGCCGGGCGTGGGGGCTGGCGCCGCAGGGAGCTGGGAGAGGGTGAAAGCCCCCTCGCCCGTTGCGTGCACAGCCGTGCCCCCGCCCGTGGCGCTGGCGCTGCCCGAAGGGCTCGACGACTGGGCGGTCACCGATGAGGTGGCCCCAGGGGGTGCGGGAGGAGGCACCGGTACTGGAGCCATAGTTGTAGTGGTAGTGGGTGGTGCCGTGGTCGTGGGCAGTGGCGGGCTAGCTGTCGTCACCGTGGTGGTCGTGGTGGTCGTGGTGGTCGTGGTGGTCGTGGTGGTCGTGGTGGGAGCGCTGGTGGTCGTGGTGGTCGTGGTGGACGAAGGGGGGGACGAGCTGGCTGGCGCCAAGACGTTCGACACGATGGCCATGTCGCCCAGGGCTTCGCCCGCGGCCCAGCATGCCGCCTGGGCCGTGCAGGACACGCCGAGCAGGTCCCCTGAGGAGAGCTCGGCCGGCACCCCGATGTCGCCCCAGGTGCTGCCGCCGTCAGAGGTCCCGACGACGGCGGCGCCAGTGCCGTTCTGGTCGCCCAAGCCGACCGCGAAGCAGTCGGCACTGTCGGCGCAGGAGACTGCCTGCAGGACGCCGCCCCTGCTGGACGAGACCGCGCTGGGCGGGCCCTGCTCGGCCCAGGTGGCCCCGCCGTCGGTGGTGCTCAAGATGGCGCCGACGTCGACCTGGTAGCCGCCCCGGGCCGTCGCTCCCATCTCCCCCACGGCGGTGCAGTCTGAGGTCGTCGGGCAGGAGATGGAGTCGAGGGTGGAGCCCGACTGGTCGGTCTCCAGGCTCGAGGGCAGTGCCTGGGCTTGCCAAGTGGCCCCTCCGTCGGTCGTTGCCAGGATCTCTGCCTCGTACTCGCCGGCCGAGGCGTCCCAGTCGTAGCCGGCCGCGTAGCAAATAGTCGTGCTCGGGCAGGACATGGCGTCAAGGGTGGGCGTGCCGGGGAGGTCCTGGGCAGCCCAGGTGGCCCCTCCGTCGGTCGTGGCAAAGACGAGGGTGCTGCTAAGGCCAGTGGAGAAGTTGTAGGAGGAGCCAGTGGCCAGGCAATCGGCCGTGCTCGGGCAGGAGATCGCGTCGATCTCGCTCGCCGTCGCCGTGAGAGCCTGGGCAGCCCAGGTGGCGCCTCCGTCGGTCGTGGCGACGACGACTGGGCCGCTGCCGCTCTTGTAGGCGGCAGCGTAGCACGTTGTAGTGCTCGGGCAGGACAGCGCCCTAACCTCGGTGACCCCCGCCGGCATCGTCTCGGCTGCCCAGGTCGTGCCGCTGTCGGTGCTGGCCAGCACTACTGCTTGGCCGCTGAGCGCGCTCGTGCCGACCGCGTAGCAGTCGGCCGCGCTCGGGCACGAGATGGCGTCGAGCGCCCCGGCGGTAGCGCTCACGGCCTCGTCGAGCGCCCAGGTGGCCCCGCCGTCGGCCGTCGAGACCACACCGCCGGCCCCTGTCCCGCTGGCGGGGTTGCCGTAGCCGGCCGCGTAGCAACCGGTCGTGCTTGGGCAGGCAACGGCTTTGAGGGTCGACGGGCTCTCGGCTGGCAGAGCCCGCTGGGACCAGGTGGCCCCGCCGTCGGTGGTGGCGACGACCACGCCCCCGCCCGCGGTCGCAGAGCCGGCCGCGTAGCAATCGGCCGTGCTCGGGCAGGAGATCCCGTAGAGCTCGCCGGCTGACGCCGGCAGGGGCTGCTCGGCCCAGGTGGCCCCCCCGTCGGTCGTGGCGACCACCACGCCTCCATAGCTCTCGGTGCTCGAGTCCCAGCCGTAGCCGTCCGCATAGCAGGTGGTGGCGCTCGGGCAGGAGATGGCGTTCAACTGGTAGATGCCCCCGGGCAGGGGCTGCTGCGACCAGGTGGCGCCGCCGTCGGTGGTGGCCAGCACGTCCCCGGCGTTGCCCTGGTCCATCGTGCCCGCAGCGTAACAGTCCGACGCATTGGGGCACGAGATGCCGTAAAGCTCGCTGGCCGTGCCCGTCAGCGTCTCGGTGGCCCAGGTGGCCCCGCCGTCGGTGGTGGCTATGACGACTGCCGCGTCGGCCTGGGTGCTCCGGCTGTAGGAGTAGCCGGCTGCGTAGCAGCTGGTGGCGCTCGGGCAGGAGATGGCCTTGAGCCCAGTAATGGCACTAGGCAGGTCTTGGGCTGACCAGGTGGCCCCGCCGTCGGTGGTGGCGAGGGCGGTGGCCACGTCTTGCTGGGCGGCCGTGTCCCAGCTGTAGCCGGCCGCGTAACA
>JBMFUG010000162.1:0-3023 GCA_049966695.1 Acidimicrobiales bacterium | reverse complement strand
GGGAAGCTCGTCCGGTCGTCCTCTGGTATGCCGACTAGCACCACGCGCCCGCCCGGGCGTACAAGGGCCATAGCCTCGTGGACAGCGTCGTCGTTGCCCGCCACCTCGAAGGCCACGTCCACCTCGAGCCCCTCGCCTACCTGACCGACATCGCTAGGCAGCAACGCCACCGCAGCACCGTGATCGAGAGCAGCCTGCCGGCGGTGGGCCAATGGCTCGACCGTGACCACCGAGGAGGCACCTGCGGCCCTCGCCGCCTCCACCAGCATCAGCCCGATCGGCCCGCAGCCGACAACCGCCACGGGAGCACCCAGGTGGACGTGCCCCAAGTCCAATGCATGCAAAGCCACACCAAGGGGTTCTAGCAACGCCACCGCAGAGTCGCTAAAACTTTCGGGTACCGGGACAAGCAGCTCAGTTGGCCAAGCAACGTACTCTCGCAGGCCACCGTCCGTGACGCCGTGACCGGCGAATCTAACCCTCGGGCACAAGTTCGGGTTGCCTTCGCGGCACCGTGCGCACACCCCACAAGGCACGGCAGGGTCCACAGCGACACGCCGGCCTGCTAGCGGCCCGCTCACCGCGGTCCCGCCGAGCTCGTGGCCCAGCACCAGCGGACGGCTGATCACAGCGTCCCCAATAGCCCCCTCGCTAAACCAATGAAGGTCCGAGCCGCAGATGCCAACGGCTCCGACACGTACGAGGCTTTCTCCCGCACCAGGCTCGGGTTCTGGCTCGGTGACAAGCTCCAGCTGCCCTGGAGCTGTCAACCTGGTTGCCTTCATAGCGAGGACCGAGAGCCGCGAGCCGGGACGGCTAGGGCCGCGGCGGCTAGGACCGCGGCGGCCTCCTCAGCTGTCATTACTGGCCATAGTAAGCACCAGCACCGTGCTTGCGGAAAAAGTGCTTGTCGACCAAATGAGCGGCAAGAGGTCCTGCGGATGGCTGCAGCACAGTAGTCAGCCAGGCCATCTTGGCCACCTCTTCAAGGGACACGGCGACTTCCACCGCCTTGACGGGCGACGCCCCCCAGCAGAAGGGCCCATGTCCTTGCACGAGCACCGCCGGCACCTCGTCCGGCCGGCGACCGGCGAGCGCAGCCAGCACAGCCCGGCCCGTTGCTTCCTCGTAATTTCCCTGCACGTCTTCGAGGCTCAAAGGAGCCGTCAGCGGGACCGCTTCCGGGCACAGGTCGGCGTGGGTCGTGCCGAGAACGGGTATGGCCCGCCCGGCTTGCGCCCACGCCGTCGCCCATGTCGAATGAGTGTGCACAATACCCCCGACTTCGGCAAAGCTCTTATAAAGCACCAGGTGGGTTGGGGTATCCGTCGAAGGGCGCCGGCTCCCCTCCACTACTTCACCCCGCTCGTCCACGACGACCATGTCGGACAGCGTCATTTGGTCATAAGGGATGCCCGAGCCCTTGATGACCACCAGGCCGCTGTCCGGGTCGCGGCCAGATACGTTGCCCCACGTCAGCTTTACCAGCCCAGATGCAGGCAGCATCAAGTTGGCGGCCAAGACCGTCGCCTTCAGGTCTTCGAGCACTAGATCTCCACGAAGTCGATCTCTAGGATCTCGGCCAGGTGACGCCAGCGGTCTGCGTGGTGGCCCAGGTTGGTGCAGAAATGATGGGTACCACCGTTGCGCAACCAGCCGTTCATGAACTCGCGCACATCATTGCCGGGACGGAACTGGAAGTACGGCATCTCGACGTTCGGCAGTTCAGGAGTGTCCAGCACCTCCCCCTCCCCGACGACCAGACGGTAGTCCTCACCCTCCAAGGGCACGAGGCTGGCAGTAGTCGCTGGGCCAGGCTTGGCAGAAAACACCAACGTAGGGGGGTTTCCCAGCCCGCCGATACCAAGTTCACGGTCTATTAGCCGGACGGGCCTATCGGGGCGGGCGACCCGCCAGTTGCCTTCTCCCATGTGGCTGACGAGGACCGAGCCAAGGTCGAAGTCCATCGCGTACATCTCCGAAAAGTGGGCGTCGCCTGCAAGCAGGTGCCCGGCGTAGACCAGGCTCGCTGCATTAGTATCGCCTTCAGCTCCGTAGCCGTAGCCTTCTGCCATGAGGTCAGAGGCGGCCAAGAGGGGCAGCTGACGGAAACGCCCGTCCCTGCCAACCGGCTCGAAATGGACCGCGAAGCCCTGGTACCCGCCGTCCTGCAGCATTGAGCGCAGGGCGACTTCGAAACGCGCTGCGTACGCGTGCTCGTCGCGCGGGAGCTCTGGGCTAACAGCAAAGCGTTCATAATGGGCCTCTATAAGCTCCTTCACGTCGACATCGGCCACTTCTTCCATACGGCGGTGAAGCTCGCCCAGGTTCTCGTTGACCACAACAGGCCCGACCCGGCGCATCAATGCCGGCGGGTCGTACAGCACGTCTCCCATCCCGTTCATGGGGTAGCCGAACAGGGCGACCTTGGCGGACTTCAAGCTGGTCGCAGTCATGGCCGCCTTGGCCCAGGACTCGAAGCCGTCCCGGAAGCTCTGCGAGCGCCAGTCGTCCGTAATGACCGAGAACGGGATCCCCGCCCGCAACATGGCATTGGCCTGGTCCTGCGCACCGTGGATGCCCTGGTTGTACGTGAGGTCGTCCATGTTCCAGTGGGAGGTAACTGCGCCTTCTGGTTGCACGTTGGCCAGGAGCACGGGCAGTGGGCTGTCCAGCAGCGCCCGCACAGTACGCATGGCCGGCCCATAAGTGAGCATCACCACCATCAGGCCGTCCACACCGGCAGCATTGAGCTCACGCACCACTGCTTCCACATCGTCGCGGTTTCGCGCTGGGCGCGCGAACACGATCTCCGCTGCTCCGGAAAGGGCGCTCGCCAGCTCCCGGGCGTAGGACGCCTGGTGCTCAGTGATGCCGGGGATCATCTGGTCGTAAAGCTCCTGCATGACCCCGAGAAGCCCGATCCTCGGCCGAGTACGTAAGTTCATTTAGCTAGCCTCCTTGGTCCCTTGCGCCTTGGCGCGCTCATGCTCGTGCAACCAACTGGGGCAAGCACGTCCCAA
>JBMFUG010000161.1:0-3035 GCA_049966695.1 Acidimicrobiales bacterium | reverse complement strand
CGAGAACATCCTTGGCGACTACGGACCGAGCCCAACCATGGGCGCGGCAGTGGTGCCTTACTACCGTGGAGGCTTATCCATGGTCGAGTTGTTTGTCGCCGCCCCCGGGCCGCTGGCTTGGCGGCTACCCGGCCGGGTGGGTGCCGGACCCGGTGGCATTGCAGCACTCACAGCGCCCGCTGTGACGACGACCACCACGACGACGCCGCTGCCGGCGCTGCCGGCTGGCACTCCACCACCGCCTCGGCACCCAGCACCGCTCGCGCGCCGAGTGAGCTGAGCCCAGCGACAGGCCGCCGCGGCGAGGCATGCTCCGTGTGGTCTACCGGGCCCTGTTGCGTACCGTGTCGCGCTCGGGAAGCTTGGAGCGCTGATTTATTGTCGTCATTCGACATAAGCGCTGCTATATTGTCGAGTATGGCAGTCGTCATCTCCAGGCCGGCGTCCGTCGCCGTGAAGATCATCGGTTCCGAGATCGCCCAAGGCCGCCGGGAGCGGCGCTGGTCGCAGGAGGGCCTTGCCGAACGCGCTGGCGTCTCTCCCGTCACCGTACGGGCCGTCGAGCACGGCTCGCCGTCGGTCGCTGTCGGGACGGTCTTTGAGCTGGCTGTCCTGACCGGGGTGCCGTTGTTCGGGCCAGACAAGGTTGACCTCCCCAAGCAGCTCGCCACAAGCCGGGACCGCCTCTCCTTGTTGCCGAAGAGGGTCCGCGAGCTATCGAACCAGGCAAGCGATGCCTTCTGACACTGTTTTCGTCTGGGGCTGGCTCCTTGGCCGGACGGAACCCGTACCTTTCGGGGTGCTCACAGAGAACGGCGGGATTGTCGGGTTTTCCTACGCCCAAAGCTACCTAGCCCGCTCCGATGCGGTACCCCTCTACGACATCCCCCTTGGCACCGGTCTCCGGGGACCGCCTGCGGGGATGAACGTCCATGGTTGTTTCAGTGACGTCGCCCCCGACGCGTGGGGTAGGCGGGTCATCCTTCATCGGCTTACCGGCCGTAGCGGGCGAGACGCGGAGACCGCCGACCTGTCGCTCCTTACATACCTGCTCGAGTCGGCTTCTTACCGCGCTGGCGCTCTCGACTTTCAGTCGAGCCCTACAAAGTACGAGCCCCGAGGCTCCAGCGCTTCGTTGGAAGAGATGATGAGCGCGGCCGACCGCCTCCAAGCCGGAGAGGCCCTGTCCCCCTCCCTGGAGGCAGCGCTGCTCCACGGCACGAGTATCGGTGGGGCGCGGCCGAAGGCGGCTCTCGAAGACAACGGGCGCCATCTCATAGCGAAGTTCGAGTCATCGAGCGACCCGTACCCGGTCGTCAAGGCTGAAGGGGCAGCCATGACACTGGCCGCCTATGCCGGAGTCGAGGTCCCGGCTGTCAAAGTGGTCGAGTGCCTCGGTAAGTCGGTGCTGTTGGTCGAACGTTTCGACCGTACCGCCGACGGCGGGCGCCGGATGATGGTGTCGGCCCTGACCGTCTTGCGGCTACCAGAGGAGCTGGCGCACTACGCCAGCTACGTCGACCTGGCCGACCAGTTGCGGAGCCGGGCCGCTGATCCCAAAGCAGATCTTCGGCAACTGTTCTCGCGGGTCACCTTCAACATCATGGTGAGCAACACCGACGACCACGCGAAGAACCACGCCGCCTTCTGGGACGGCAAGAGCCTCTCGCTCACACCTGCCTACGACATCTGTCCCCAGTTGCGCTCGGGTGGCGAGCAGGCACAGGCCATGGCCATCGACCGCGACGGGTGGCGCTTCAGCCAACTCGAAGGCTGCGTCAGGGCAGCGCCCAACTACCTCCTCGATGAGACCGAGGCGAGGGGGCTCATCGACTACCAGTTGGAGGTCGTCCGTTCCCACTGGGAGGAGGCCGCAGACATCGCCCGGCTTACCGGGGCGGAACGGCGACGCCTTTGGGGCCGACAAATCATGAACCCGTACTGCCTAGAAGGTTACCAACCGGCACCCCGCAGGCTCGTCGGCACGAGACCTGGTGCCTCGTCCGACGAAGTGCCTCGTTGTGCGCGCTGTCACCGGCCTTTGCGTTCGGCAGAGAGCATCTCCAGAGGGATGGGGCCGAAATGTGCCGAGCAACGTTAGCGCCGGCGCGGCAAGAGGCCCCCTCACCAGCCTGACGGCCAGCCTGGACGGCATGGCCCGCAAGGGGGTCCGGGCGGGGACCGACCCGGTTGGTCCTGCCGGCGTCGTCTGGGGCAGCAACTGGGCCGGAGTTCTCCCACGGCATGCTCTCGATGACCGAGTTGTTCGCCCCCGCCGCTCCCGGCCCGCTCGCCTTGCTGCTCCCCGGCCGGGTGGGTGCCGGGCCCGGTGGCATAGCGGTACCTCCAGCTCAGGCGGCGACCACTACGGCGTCGCCGTCCTAGTCCGTTTGTGGGGCGCCCGACAACCGGCTACCCTTCGCCGCGAGCCGCGCTTATCCCGGACGCTAAGACTGCCGATAAGACGCGCGAGGCCGCGAGAGGAGCCGGGGATGGCTTGGAAGAGCGGCGTTCGTCGCGCGGTGACCGTGCTGGTGGCTGCGGCCGCATTGGCGCTCCCGCTGGCGTCGACAGCGAGTGCACAGCCCCGCCCAGTGGTGCTGTCGGCAAGGTGCGCAACGCGACGGCCTGCCATCTCGCCGTGCTGGGGGACCACGGCGTGAAGGTGACGCTGCCCAAGCCGGCGGACTGCGCCGGCGGCACGTACCGGGAGCCAGTCGGCCTCGGACCCAATGCCACGAAGTCGCCCGTCACTGTCAAGCTGGGCTTGTTCGCCGGACCAGCGCTCGGCGTGTTCTATGTCGTCGTCGTCAAGCCAGTGCCGGCGCACCCTGGCATCCTGGAAGCCCGCGCCAACCCATGGGAGATGAGCTACAAGGGCGGGTGGACGACGATCACTGGCAAGATCGTCAACGCCAAGACGTGCCATCTTGTCGCTCTCGACTGGGCGCACCCTGAGCTCGCTGCGCAACCCTGCACGTCCGGCAACTTCACACAGAAGCTGTGGCTGTCTCCCAACGCCAAGCCAGTGGTAG
>JBMFUG010000160.1:0-3077 GCA_049966695.1 Acidimicrobiales bacterium | reverse complement strand
ACCATTTTCCCGTACGGGAAGGCCCTTTTGGTGGATGCATAGGCAGGACTACACGTCACTAGGCGGTGGATCCAGGCTTAGGCTTTGGTTGCTGGCCAAGGACAGGTCCGGGCCACTGCCTGCAACAGTCGCTCCTCGTGACGCTGGCTCGGCTCTGAGGGGCTGAGCTCAGCGTTGAGGCGCAAGTACGGGCTCGCGCTGGCCCCCGTGTAAGCCACGCTAAAGCCGTCCCCGGCCAACCTCGAAGGAGCGGCTACGACCTGGTCGTCCTGGGCTAGGTCGTCTTCCCATAGAGCGCTCTGGTCACCTGCGACACCAAGACCAGTGAAGTCGACCGCGGGGCCAAATGGAGCTAGCTTCAGTACCTTGCCGCTCTGGCTAGACGGTGCCTCGACGACCCATTCCGCCGACTTCGCTGGCCCAGAGTACGGCTGCTGAGTCGTGAACGTACCCGTGGCCCCGCTGACCGAACGGTCGGTGATGCTGATGGACCACAGCGTCCCGCTCGCGCGCGCTATGGTCACCGTGACCTGGTCACCGGGCCTGACCTCAGTAGCTGTGCCATTGTCCCAAGCGTCAACAGGCGTCTCGGCCCGGGGAAGTACTTCCCACCAGGGCCACATGTAAAACGCCCCCGGGTTACAGCTTCCGTTCGTTGGGCTGGACACGGCCTCGTCTACCCCAGCCTGGATGAGGTAATTGTCTGTCCCGGCAGGGCTGAACCCGTCCAACCCCACCCACTCCGACACGTGCTCGCCACAAGTGGCTGCCGAAGTGACCTTCGGCACGACAAAAGTGCCCGTCACCGCAGCATAGGGCCCTCCTGTTACGGAGTACCCCGACCAGTTGTCTGACTCCACCTTGGTGGGCACATTGGCTGTCGATATCGGCACAGTCACAGGCGACGGCGACGTCGTCGTGGTGGGCCGGGTCGTGGTTGTAAGTGGAGCGGTGGTGGGTGGAGCGGTGGTGGGCGGAGCAGTTGTAGGTGGAGCAGTTGTAGGTGGAGCAGTTGTAGGTGGAGCGGTGGTGATGGTGGGCCGGGTCGTCGCCGTCACGGCGTTGCGTCGCACGTGCGACGCCAAGAGGACGTAAAAGCGACCAGAAAAGGACGAACGGGCGTTACGGGCAATGAGGACGAACGTGATCAGTCGCTGAACGTAAGTAGGGTTCGCCCCAACTGTGACATGAGCTGCGTAGTTGCCGCCTCTGCACGCGCTGGTCGGGTTGTGCGAGTAGATAACCGGGAACGACTGTCGCGACAGGAGCACGAGCTGGCAAGAGGTCGCATTACGGGTCCTGCCCCTAACTGCGACAGTGCCTCCCCAGGCTTTTAGGTCCCCGGGCGCGGCGCTAACCGATAGGACCAGCGCGTGACCGACCGGCGCGTGACGAGCGACTGCGTCCACGGCGGCATGCACCTCGGCGCTTGCGCCCACCGGGGCAGCCCCGCCCAACGCTATAGTCAGAGCTGCGCTCAACATGCCCAGGGCCAGCCGCCACCGGTGCGCTTGCGTAAACACCATCAAGGCCCCTCCAAGTGGACAGTCCCAGAGCATACTGCCCCGCAAGGCACCTTCGGTTTCACCCGCGCTCGATCGGCCTGGCACGTCATCAGTTGACTGCGAAGTCGCCGACATGGCACTGCTCCACCTTGCATCGTCAGCACGAGCCCGGCAAGGCTACCTGCGTGGCACAACGCGCTCAACCTGTTCGCGGTATGCGAGACTCAGTGCCACCCGTCGCCGAACTACGCCGGCGGGTGGCCAACCGCATCTTGGACGTTTATGCCCGGTACGGGTACGAGACGATCGACACCCCCGCCCTTGAGGAGCTCGGCGTCCTGCTCGGCAGCCAAGCGGGCGACAACGAAAAAATGATCTTCAAGGTGCTAAAACGCGGTGCCCGCCTAGCTGCTGCCAGCCAAGAAGCCGAACTTGCCGACCTCGGCCTGCGCTTCGACCTAACGGTCCCCCTAGCGCGTTTCGTCGCCAACCACCTGCACGAGCTACCGCTGCCCCTGAAGGTCGCCCACATGGGGCCCGTGTGGCGCGCAGAAAGGCCCCAGCGGGGCAGGTACAGGGAGTTTACGCAGTGCGACATCGACATCATCGGCGAACCAAGTATCGCCGCCGAGGTCGAGCTGTGCGCCGCCACAGTTGACGCCCTGGAAAGTGTCGGCATCGTGGGCTGCACCGTGAGGCTGAACGACCGGCGCCTTTTGCGTTCGGCCGTCGAGCGCCACCTTGGGCCAGTGGACCCAGGCCCTGTGTACATCGTCCTCGACAAGCTGGACAAGCTTGGCCATGACGCAGTTGCCGAGGAGCTAGCCCAGGCAGGCTACGAAAGGCGTGATGTCGAGGCCCTGCTCCGCGAACTGGCACAAAACAGCGTCGGCGGATCACAAGGCCCTGAGGCGGCCGTACGCCGGGTGGTCGCCATGCTCGGCGAACTGGGCATAACCGCTCGTTTTGACTCAACCCTCGTCCGGGGCATGGGCTACTACACCGGCCAGATCTTCGAGCTTTCACATCCTGACGTGCCGTACTCCCTCGCCGGTGGAGGCCGTTACGACGCCATGGCAGCCCGCTTTGGTGCCCCTCCTCTGCCGATGTGCGGTTTTTCCATCGGCTTCGAAAGGATCTGCGAGATGACCAGCGAAGCCGCACTGGGTCCAAGCCGGCCCAAAGAGCTGGTCACATGCACGTCCGATGAAGAGCTCCTAGCAGCCTTGAAAGATGCCCACTTACGGCGCCGTCAGCACCCTGACATTGCCCTGAGCGTGGTCCGCCAAGCTCGCAACGCTCGCAAGCAGCGCGAGGATTTCCGTCGCCTCGGTTATAACTTTTAGCGAGCATCACCTCGCTCGGGCCCTGCGCGGGCCGGCAACGTTGAGACCGCACGCCCTCACCGCTGGAGCCCTTTGCCCGCACCGCTGAGACGGACGTCACTGCCGTAACCGCCGGACCTCGGCCGACAATATAACTAAACGCAATAACTGAACGCATTGACGAGACCGAGGTAGGTAAGCAAAATGCCCTTTAATAATCGCAAGCAGGCGTTCGCAGGAGCTGCCG
>JBMFUG010000159.1:0-3121 GCA_049966695.1 Acidimicrobiales bacterium | reverse complement strand
CTCACGCCGCACGAGTTTTGTCGCCATGAGCTGGTTAGTTTTGTCGCTAACCCCTGGTGTCGGAGGGGGGACTTGAAGCTGTGGACCGGCTCGTGCTGGGCGGTCCGTTTGGTTGTCGTCTTGTTGAGGGCGGAGGCCGAGCGACGCGCCGGCGCGACCGGGCTCGGGCGGGCCGCCTCGGCGCTGAGCTTGTCGTTGTCGCGAAAGAGCATCGGGGCGAGTACCCGCTCCATGTGGAAGGTGACGTAGTAGGAGAGCATCCGCATGAACACATGGGCCCGCACCCGCTCCTCGGTCCGGTGACGGATAGCGCGGATGTCGAGGTCGGTGTTGAGCACCCGGAAAGCTCGCTCCACCGAGGCGAGCGCCTTGTAGGAGGAGACCACGCCGGGGGTGTCGAGTGCCTGGTCGTCCAGGCTCGTGCGCAGCACGTAGATGCCGTCCAGGGCGGCCTCGGCCGCGATCTGCTCGGGCTTGCGCGCATAGCGCAACGAGTCGTCGGCGACCTCGAGGTCGAAGTGCTTGGCCATCTTGAAGCGGTCGAGGACCCTCCCCACTCGCAGGGCGATCTTGTCCGCGCCGCGCAGGGGTTGGCGTTGTCTCGTGACGGCCGCCACCACCTTGTCCAGCTCGTCCTCGGTCGCCAAGAGCAGCGCCTGGCGCTTTCTTCCCCGCTCCTCGGCCAACAGCGGGTCCTTGGCTGCCACCAGGCGCTCGCCTGGGTAGTCGGGGTGGGCGATCTCGAACAGGTCGGTCTCGTCGAAGAGGCTGAGCTGGATCGCCCCCTGGGCCACGAGGCTCTTGATCTCGGGGGCCCGCAAGGCGGTCAGGTAGTCCAAGCCGGCGGGGACGACGTCGTCTTGGAGACGGGCCCTGGTGAGCATCCCGCGGTCGCCCACCAGACAGACATGGGTTATCCCGAAGCGCTGGCGGAGCTTGTGCACCTGGGAGGCGACGGTTCTGGGGCCCCCGGTGTTGCCGGCGAAGACCTCGATGGCGACGGGGGCCCCGTCTTGGGCGGTGAGCAGCCCGTAGACGATCTGCAGCCGTCCGCGCACCCCGTCCTTCGGATGGCCGATCGCCCCGAGCGGACAGCTCCGCCCCTCGAAGGCGGCCGAGGAGACGTCGTAGAGCACCAAGGTTCCTCCGACGAGGTGCCGCCTCGCCAGGGCGTCCTCGATGGCCTCCTGCCGCCTCAAGAGCCAGTCCATCGCCTCGTAGCAGTCGTCCTCGTCGCAGCGACCGAGGCCGAGCACCTCACCGAGTGAGGAGCTCGCCGTCTCGGCCCGAAGACCCCGGGCGATGGCCAGCTTCGAGCCCGGGGCGATGACCTGGGCACAGATCATAGCGACGACGAGGTCGCGCTGGCGAGACGGCTCGGGCGAGATCAGCTCCTTGAGCCCCAACCGGCGCAGTGTCCCGAGCACGGCCGCCACATGACCGTGCGGCAGGCTGCGGGAGATCTCGAAGGCTCCCTCGAGGCTGAGAGGCGGCGCCTTGCCGCTTAGCACCGCCTGGAGGGCCAAGACTTTCTCCTCCGGCCAGCGCGACAGGTTGGCGAGCGTGCGGTTCTTCACCTTGCCGCCTTCGCGGAAGCTCTCTCGCAGCAGCACCGCCGGCGGTGAGCCCCGGTTCGGCACCCGCACCACGTACATGACCACATACTACGCAAGTAGCCAGCATATGGGGCGCCCTATACATGACTACACTCCCCTGTCCGACAAGACGCGCAAGCCCAGCTCGGCCTAGCGCGGCTGGCAGCGTCCGCCGGGCTGTCGAGCGAGCCGTCATGGTGGCTCGTGCTTATCGGTCACAGGGGCCGGTTAGCCTCTTGGGACGCTCGTGGCCTCTTCGAGCGCTCGTGGCCTGCTGGCCTCCTTCTCACCCGCTTGCCTGTGCACAAGGAGTAAGCGATGCTAGCGACGGTTTGTTCAGCCACGCTCGTAGGCGTGGAGGGGTGCCTGGTCAGCGTTGAGGTCCACGTGGCCAATGGGATCCCGGGGTTCCGTGTAGTAGGCCTCCCTGACGCCTCCTGTCGAGAGGCCCGCGACAGGGCTCGTGCCGCCATCATCTCGAGCGGGTACCGCTGGCCGCAGCGGCGCGTCACCGTGAACCTTGCCCCTTCGGGAGTGCGCAAAGGCGGCCCCGGGCTCGACTTGGCCATTGCCCTGGGCGTGCTAGCGGCAGACGGCCAGCTCGATCCCCAGCTGCTCGAAGGCACCGCGTTTGTAGGTGAGCTCGGCCTGGACGGGTCCTTGCGCCCAGTCGCTGGGGTGCTCCCATTAGTTGAAGCTGCTGGCAGGCTGGCCGTCGTAGTCCCGTTGGGGTCGTTGCGAGAGGCTCGCTTGGTGCGGAGCAACGGCCTTTACGCAGCTATAAGCCTTCGGTCGCTATTGGAGATCCTCCACGGGCAAGCTGATTGGCCGTTGGTGCCCGGGGCCGCTGCGGACGCAGACTGCGCGCCTGTCCCGGACCTGGCTGACGTGCGCGGCCAGCCACTGGCACGCCTTGCCCTCGAAGTTGCGGCAGCGGGTGCTCATCACCTTTTGCTTGTAGGGCCTGCTGGAGCCGGCAAGACCATGCTCGCCAGCCGCCTGGTGGGACTGTTGCCTGACCTCACGCCAGCAGAAGCACTTGAAGTGGCAAAGGTGCACTCTGCAGCCGGCATCGTGACCCCGGGCGCGGGTATTTGCTTGCGGCCGCCTTTCCGCTCGCCGCACCACAGCGCATCTGCAGTCTCGCTCATAGGTGGCGGGGGGGCGAGGGTGCGCCCGGGCGAGATCAGCTGCGCGCACAAAGAAGCTAAGCTATGACTCATGGGTACCCGAGAAGGACCCCCACAGCGAGCAGCGGTCTACTGCCGCATCAGCGATGACCGGGAAGGCCGAGGCCTCGGCGTCGCCCGCCAGGAAGCAGAGTGCCGGGCACTGGCCGAGAGGCTCGGGTGGTCCGTCGCCAAGGTCTATGCCGACAACGACATCTCCGCCTACAGGCGCCGGCGCCGCCCCGGCTACGAGGCGCTGCTCGCGGCTGTCAAGCAGGGCCAGGTCGACGGCCTCGTCGTCTGGCACAATGACCGCCTCCACCGCCAGCAGCGTGAGCTGGAGGACTTCATCGACCA
>JBMFUG010000158.1:0-3202 GCA_049966695.1 Acidimicrobiales bacterium | reverse complement strand
CGGGACGCAGTCCCGAAGCTCACTCGGACGCCATTTTCACGCGGGCCCGGCGCCCCCGGCACACTGACTACTTGGCCGAGACTTACACCAAGTCCCGTGGCAAGTCGAAAGAGGACCTGGCCAGAGAGGCGATGGCGAAAGACGGCGTCGTCGCTGGCTTGGTCTGCGTGCTCGCGGCCGTGGAGCCCTGCACCAGCTTCGACATTTTCCGGGACAGGGGCACCAAGCACCTCGAGGTAGTGCGTCGCCGCCGCAAGTGCCTGCACTTCTACTACTACTTCGTCCACCCGGAGCTCGGCTTCTGCCACGTACGCCTGCAAGGGTGGTTGCCTTTCGAGGTCCAGGTGTGGGCCAACGGCCACGAGGCGCTGTCTATGTCCCTGGCCGCCAGGGGGGTGCGCCACTCCCGTTACCTGAACGCGGTCGTGGCCTGCAAGCGCTGGGGCTTGGCACAGCGCTTGGCTGACCGCTGGGCGTCTAGGCGGTGGTCCCGCCTCCTCGACAGCCTCGCCAGGGAGGTCAACCCCCACCTGGGCCTGCTCACCAAGGCCGGCTACGGCCCCTACCGACCGGTGGTGGACCAGGCCGAAGTCTCCACCGATGTCGTGTTCCGCTCAAGGGGTGCCCTCCAAGCGCTCCTCCGAGCGCTGTTCTCGCACGCGGCCTCTGCCTTCTCGGCCGAGGACGTGCTGCGCTTCCTCGGGCGAAAGCTCCACCCCGCGCTCGCCGCGGAGCTGGCAAGCGACGCCCGGCGCCGCCCTGAGGGGTGGCGGGTCAAGCACCGAATGGGCCGTAACTCGGTCAAGTGCCACGACAAGGCCAACGTGCTTCGCGTGGAGGTCACGGTAAACGGCCCCACCCAGTTCCGCGTCCTGCGGGTAAAAGACGCTCACCGGCTCTGGTGCCCGATGCGAAAAGGGGTGGTCAACCTGCCCCGTTACTTCCAAGTCGGCCGGGCCGCCAACGAGCGCTACCTGGAGGCCCTCGCCGCCGCTACAGAGGACCGGGACGGCATCGCCGTCCTTGACCGGCACTGCCGGCCCATAACCAACCGGGGGGAACGCCACCCCCGCCTGAACCCTATAGCGACAGAAGACCTCGCTCTCTTCCGGGCCACCTTGGCCGGGGAGCACCTGGTCAACGGCTTTTCCAACCGCAACCTCCAAGCCCGCCTGTACCGCCGTCCTCCAGCTGACGCCACCGAAGCCAAGCGCCGTTGCCAGCGCACCAGCCGCCTCATCACCAAGCTCCGAGGCCACGGCTTCATTGCCAAGGTCCCTCGTCGGCGCCTCTACCGCGTCACCCGCTACGGCCAGCGCGTGATGACCGCTGCCGTCGCCGTCCACGACAGCGCCTTCCCTGCCGCCTACCTCAAGCTCGCGGCCTGAAGCTCCTTCCTCTCTTCAACATTCTCGCGGACCGCGCAAATCCTGCAGGGGAGTAATACAGCGCCCGCTTCAGGTCACGTGTCTTTTAAAGGGCCGGCAGGCAACTGTGTTCTCATGGACTGGCTTGGCGTGACAGGCATAGACAGTGCTTATGGCATGTCCAAGGCCGTTGGCGACAAGACCGCTGTCATCGCTCCTGGGCTAACTGTTGCCAACGACAACGATATAGAAGTGGTCGGGTACAGCGTGCAAAACCTCAACACCAACTTGCGCTGGCCTGTTGGCGTAACTGAAATAAGCAAAGCTCAAAATCGTACTGGTGCTTTGTACGTCGGAGATTTAGTGCTCGGAGCTAGTGGTCGCGCCCCTGCTCGTACCGCCTATTTGTCAGCGTCCAGGGCTGTTGGTCTTGGCTGGTCTATGCTGTTGAGGACGGGAACGGCTTGAGCGCCGACAGGGAGCGCGACTCGCTCGTGGCGGGAGGATTTGACATCCTCCTGGCCCTGAAGAACCGGGAAGATGTCAATTACTTCTTATGCCGGGAAAAGGAGCGCAGTCAATCGGTTAGTTGTTATTGAGGACCGAAAACGGCGACGCGTCGAGCAGGCGTCGTGATCGGGACCACTTCTGCTTTCCCGGCCAAGATGTCAGCTAAAGCAGCCCTAGTGCCCGAGTAGTCCAGCTTCCATAGGTGCCCGTACACGCGTGTAGTGAACGCAACGGAAGAGTGCCCGGCCCACCGGGAGACTGTGTACAGATCTGCGCCAACTGCCACCCAAGCGGCTACCGCAGTATGTCGAAGCGCATGCGGGGTGGGGGCCGGGGGCGCAAGGTGCGCCCGCTCAACGGACGGACGCCACACGCGTTCTCGCCAATTACGTGGTGTCATCGGCCCGCCCTCCGGCCCGGTGAACAGCCAGTCATCGTAAGCAAGCCCTCGGCCGGCGATGTGAGCAACCAGGCGCTCGGCTAGAGGGTCAGTAATGCTCGGCACCGTGCGCGCCCCTGCCCTGGTCTTCGGTGGGTGTACCCGCCGACGCGGACCGTCGCCTGAGACGTCGACGACAGTCGCTCGCACTGTCACTGAACGACTGGGTACGTCTATGTCGCGCACACGCAGCGCTGCGATCTCCCCGATGCGCAACCCAGTAGCAGCGGCAAACGGCACGACCAAGCGCCAGTGTTCCGGCGTGGCTGCTTCCAAGCGCCTCAGCTCATCGGCGTCCAAGAACCGCTGCTCGCTGACAGGTACCTCTGGCGCCCGTACCTTGGCCGCCGGGTTGACGTCGACCAGCTCTTCCGTCACAGCGTCATCGAGAAGCTTCGATAGCACGCCCAAGCTGCGCACAATGGTCGCCGGGGCGAGCCCTTCCGACTCGAGCCCCGCTACCCAGGCTGCCACGTCGCTGCGGCGCAGATCCCCCAGCCGGAGAGAGCCGAGAACAGGAGCGATGTAGAGCCGCCAAATAGACGCCTCACGTTCTAGCGTCGTGGCCCGTACCCGCCTGGTGGAAGACCAACGTTCATGCCACTCGGCGACAGTCACTCGTCCGCCGCTCGGGTCTCCGCTCCGGCCCCGTCGCCGCTCCCGCAACCTTTCCTGACGGGCTGCGTCGGCTTCTGCCGCCGTGTCGTAGTTCTCGGTGTGGCGCTGACCGGAGGCGTCGAACCAGGACGCCTCGTAGGTGACAGTCCCCGAAGGCCACACCCTGCGGCGCACCCCTACGGGCAAGCGACGCCGGCTCACGCCACCCTCCCCTTGTCTCTCTCACGCGGGCGTCCACGACGTCGGTGAGGCTGTTCAACAGGGGCAG
>JBMFUG010000157.1:0-3226 GCA_049966695.1 Acidimicrobiales bacterium | reverse complement strand
AGCTCCGGGGCACCGACGTGCACTTGCCAAAAGGACCCAGCCGAGACTCTGAACCGACGGCCGGCCACGTCTTCGTGTCAACGTTCGCGTTATCCACCACCCGAACGTTCAAGTAATCCACCACCTGGGCTCAAGTGAGTGTCTAGTCGATGGCGCCTCGTCCTGTCACGCCACGCGTGCCGACCTACCGCTCGCCGCCCTGCCGCGGGCTGGCAGTCGCGGATCAGCAGCACCTCGTTGTCGAGCTCGACCACAAGCCGACAGCTAGTGGGCACGGCCGGGTCTGGATGGTCCGCCTTCGGTGAGACCGCAGCCAGGTCGTCGTCGCAGCCGAGCCTGGCCGCCCGTTCGGCGGAGCGCTCATCGACCACATCTCGAAGGGGGCGGCACCGGCCCCTGGCGCACACCGCCTGTCCCGGAACGGCGGCGTCCCATCTCCGGTGCCCTCTGTGCATGCGGGGCTCCCGGCATAGATGTTGGGTCATCCACCGGGACTATCGAGCCCCCCAATGCGAAGTTGGCCCGTTGCAACGACCAAAGCTGGTCGCGTCCCGCCTCCGGCGGCTACCTCGGCCTGCTCTTCGACCGCGCGCCTTCGTCGTCCGGCGCGACGCCGTGTTCCTCAGCTCCCGCAGAGCGAGGGCTGCCCTCTTCGTTACTTACTTGGGCGGTGCCTGCCAGCGCTGTGAAGTCCGGCATGGTGCCGGCGCTGAGCACGGGATGGGAACGCTGAGCTAGGAACGGGCCGGCGGTAGAGGCTCAGGCTCCGAGGTCGGGCAAAGCAACGAGCTCGTCGTAGTGCGGTCACGGGTCCCCAGGCCCGGGACGGCGGCAGAACAGGTCGCACTGCTCGCAAAGCCGCTCGGGTGAGAGGTAACGCTGGCCGCAAGAAGGGCGTTCGTAGACGGCGCCGGCTGTCTTTGCGGGTTTGTCAGCGGTCGTGCTCGGGCCTGCCAGGTGCGAGCGGTAACTCGATCAGCGGCAAGCGTTCGAGCAGGACCGTCGCCTCCCGGAAGGGCTGAAGGAAGAGCCGCACCAAGCACAACTGGCCATAGTGGTCGTAACGCTGTCGTAACGCACGGGGATCTCCCCTGTACGGGAGGGCCGTCAGCAGGAACCCTCCCGTGAGGAGCTAACGTAACGCTATCGTAACGTACGGCTTTGGCAGGGCGGGCACAGGCGGCGGCCGCGCCGGCATAGTGGCATCACAACAGTCCTTCCCCTTGATCGGGCCGTCTCTGTAGCCGGTAGGACTTCCCTTGCATGTGGACGTGGTGGGCGGAATTGACCACGCGGTCGAGGACCGACTCGGCGACGACAGGGTTCGGGAACAGCGGGTACCAGTCGGAAGCCTGGCGGTTGGCTGTGATGATGAAGCTTTTGCCCGCTCGCTCGGTGACGAGCTCGTAAAGGTCGTCGGCCTGGGCAGCGCTGAAGGCACGCATGGCGAAATCGTCCAGGATGAGGGCAGCCGGCCGTGCCCAGCGCTTGAGGCGCGCCTCCCAGGTCCGGTCGGCGTGGCCACCGGCCAAGTCGGCGAGCAGCCGGCTCGTCTTGGCGAACAAGACGTTGTGGCCCCGCCGGCAGGCGAGCTGGCCGAGCGCCTGGGCGATCATCGACTTGCCTACCCCTACCGGGCCGTGGAGCACGACGGACTCGCCCGCCTCCAAGAAGCGGAGCGTGGCGAGGTCCCTAATGCGGGCGGCTGGGATCTTCGGGTTGTAGGAGAAGTCGAAGTCTTCGATGGCGTAGGCCTGCTCGAAGTGGGCCTGGCGCACGCGCCGCGCGATGGAGGCGGTGTCCCGGCGTTGCAGCTCGTCCTCGCACAGCACCTGTAAGAACTCGACAAAGCCGAGCTCGCCGGCATTGGCCTGGGCGAGGCGGGCCTCCAAGGTGCCGAGCATGCCCGAGAGAGCAAGCGAGCGCAGCGTGCTCTCGAGCTGGTGCGCCCTCATCGCGCCCCCTCCTCCCCACCATCTCCGTCCGAGCCGAAGAGCCCCTGTTCGCCGTGCAGGTGGGCGGGGGCGGGGGGCTCGGGCACAGCGTCCTCGCCCTCGTGCTCGGTGCCGGCCGCCAGGATCCCCTTCACTGTCCTATAGGACGGGTCGCCGACTGTGACCGCTCTTTTGCAGGCGGCCTCGAGGCGTTCTCCCCCGTAGCGTTCGGCGAGGTGCACCACCCCCTGGGCCTGGCGCAGCCGGTAGGAGGCGTTCACCTCGAACATCGCCTCCACCACTTTCAGCACCCACTCGCCGATCTCCTCAGCACGGCGCAGGCACCACTGCGGGGTGGCCATGAAGAAGGCCACTTTCTCGGGCGGGAAGTCCCCCCAGTCCGTCTGGCGGCCCTTTTCGGCGCGCGCCCAGGTCTTTATGATCTCGCCGTCACAGTAGAACTCGACCCGGCGGTCCGACTCCCTGGCGTCCACGGTCTTGCCGATGAAGCGCCAGGGAACGGTGTATATGGCCTTGCCAGTCGCCTTCACGTAGCAGTCCGGCGGCACGACCCGCTTGGACCAGCTGGCGAGCTCGAAAGGTGCAACGGGGAGGGGCAGCATCCTTCCCTTCTCCTCGGCACCGAAAATAGGGAACGGGCTCGCCCCGTCGAGGGAACGGTGCGAGCGGGCACCGGCGATGTCGAGGCACCAGCGCCGTGCCGCCTCTACCATCTGCGGGGGCCCTGACCATTCACGCCCGGACCAGAACGAGTCCCTCACGTAGGGCATTTGCCTTTCACAGCGGGGCTTGTCCTTAGGTTTTTGGGCACGAGCCGGGTCTATGAGGCAGCCGTAATGGCTGGCGAGCTCCCCGTAGGAGCGGTTGAGGCGGGGGTCGTAGATGTCCGGTTTCAGGACCCCGGTCTTCAAGTTGTCACAGACGAGCCGGCGCGGGCACGAACCAAAGAAGCTGAACGCCTCTACGTGGCAGGCCGTCCAGGTGCGCTGGTCCATGGACAGCACCGGGCGGACGAACATGTGGCGGGAGAAGGCCAGCACCATCACGAACGCCCATACCTTGCGCCAGCGCCCGAGCACCGTGTCGAACCAACGGCCGAGGTAGCCGTAGTCGACCTGGGCTTCGTCGCCTGGCTCGACTCCCGGCCGCCAAGGCGTCGCCTGGGCGCGCTTGGCCTCTTCTGGCAGCTCCCGCCACAGCCAGCGCCTAAAGCTCGTGATGCCGACGGCGAGGCCCTCTTCGTCCCGAAGCCGCTGGTGCACGGTCGTTGC
>JBMFUG010000156.1:0-3353 GCA_049966695.1 Acidimicrobiales bacterium | reverse complement strand
CTCGTTACCCGGCATGCCGGTGGGATCTTGGACCTAGTGTTCCCAACCACCTCACTCTCAGCGGGGCTGAGCGCTGCCAAGGCGGCGCACATACCCGTCGGCACCTGGGGCGGTGGCCTCGGCACGGGCGTTGCCGTGACCGACGGTAGCGGGGGTCCGTTCGCGACCCCGGTTGTAAAATACATGGTGAAGCGTATGGGTGGCAGAGGTGCGGTTCTTGCCTTCACCTATCATGTAGGTTTAGTTTGTCGGCAGCGGGAAGAGGTCTTTGACAGCATTTTAAAGGCTTACCCGCACATCAGCGTCACCAAGGACGAGATCCAAATCCCGGGCTATGAGACAGAGGCTCCCCAGTTTGCTGCTTCTTGGCTGGCGAGCCATCCCAAGGGCTCGGAGCCGCTGGCTATATGGGGATGCTGGGAGGACCCAACTACGTCGACGCTCTCGACTCTAAAGACTGAGGGCCGCACCGACGTGATGACATTTGGTGAAAACGGCGGGCCAACAGCGATCGGCGCGATATTCCACCATACAATGACTGCGACAGAGTGGGAAAACGAGTTCGCTGAGGGTGAAGCGTTGGTCAGCAATATCAGTGCGGCTGCGAAGGCGGGCTCTAGCTGGGTGCCTAAGGACGTGGTTATACCAGGCGTCTTGGTAACGCAGAGCAATGTTAACGCGTTCGTAAAGGCCCACCAGACACTTTTCCCGGGCCTTCTTTAGTCAGAAAGGTAGAGCTGCGCAATGACGACCGAGACGAACCGAACTGCCCCGTGGCTCGTTGTGGACCATGTGTCAAAGAGGTTCGGCGGTGTGCCGGCACTGAGTAAGGTGTCGATGGACTTGCGGCGCGGCGAGGTCCACGGCTTAGTTGGGGCCAACGGCGCCGGTAAGAGCACGCTGATCCGGATATTGGCCGGGCTGGTGGCTCCGGACGAAGGTTCAATTGCTATCGACGGTCGGTCGTACGCGAAGCTCTCTCAGGGTAGTTCGCGGTCGCTTGGGTTCGCGTTCATACATCAGGAGCTGAGGCTCGTTAGCCACTTCACGGGCGTCGAGAACGCTCTGTTGGGACTTCCCAAGCCAAAGCGGCTTGGCATTGTCAAGTGGGGAGCTGCCGAGCGGCAGGTGCGCCTCGCACTGGAGCCGCTCGGCGGTGACTTTAGCCTTACATGCCCAGTTAAGGAACTTTCAGTTGCAAACCAGTGGCTCATAGTGATCGTTCGCGCCTTGCTTGCTGAGGCCCGGTTGATCGCTATGGACGAGCCGACTGCCTCTTTGTCAGAAGGAGAGTCAAAGAGGTTATATGAAGCGGTAGCTCGCCTCGCTGCAAGCGGCATCACGGTCTTATACGTGAGCCACAAGCTGGAGGAGGTTACGTCGATATGTGACCGGATCACCGTCTTTCGTGGTGGCACGGTAGTCGGTACCGTGACGAAGGACATCGACAGGCGTGAGCTCGTTGCCCTCATCGTCGGTCACGCTCTCAGGGAGAGCTCTCGGCTTGAGCAGCCGATAGCGTCAGAGGTGGCACCCCTTGTGCAGGCACGCCGCCTGTCGCGGGCACCCGCAGTGCGGAATGTCTCGCTGGACGTTAGAGCCGGCGAGATCCTGGGTCTGGCCGGGCTGATCGGCTCAGGTCGTAGTGAGGTAGCCCGCATGTTGGCGGGCGTAGACCAGCCGGATTCAGGTAGTCTCGTGGTTGGCGGTCGTCCCGTGCGCTTTCGTTCACCGTACGACGCTATGCGGCACGGCATAGCCTATGTACCAGAGGAGCGACGATCGCAAGGCCTTTTTCTCACGAAGTCTGTTCGGTTTAATATTTCGCTCGGTGCGTTAGCGAAGATGCGCGTAGCCCCCTTTATACCGATCATAGCTGGACGCAAGGCTGATGGCATAAGCCACGAGTTCGTCGCACGGCTTGGCATACGGACTCCGTCGTTGGCCACGCCTGTGGGCGCGCTGAGCGGTGGGAACCAGCAGAAAGTGCTACTAGCGCGTTTTGTGGCGACGGGTTGCCGCGTCCTTATAGCCGATGAGCCTACGCGTGGCGTGGACGTGGGCGCGCGTGAGGAGATGTACCAACTTATGGACGAACTGGCAAGAGGGGGCTTAGGCATCGTGTTTATATCGTCGGAGATCGAGGAACTGGTCGGTCGTTGTAACCGCATCGTAGTCTTGTCACAGGGCTCGGTAGTGGCAGAGGTAGACGGGACTAAGACTACGAAGCAGGAGCTGGACCACCTTTGCTACCTAGTACCGGGTCTCAGGGAAGAGGTGACGGTAGCGTGACCCAGACAGAGACATCGATCGAGGCCTCGGCAACGGCCGGCGCCGAGGCCTCGCGCCCCGTTATACAACTAACGTGGCCATTGCGGACGCTGTTGTTCATTTCTAAGTATGGCACTCTTATTGCTCTGGCAGGCCTTATCGTGGGATTTTCGGCTGCCAGCCCGCACGCGTTCGCTACTGTGGGCAATCTTCTTAACCTGGTAAATCAGGTTGCTTTGACAGCACTTATCTCCTTGGGTCTAACAATAGCGGTCATCGGAGGGGATTTTGACCTCAGCATTGGTTATCATTCGAGTTTTGCAGCGGTATTGTTCACGGGATTGATAGCTGAGCAGCACCTCGACATAGTCAGCGCGATCGCGGTCACGTTGGTTGTGGGGATAGGGATTGGCCTTGTGAACGGGCTGCTCGTGAGCAAAGCGCGTATCAACGCGATTATTGCTACATTGGGTGTTGGGACTTTGCTTGTGGGTTTCGAGTACGGCTACTCGCAGGGTGTGCCGTTTTCTACTGGCCTGCCTGCCAGTTTTCTGAACCTGAGCGCAGGCAAGTTCTGGGGAGTTCCACATAACATTTTTGTTATGGTCGGGGTCGCTGCGGTGCTGTGGGTGTTCGTGAACAAGACTGACATCGGGCACTCGATCCAAGCTGTCGGCGGGAATGCCGAGGCGGCACGGCTGTCGGGCATAAGGGTCGACCAGATGAAGATAATTTCGTTTGTCGTGTGTGGTCTGGCCGCAGCCCTTACCGGAGTGTTGCTGGCGTCGTTGGTCGGTAGCGGCACTATCGGCTCGGGTGACGGCTACCTGCTGTCGGCTTTCGCTGCTATCTACTTGGGGTCGGCTACGCTACACGATGGTGAGTTCCATATCATTGGGACGCTGGTTGGCGTTCTTATCATAGGGGTAGGCTTCAACGGGCTGAGCATTTTCGGCCTGTCTACGTTCTACCAGTACCTGTTCAATGGGGGTGTCCTGATAATTGCTGTCGGGCTCTCCACGGTCGCAAGGAGGTTTGCAACGAGATGAGCGAGGTTGAGGCAGTAGGCAGTAAGGCGCTTC
>JBMFUG010000155.1:0-3395 GCA_049966695.1 Acidimicrobiales bacterium | reverse complement strand
TCGTCGCGAAGGGCCCCGACGTCCATCCAGCGGACATCAGTTCCACGACGTTACCCACTCAAAAGCCGGAAGCGCCGGCACAAAGGACGGTCTCGCCCCTGGACGGGCGCGAGGGTTGGACGGTGGTGGACGATCGCTACGTGGAGCACGCTCGGGCGGGCGATTACCTGCGAGCCCTCCTCGACGCCGGGGGCCGCTCTGTCGGCACCGCGCACGCCTATGCCGGGCGTCTTGCCCTCTACCTCGCCTGGGCAGCACAAGAGGGTATCGACGAGCTCTCGCTCGATGCCCGGTCCTTGGCCGCCTTCGCGCGCTGGCTCGAGCGGACGCCTTCGCGAAAGCACCGCAAGGGGCGTGTGCGCAGACGGGTGCCGAGCGCGGGCGTGGTCTCGCTCACGCCAACCCGCTCGGCTGCGACGGTCGAGGGGGCTCTAGCAGCGGTGGTGGACTTCGTGCGGTTCGGCGTTTCGCGCGGCTGGTGCGACGCGGCGAGCGCGGAGGGGCTGAGCGACAGGCGCAAGGTCCGTTTCGTCCCCGGCTGCTGGGACCGCGGAGAGGCAACGGGCCCTCCGGTGGTGCAGCGCCGCCGCGTCCGAAGGCGGCATGCCGAGAAACCGCCCATGACCCTCACCAGAGCCGAGGTCACCTCCTTGGTCGAAGCCTGTTCCAACGCCCGCGACCGCCTCTTGGTCGAGATGACGTACGCGAGCGGCCTGAGAGCGGCCGAGTGCCTTGGGCTCCGCTTGTCCGACTTGCATTTCCTGCCCTCGTCGGCACACCTCGGTTGCAAGGCGGCCGGCCCTCACCTCCATGTAGTCCGACGGGAGGACAACGAGAACGGAGCGCTCGCCAAGTCCCTGTGGCCCCGCGTGGTGCCAGTCACGGCGCGCCTCGTGCTCTTCTACGACGCCTATAGGGCACAACGGGACGAGGTACCCGAAGCTGCCGAGAGCGATTACCTCTTCGTCAACCTCCACAGGCCGCCACTTGGGCGTGCGATGACGGCGGCCTCGGCGGAGGAGCTCTTCGAGCGCCTCTCCGCCCGCGTCGGGCCCAGGGCCAGGCCGCACATGCTCCGCCACAGCTTTGCTTCGGAAATTGCAGCCGTCACCAACGACCCGGCTTTGGTGAAGGAGCTCTTGGGCCACGCCACAGTCTCCTCTGTCAACGTCTACCTCCACTCCCGCTGGGGCGACATGCGCGCTGCAGTCGAAAGCCTCAACAGGGCCAGGCTGTGAGCGGTCGCCGCGCCAACCTGGCCGCCGTAGCAGCCGAAAGCGCGCGCGCACCCTCCGATCGGCGAGCGGTGCTGATGACTGCCTTGGCCCGAGAGGTGCCCCTCGGCGAGGAATGGGACGAAGCGCGCCTGCTCGTCGTGCCGCGGCCCGGCGGGTTGCTCTGCCGCCACGACCTTTGCCTGGTCGACGGGTGTGAGAGCCTCGTGCACGGCGCCGGGGTGCTCTGCCATGCCCACGAGGGCCAGTTCGCGGCCTCGGGAGCGAGCGATGCCAGCTCATGGGCCGCCGTTGGCGGGCCACGTCCGCCCGAGCGGTCCTACCTGACCGAGCAGCTGTGCGTCGTCGGCGAAGCGACTGGGAGGCGCTGCGGGCTGCCGGCCCTTGGGCCCGAGCGGCTCTGCGACCGCCACGCCGAAGCTTGGAGGAAGGCCTGCCGCGTCGGGTCGGGTAGCTCGTTCGAAGGGTTCTTGGCCAGTGCCGTCCCCGTGGAAGGCTACGGGCCCTGTGCGGCTGCCTCATGCTGGCTCTCGGCCCGCTATAAGCAGTCCCGCCTGTGCGAAGTGCACTACCACGCCTGGCGAACGCACGGCCGTCCCCGGGGACGCCGCCTGGAAAACTTCTTGGCCACCGCCCCCCAGCCGGCCAGTGCCCGGGTGCTCAGTCTGCGAGGGCTGCCGGAGCTGTTGCGCCTGGAGCTGCTCTACGTGATCGGTTGCCGCCGGGGCGAGCAAGCCCGCACGAGGGTGAGCGATATGCACACTTACGTAGACTGGCTCCGCTCAGAGCGTGCCGGCTCGCTCATGGACCTCGACCTCCGGCGCCTCGACCCGAGCGGGCAGGCCGACCAGTGGCGCTTCGCGCGCTTCGCTTTCGACCGTGCCCGGCTCGCCTACGCCAACCCGAGCTCCGAGAAGCAGCTCGACCGATGGGACCTCAGGGTCTTCGGGCTACAGGGCGGTTTGGACTTCACGAAGCTCCGCCAACGCTGGCTCCTAGAGACGGCAAAGTCGTGGGCAGCGGCACGCCTGCTCGCGCCGGTGTCCCACGCAAAGGTGGCGACGGTGCAGCACGAGCTGCACTCGCTCGGCCTCATGTCGAAGGTCCTAGCCTTTTCCCCTGGTGGCGGCCACGACCCCAAGACGCTGGGAAGGCCCGAGATAGGACGCTTCTTGGCGCGCGTCCGCACGTTCACCTCCTCGCGCGGCGGGCAGCCCTACGGGCCTCACCATGCGGCCATGATCGCCGAGGACTGCGCCAGGGTGCTGCGCGAGTCCCGTGAGATGGGGCTCTTGGCCGACGTCCCGGCGACCTTCGCTATCCGTCGTGGCGAGGGGCGCGGCAGGGTGCCGCCAGACGACGAAGGCCGTGCGTTGCCAGCTAACGTCGTCGCCCAGCTCGACGCCCACCTTGACCTTCTGCGAGGGGCCCCCGGCTGCGTCGCAGGACCCGCCCACCACAACCGTGGCACGCTCGGCGAACGCGCTGGAGATATAGCCGTGCTGGCCTACGAGCTGTTGAAAGGCACCGGCCGGCGAGCGGGCGAGGTCGCAAGCTTGCACCTCGAGTGCTTGGGGGCGGACGAGAAGGGTAGGCCCGTCCTGATCTACGACAACCACAAGGCAGGCAGGCTCGGGCGGCACCTTCCGGTTGCCGACAGCGAGCTTCTCTCGGCCGTCCGGGACCAGCAGGCCTGGGTGACAGAGCACTTCCCTGCAAACATTCAGGTCCCACGCGCGGAGAGCGGCGATGAACGTGGTCGCTGAGAGAAGTCGCTTGGGGATTGGAACGGCGTGCCTGGCTCAGGTGAGGAGCGGCGGCATCCAGACGTCGGTCTCTCAGCGCGACGGCGATGTTGTAGGACTTGCGCTCCAGGTAGTCCCGCTTGCGCCCGACCGGGGTGGGGTTCGCCGCGAGACCGGCCTCGACGAGGGCGTCATAGGAGCACAGAAAGGAGGTGAGCGCCTTTGTCGAGAGCCGCTCCTGGCCCTGTGCGCGTGCCGCGTGGCAGGCCTTGTTCGTCTCGGTGAGCAGCTTCTGCATCTCCTGTGCCCACCCCTGGTCGAAGGCCACGCCAACGACCTCGAGGTCGCGTAGGACGTGAGCCGAACAGATGGCGTGGTCAGCGTCGGTGTACCTGAAGTACATCGCGAGCTGGTC
>JBMFUG010000154.1:0-3729 GCA_049966695.1 Acidimicrobiales bacterium | reverse complement strand
GCCCTCGGAACAGGCGAAATGGTCGATTTGACAAACCGTTCCATATCAGGTGTAGGGCTGGCTGTTCGCGATCTCGTGCGAGAGCACCGAAGGCCGCACGGAACTGACAAAGTGGGCGCGCAACTGCCCCGAGCAAAGGCGGCTCACTAGGTCGGCCAGCCCTGCAGCGTCCATGGCTTCGCTCAGGCAGTCGTCCAGGGCCTGGCGGACGAGCACATGGTCAGGTACGGCCACCGGGCCCGGTGGGGCGTTCTCTTGGCAGGCTGCCAGAGCAGGGAAAACAGCGGCCATCAGGTCGTCGGCCTCCATCCGCTGCACGGGGAGGGGGTTTCTCTTGCCACCCCGGGAACGCAGGACCGCCAGGCAACGGTTGAGGTCCCAGCGCCACCGGGCACTGAACATTGGTGACGTTAGGGCTGCCTGCTCCAAAGTGCTCTGCACCGTGCCTGGGTGCAGGAGGCGGGCGGCTGATGAGAGCGGGAAGCTGTGCTGTGGGCCGAGGGAGATTATGACAGCGTCGTCGCTCGCTGCTGCCTGCAGCTCGAAATCGAACGTGACGCACAAACGCTTGCGTAAAGCCAGGCCCAGCGCCCGGTTCACCCGCCCACCAAAGGGCGAGTGCACGACCAGTTGCATCCCGCCTGCCTCGTCAAAGAAGCGCTCGAACACGATGTCGTCCTGAGTGGGCATGGTCCCCAGCTCGCTCAGCCCGGTGGACAAGTAAGCGACCAGTTGGCTGGCCACGTCTTGCCCAACCCCACAAGTTTCCCGCACGACCCTCACCGCCTCGCCAGGGCTCGTCCCGAGAGCCTCCGCCACGCGTTGGCGCAGTTGGGAGACCTCTGCTGACAGCTCGGGAGTGCGGCTTGGCGCCTCGCCGAGCCAGAACGGGAGGTTGGGGCGTGCGCCTTCAGCGTCGGTCACCCGGACTTGGCCTGATGTGACCCGGCGGATCCGCCAGGCATGCGTCCCCAGCAAGAAGACATCGCCAGGCATCGACTCGACGGCGAAGTCCTCGTTGACCGTCCCCACGACCGTTTCGTCAGGTTCGGCTACCACCCGGTAGTCCCCGACTTCAGGGATGGCCCCGCCGCTAGTGAGGGCGGCCAACCGCGCACCGCGACGTGGTCTCAGCACCGCGTTCACGCGGTCGCGGTGCACGTACGCCATGCGCGCTCCTCTGCCGGTGGGTATGCCCTCGGAAACGAGCTCGACCACCGCGTCGAAGTCTTCACGGCTCAGGTTTTCGTAGGGCATCGCCCGGCGCACCAAGTGGAACAAGGCGTCTTCGGGCCACTCGCCTGCTGCGGCGACCTCGGCGACGAGCTGCTGAGCGAGGATATCGAGCGGCGCGCGCGGCGGTGCGACGGCGTCGAGCTGGCCTTTGTGCACCGCGGCTAAGAGCGCTGCGCACTCGACCAGTTCGTCACGAGTGGTGGGGAAGATCACCCCTTCGGGTACACCGTGGAGCGAGTGGTTGGAGCGGCCCACGCGCTGGAGAAGCGTCGGTATTGACCGGGGCGAGCCCACTTGGCAAACCAGCTCGACAGGCCCGACGTCTATGCCGAGCTCCAGCGAGCTGGTAGCTACCAGTGCCCGGAGGTTGCCCTCCCGCAGGCGGGCCTCGGTAAGCCGGCGCCGCTCGGCTGAAAGGCTCCCGTGGTGGGCGGCAACCTGGTCGGGGCCAATGACCTGGCCGAGCATGTGGGCTAGGCGCTCAGAGAGCCGACGGGTGTTGACGAAAACGAGCGTGGTCCGGTGACTTTTTACGTGCGCAGCAATCAGGCCCACGATCTCGGCTAATTGCTCTTGGGAAAGCACGGCGGCAAGCTCGCTGCCTGGTAGCTCTATGATCATCCGAGCATCACGGCGGTGGCCGCAGTCCACGATCTTTACGCCTTCGTGGGCTCCTGCCAGAAGGTGGGCAGTCACCTATATGGGCTTTTGGGTCGCGGACAAGCCGACCCGCTGGGGGCGGCCTTCAGCCTGCACGTGCTCCAAGCGCTCAAGGGTGAGTGCGAGGTGGGAGCCTCGTTTGTCCTTGGCGAGGGCGTGGATCTCGTCCACGATCACCGTCCGCACATGGTCCAGGGAGGCTCGGCTGCGCCCAGCTGTCAGGTAGAGGTAGAGGCTCTCGGGGGTTGTCACCAAGAACGTGGGCGGGCCCTTGAGCATTGCTGCCCGTGCTGCTGGTGGCGTGTCACCTGTGCGGACAGCCACGGTTATGCGAGGCGCGTCGAGGCCCAGCTCCTCAGCGACCGTGGCTATCTCCCGGAGCGGCTGTTCGAAGTTTTGGTGCACATCGACAGCCAAAGCTTTAAGTGGAGAGACGTAGACCACGCGCGTCTTAGCGCCAAAATCTTCCGCGGCCTGATGGGCTCGGTAGGCCTCGTCGATAGCGACGAGGAAGCCGGCCAATGTCTTGCCGGACCCGGTCGGGGCTGCGACGAGCACGTCGGCACCCTCTCGTACGAGGGGCCAACTTCTAGTTTGGGCTTCTGTCGGGCCTCCCGGGAACCTTCGCGCGAACCAGGTCGCCACGGCAGGGTGCAGGGCGTCGAGGCCGGGAGTAGCCCCCTCGGGCGTGGCGGCAGCCACCTCGGGCGTGGGTGCAGCCCCCTCGGGCGACGGCGAAGGCATGTCCACCATTCAACAACGCCCTTGTGACGATGAAGGCAGGTTTTGGTGGTTGTAAGCTGAGCCACGAGTGAGCAGGCCAGGTGGTCGCGGCTGGGCACAGCCAATGTGCTGTGACCCAGTCGAGGAAGGTCGGGACTCCGCAGGGCAAGGTGCTGGCTAACGGCCAGTCGAGGTGACTCGCAGGAAAGTGCCACAGAAAATAGACCGCCGATGGGCAAGCTCCCCTTGGGAGGAGCCACAGGTAAGGGTGAAACGGTGCGGCAAGAGCGCACCAGCGGCCGGGGTGACCTGGTCGGCTTGGCAAACCCCACCCGGAGCAAGGTCAAATGTGGGACGGCTGGCCCGGCCTATGTCCCCAGGTGGACCGCTTAGATGGATGACCACCCATCCGGCGAAAGCCGGTGGACAGAATCCCGCCTACAGGCCGGCTCACTCGTTTTTGATGCTGGTTGGCAAGCACTTCACTGTTGCGCCCGTCAGGGGCCTAGCCACCGGCCCATGCTAGGCACTGGGCCTGTGAGTACCGACCCAGCCGCCCCCGGCTTGGCACTTTGGGCAGGGACGCGCGTGGCCGCCTCGGGGGAGAGCCGAGGAACCGTCGGCCGACGAACGCCTGGACCTGCTTGACGAGCTTGTCTTCGATCTCTAAGTCCACGCGAAGTCCCATGCGGTTTCGGGCACATCGACCACGAGGAACAGTTCAGAGACAAGGAGCGTCCCCAACGCTGCCACGGTTAGGTCCTGCAACCACTTGCCGGTACCTATCCTAAGCGCGAACGGGTCCTCTTTCCTTTGTAATTTTGTAATGCAGCACCTTTTCTGCAGCACCTTTTCACTGATCGCCATGGGGCTCCCGACAAACTTCGCGTTGCTCCGCCTGCTCTCGGTTGACGTCCCCGCTGGCCTCCGGGCGAGCTCGTTGGCTGTCTCTCTCCGCTCTAGCAAAGTTGGCATGTGCCGTCTAAACCGAAGTTACGGCCGTTTTGAGGGCGGATTTGGCACTTGACCAGCGCGGAGAGGCGCGAAGGGCCCACTCAGTGTAGTCACTAAATACTTGCAAGGCGAGTTACAGAGGTGTAGGATGGCCTC
>JBMFUG010000153.1:0-3755 GCA_049966695.1 Acidimicrobiales bacterium | reverse complement strand
GGCCCAACCGAAGTTAGAAGCTGGGTACCCGTTGAACGCCACCACGGCATGGTGCACGTCCTCTGTCTTGGCAGGGTGTGCCGGCTCACCGTTAAAACGAGCCCCGCCGCCGCGTTCGGCTTCGAAGCGCATGCCAGTCCTGGGGCTTGCTACGACCGCGGCCAGCGGGCCGACGGGATCCAGCGCGCATAGGCTCACCGCCCACCAGGGCAAGCCCCGCGAAGCGTTGGTCGACCCGTCAACTGGGTCCAGCACCACGATCACGGGACGGTCAGCTCGGTGCAAGCCCGACTCCTCCGAGAGGACCCCGAGGCCGGCGGCGTCGAGGACCGCCACCGCCGCCGCATCTGCCACTAGGTCGTGGTGGTACTGGTTGCTACCAGGCGTCACCGGGCTCCAGTCCTGCTGGTCACTTAGGGCCTCGGCAACAGCATCAGCAGCCCGGTTGAGCACGCTCAAGAGGTCGCTTGCCACCGCCCCAACCTGGCACACAAAGACCCCAAAGCGCCAACCAGCGCCGGCCACAGCCAGCACGCCCAGCGAGCCGGCCCTGCCAACAGCGCACGTAACCGGCCCGCCCAGCTAGCGTTGTGGCAATGGCCGTGATAGATGTCGCCGGGTACGTGGCAGAGCTGAAAGACCACGCTGTCGAGCACGGTTTCCACGTCCATGACGAGAGGCACTTCGTGGAGACCTACTCTCTGCGCCAGGCTTGGGAGGTGGACCTCCACCCTGGAGAGGCCTGTAACGGGCCGCTAGACCTGCACCTCTCGCTCGAAGTCGACCCCCGGGTCCTGTTGTCGTTCGAAGACGCCGTCGTCGACCTGGCTGAAGGAGAGGAACCTCCAGACGACTACCACTTCCCTCTCACCTTCACTTGGGCACTGCCGCCCCTGTCAAATGGGCCCGACCTCTTGCGCCTGGCGGTCGACTTAGCCGGTATCGGCGGCGTTGACTTCCCATTAGAAGCCTCGGCCATCGACAGCTACCCTTCTGCCACCGACCCAGCGGAACGCCGCCTTAGCGTAGTGGCTCGTCAAAAGGTCTCCCTCGCTCGCGTCCTGGCTGGCGAGGAACTGCTCTGCGACATATTCGACAAGGCACTGGCTGTAAGCCAGTACCTTTTAGAAGCAGCACCCGCCTGGCTGAACGAGGCCTAAGCGCAGGCTAGCCGCCTGCTCGTCGTGCTTTAGCTGCTCTAGATGGCGACGACGAGCAACCAGTGCTATGCAAGCTGGGCACAAGGTACGCCTTTGCCTGCTGAAAGCTCCAAAAGGGCCTTTGGCGCTAAGGCCGGGCGCTACCCTGGTGGGCGCCCTGGTGGGACGGCACGCAACAGCCTTCCTCCTTTTTGATCGCACCCAGCACCGTTTCCGAGATGCGCCGCAGTTCTCCTAGTTGTGCCGGGCTAAGGAGGTCGATGAACAGGCGACGGACGGCCGCCACGTGGCTGGGGGCCGCAGCTGCGATCTCTTGGCGGCCCTGAGCGCTTGCATAAACGACAGCACCCCGGTGGTCTTTGTCACAGGCGCACTTTTCCACTAGGCCCCGGGCCTTCATACGGTCCACTTGATGAGAAGTCCGGCTCTTTTCCCATCCCAGCAACATGCCCAGCTCGAAAAGCCGCACCCCTTCGGGGTGCTCAGTCAGCACCACCAAGACGACATAATCGGCGTAGCTCAGGTTCGAATGAGCAGCGACGTCCCTCGCCAGTTGGGCCGACAGCCGCATCTGCATCTCCTGGAAGGCCCGCCACGCGGCCTGCTCGTTGTCGTTTAGCCATCTAGGGCGTGCCAGCATACGCCCCAGCCTAGCCGGAATAGTGGACATGTCCACTATGTTGGAGGTACATGCCAACCGAGTCACCAACCTAAGGAGACCCCAACATGACCACCGCCGAACCCGTAGCACCCGCCACTTCCGCCACTCGTACCAGCCTCACGGGCAACTACGTCCTGGACGCTGCTCATAGCCGCCTAGGTTTCTCCGCCCGCCATGCCATGGTCACAAAGGTCCGTGGCGCCTTCAACGAGTTCGAAGGGTCGGGTTACATCGACGAGGCTGACCCCTCGAAGTCGCATTTCAAGATCACTATCAAGGCGACCAGCATCGACACCCGCAACGCAGACCGGGACAAGCACCTGCGTAGCAACGATTTCCTCGCCATGGACGACTACCCCGAGATCACCTTTACGTCTACGGCGGTCGAAAAGGTCGACGACACCAACTATAAGGTCACCGGTGACCTCACATTGCGCGGGACCACAAGGCCAGTAACGGTAGACCTCGAGTTCACCGGTAGCGTCATAGACCCATGGGGCAACACGCGCCTCGGTTTCGAGGGGGGGACGACGATAAACCGCAAGGACTGGGGCGTCAACTGGAACGCCCCCCTTGAAGCCGGTGGCGTCCTTGTAAGCGAACGGGTTAACCTCGAGTTTGAGCTGGCGCTAATAAGGGCTGCCTCCTAGCGCTGACAGCGTCCCTCGCCTGACCTCGGGCACAGGCTTTCCCCGCGGCTGACAAGCCCAGAGGGAAAGCCTGTCCCAGGCAGCCGTCCAGCTTCTAGTCGGGCCCGACCTCGCTCTCTCTCACATCTACCGACTCCACGACCACCCGCTCAGTCGGGTGCCCGGCCACTGTGCCCACAGCGTCAATGGCAGCCACCACGTCCAAACCCGAAACCACTTTGCCAAACAGCGAGTACTGCGGCGGCAAGCGTACGCCACTGGGGCCGCTGACGATGAAGAACTGGCTCCCGTTCGTGTTGGGCCCCGCATTAGCCATAGCGAGCGACCCGAGCTCATAACGTCCGGGCCTGGGCAGTTCGTCTTCGAACCTGTACCCTGGGCCACCAGTCCCCGTGCCCGTGGGGTCACCTCCCTGCAGCACGAACCCAGGTACCACCCGGTGGAAAACGGTCCCGTCGAAGTAGTGGTACCTAGCCAAGAAGACGAAGTTGTTCACCGTCTTCGGGGCAGCCACTGGGTCCAAGGCCAGGACCATCGTGCCCTTAGACGTGGTCATCTCAGCGCTGTAGCGCCGGCTCACGTCAATGCACATGGGTGGAGGAGCGTCGAAATGCTGGGACCGTGGGCTGGTGCCGTCAGGAGCAGGGCAAGGCGTGGACATCTGCCATGTATAGCTCAACTGGCCACCAGCGCGCCCGCGCCGGTTGTACCTAGTCGCAGCGGCAGCCCTGTAAGGCCCGTCCAGCCTCGCCACCACAAGAGCTCCCGGCGTGGTAGCCTCGGTTCGGCCGGCGGGCTTTGGCCTGGCGTACCGTCTCACGATCGGGGACATATGGTTGAGGCACTCAAATGGGTGCTGCGGTGCATGGCGGTGCTCTTCGCCGCGGTGCTGGCCAGTTTGGCAACCCTTGGCCCTGCTGCACTAGCGCTGGCAAGCCCTACGACAACAACGGCCGCACCGTCGTCCACGGCCGCCACTACGACTTCGACGACCACAGCTACACCGTTGCCGGCAACAACAACACCGGCAACAACAACAACGGCCTCATCGTCGTCCACGGCGGCTGGCACGGCCACAGGCGCCTCCAGCTCTACGACAACGACTGGTGCCTCCAGCTCTACGACAACGACTGGTGCCTCGACGCCAGCGGCCAACGCTCAGCCCCAGGCCACCCAGCCGTCTAGCACTACCGCAACCAGCACGGCCACAGGCGCCTCCAGCTCTACGACAACGACTGGTGCCTCCAGCTCTACGACAACGGCTGGCCCCTCGACGCCAGCGGC
>JBMFUG010000152.1:0-3791 GCA_049966695.1 Acidimicrobiales bacterium | reverse complement strand
GCCTTTAAGGCGGCGTCAAAGTGCACCTGTACGCGTCGCTTGGAGGCCGCGTAGTACACAAAACCGTGATCGCACTCGTAGCCAGCCTCCTGCAGGAGCATGCCCTGGACGCACAACTGGACACGGTCTGTTTCCCACGCACCTTCGGACAAGTCAGGAGCGGCTCCTTTTTTAGTGTCAACCGGTACGACAGCACCCCCTTCACCCTCCACAAGGTCGAGCCGCGCTATTAGGCCGAGGCTCTCAGAGGACAGCAAAAGCGAGCGTGCAGCCACCACCTCGCCCTCGTCCGGCAACGGAGCGGCACCGCTCTCCTTATCGGTCGCGCGGTGGACCCACCTGCCCTCGACCGTGTCGTCTGAGCTCTCGAACTGCGACGAGATCCACTCGAGGTAGAACAGCCTCGGGCAGTACAAATAGGCATTGACCATGCGAGCGGGCACAAGGTCTGGCACGTCCTGCTCCTGCAGGCCTCCCGACAGCTCTCCAGGCGCGCTCGGAAATCGCTCGCCCTCAGTCATCAGGGCGGAACAGTCCTAGGCCGAAGTGGCGCAGGGCCCCCAGTAGCAACGGCCCCTGTACGGGCTGGTCAAAAGCAAGCTTGATGCCTGTCGCGAACCTCGCTTCAGCTAGGCGCTCACGTACCCGGTGACGCCTGAAGTCGAGCCACGAACCGCCCGGGGAACCGGACAACCACACCCGGGCAGGAGCGGGTGCCGCAAGCGAGGCCAGGTCGCGCCTAGCGTAGCGTTCCGCATGCTGCAGAAGTGTGGAACTCGGGCGCTTGTGCTTGGGGGGAGCGAAGGGCGTAACTGGGACCCAAACAGCGGCAGGGCCGACGAGCTCAGGCAACGCCTGTTCGGCGCTGCCGACTACCTCGACTGAAATACGCCCGGGCTGGAACCCTTCCACGTAGGCGTAGCCACTTAGCTGCGTCAACGAGCACAAAGCCGCGACCTCTTCGGAGGACAAGCCGGCCGGTGCGTACGCTGCCAGCGAGTCTATGAAGCGGCCCCCCTGCTCGGCCGGGAACGCCAACCAGTGCACGTGGCGATGACCGTTGAGCGGCACCCCATGCTCGTCGCGTCCGGTTAGCTGGCGTGAGGCACGGTCCGGGTAGAGCTTGCAAAAACGAGACACAGCAGCTTGGTGGAGCACGTCCGTCATCGCAATTGCGACGTTCAATGACGGCATTGCTGGCGAGCTGAACGCCCACCTGACCACGGTCGGCACAGCCGTCTCCCTCGCTATCCGCGGGCGCTCTGCGACCCCGGCAATGATGCTTGGCTGTGACGGGCGCGCAGCGAGCTCGTACCAGACCCATCGCGCTCCGCTCGGGACAAGCCTGCGGTGTTTTCGAGTGCTGGTGGTGGTTTCTGCAAGAGACCTAAGGTCGAGCGGGCGGACCGCCGCCAAGACTCGCTCGTGCTCCCCGACGCCGCTGCCCAACGGCTCCGACTCCATTGGCTCGTACCACCCTTGCTCAGGCAACTTAGCCGGGTCGTCGACCACGGTGCCGGCGCAGGTGCTCTCCGCCCTCCCGAGGTAGCCGACCCGCTCCACCAAGACCCTCAACGCCTGGCGCTCCTGAGAGCTGAGGTCGGCCGGCCAGCTGATGTACAGCCTGTCCTGACGGCTGAACGCGGCAAAGCCGTCCAGCACCTTGTCCGTGCCCCTCGCCGAGCCGCTCAGGTAATCCTTATCGGGCATGTAATGGCGGGTGTGGGCCAAGCGCGAAGGGGGCACCCAATAGCGCGGGGGGTCGGCCAACTTGCCCAACAAGCTGACGACTGTCGCGTCATCGAGCTCGCTTGCCTTGGCCTTCCATGTGGCCATCAAGGCCCTCAGTAGCCGCCAAGGAGCGGGGGGCCAGTCCACTGCGCCCTCGTTCACGTTGCGGCCCCATGGTGTGCCGTGATAGCGGCCGAAGAAGAACGTGAGCTCGACGGTCGTGCTCAATCGTCCTGCTCCTCCCCATTGTCCTCGCCAGCGTGCTTCGCTGAGGCCTTGGCGGGTTTCTTTGGCTGCCATTTGCCTACCAAGGGCAGGCCGTCCCCGAGCTCCTCAGCGCACTGCTGGGCAGCCTCCAGCACTCGACCTGTCAGCTCTGCGGCTGTGGGGAGCAACGCGCCAGACTGGTCGGCCACCTCCCCGCTCAACGGGAAAAGGTCGCACGCTGTCCGCAGCCTGAAGCCGCCGTCCACGAGACGGCGCACCTCAAGCAGCGCCACGGCCTCGATCATTTCGGTCGCTGCTGTGCCAAGCCCATAGCTACGCAACTGGTCCCGGTCCAAGCAGAAATACCCAGTTACTTGGCGGGCCACCCACTCCGTGCGGTGGAACGGCACCGTGCCGTAACCCTCGCTCGTCCCACCTTCTCCCTCCGACAACGAGTGGCGTACGTGGTCCTTTTTCACCCCCCCGCTCTCCGCTCGTTGAGCACCTGTGGCCTCGACAAACGCCGTTAGCGCCCTAGCGACCTTCGGCTGGCCAGGCCAGACCTTGGCTCCCTCGGCAAAAAAGACCCCGTGCACCAAGCACAACGGGTCGAGCTTCAGTAGCGCAGAAGCTATGGCTCGTGGGGCGATGGGCACGTCGTCTCGGAGGCCCAAACGTCGCCGGACCAGCTCCTTGCCGTCCACGGGGCCACTGTCGCCGACCTCGAAAACCGCGTCCTTGATGAAAGCAGATGCCAAACGGTGCGCCTCGGTCCGGCTCGAGGTAAGAAAAGAACTGTCCTGGGCGCTAACCACTTGCACCCATGGCAGCCTGTCCAACGGGCCCAGCGGCCTTTGGCCTATCTCGTCCCAGCCGGTCGCCTCCAAGCGGTTGGCCATCGACTGTGCCGACTCCACGAGGAGCACCGTTTCGGCCCGTCCGTCTTCCAGCGGGCGCTCAAAAACCGCATGGCCGATGTCAGGGAACCCCGTGGGCTGGAACCGCTCCCCCTGCACAGGCTTCAAAGGGACCTCGTAGAGCAGGCGGTGCTGCACGCTTACTGGCATTGTTCCTCCTTTTCTTTTTCTTTTACTGGTTTTACTGAGACGTGCCCTGTGACACTGATGCCTCGTCGGCCATTGCCACGCGTGACAGCAGTTGGGCAAGCTCGTGGCGCTTGACCCGTGCCAACATGCAGGCCGCCAACCTCTGCCCGTCCGTTCCTTGGGCAAGCAGGTCCGGGCGTGCTAGCAGAGGCACCAGCGCGGCCCAGCGCAAGCGCCCAAGCGCCTCTGCCAAGACATCCCGGTGCTTCCCGGCCGACAGCTGGCGTGCCCAGCTTGCGGCCGGCACGAGCCGTGACCTCCCTACGCCAAGCTGAAGGCCTTGGAAGAACGGGGCGAGCAAGGCAAGGGCTGGGTGGGCCGCCACTGGCTCAGGGCTGGCACTGTCCCAAGGTGCGCTGTTCGCCTTAGACCACGTCCAGTCCAGCATCAGCATCCCCTCTAGCAAGTACGCGAGCCGCTGGTCGTCGGTACGGGCGCGCGCCAGCAGGTCCAAGTCCCTCACCGGTACTGGCAGCCCCCGGGGGAAGAAGACGTCAACCCCCGGCGTCGGCTCTTCGGCTCTCGCGTCCTCGACCGCCCCGGCCTGGCTTGCCCTACAGCCGAGGCGTACGGTGCTGCGCCACGCCAAGATCTCGCCCAAGACCCGCGTCAGCGGCGCCAACCCCAAGCCCGGCGCACGCACTGGCTGGTGGGACCATTCGAGCGTCCCTCGCGTTGTCCGCACGAGCGGGCGCGTCAAGCTAGCCAAGTCCCGGGCCTGTAGGCCAATGTCCGGTGCAGGCGGCG
>JBMFUG010000151.1:0-3830 GCA_049966695.1 Acidimicrobiales bacterium | reverse complement strand
GTCTCCACCGGCGAGAAGGCATAAGTCGTGCCTTACCTCGTCCAGCTTCTACAGAGCCTTGTCGTTGTCGTCTTCGCTCCCCTCTACGCAGGTGTGCTCGCCAAGGCGGAGGCCATGGTCTCGTCAAAGCGCGGGCCCAGCATCTGGCAGCCTTACCGCGACCTGGCCAAGCTCCTGCGCAAGGGCTCGGCCATAAGTGACCAGGCGTCATGGGTCTTCCAAGGTGCCCCGTTCGTCATATTTGCCTGCTACTTGACGGTTTCGGCGATAGTCCCGGTGATCACGAGCGTCCCGCTACCGCTGGCGTTCCTGGCTGACCTGATCGGAGGGGCGTTCGTGCTCAGCCTGGCCGCGTTCGCCGGCTCCTTAGCCGCCATGGACACCGCCAGCCCCGAGGGAGGCCTCGGGGCAAGCCGCGCCACCTGGATCGGCAGCCTGGTCGAGCCTGCGCTCATACTTGTCTTTTTCACCGTCGGGGTGCTGTCCGCCTCCGACAACCCGTACCTGATGAACCACGCGGTGCGCTCCTCGCCTTACGCCTTGGTGCTACCGGCCCACCTTTTGGGCACCATCGCTTTCTTCATGATCGTGCTGGTAGAAAACGGGCGTATGCCCGTAGAAAACCCTAACGGCAGCATCGAGATATCAATGATCGAAGAAGGGCGCGCGCTCGAGTACTCAGGCCGGCTTTACGCGCTGGTGCGATGGGGGTCGTGGATGAAGTTTTTCTTGATGTCCACGATCTTCATGAACGTTTTCGTGCTCCCCTGGGGCCTGGGAGGCAGCACCCACAGTGCCGGCGGGGCGCTCTTGGCCGTGCCAGTGCTCCTAGGCAAGCTGGCCGTCTGTGGCCTGTTGGTCCTAGTGATCGACACTTCGTTTGCCAAGCTCCGCTTCTTCCGCATAGCAGAGCTCGCCGGTGCAGCGTTCCTCGTGGCGCTGATAGGCGTTGTCACCTCGTACGTGGTGAGCGTCTAGCATGGCACCTCAGCTCCTGGGCGCTGGCGTCGTGCAGAGCCTGTCTTCCAGCAGCCTGGCCGGGACTTTGGTAACGCTCGCCGCAGTGCTGATGCTGCTCGGTGCTTTTGCTTGCCTCGGTTCCAAACTTTTTAACCGCTACGTGACGTACTACGCGTTGCAGTCAATAGCCCTTGCGTTCGCCTGCGGCGTACTTGCGTACCACTTCCACAGTGCCGACCTTTGGGCGCTCACGTTCATAACGCTCGCGACAAAAGGTACTGCGGTGCCTCTGGCCACCAGGCGGCTGCTCGTCCAGCGTCTAGGCCTAAGACGTGACGCTGCCATGGCGACGGGGCTTTCCACCTCGCTCATAATCGGCGCGCTCCTAACTGGGTTCGCGTTCTTGGTCGTGCAACCCCAAGCTTTACCAAGCGGCGTTGTCGCTTCGTCGGCCGTGCCACTGTCCACAGCCCTTGTGCTCCTCGGGGGCCTCATCATGGTCGTACGCCGGCACACGGTGGCACAACTGATCGGCTGGCTGATCACCGAGAACGGCGTGTTCCTGGGAGCCGTGACGCTCGTCTCGACCTTCCCGTTCATAGTCGAAGCGGGGATTTTCTTGGACCTGGTAGCTGCCGTGCTCATAATGATCGCGTTCGTGTCGGGCATCACCCGCCGACTGGCTGACGCCACCGCCGACCAACTACGGGAGCTACGAGGATGACGGCCCTCGTCCTGCTCGTAGTGCTTTTTCCCCTGTTGGGTGCCGGCGCAGCGGCGGTCGGGGCCAGAGCCCGCTTGGCCGGGGCTGCCCTAGCACTTGGCGGCGCTGGTTCGTTGGCCAGTGCCATCGCACTGGCGGTGAAGACGACCAGCCTCGGCCATTTCCAGTCCTGGAGCGGCTTTTTGTACGTGGACTCGCTGGGGGCCTTTTTCTCGGTCGTCGTCTCTGTCGTGGTCCTGCTAGCGAGCACCGGCTCAGCCGCGTACCTGACGGCTGAGCAAGACCGCGGAGAGCTAAGCAATTTTCAAGTTCGGTTGTACTTCGCGTCCTTTTCCGTTTTCGCCTCGGCGATGCTGGCTGTGTTCCTTACCGGTAACCTCGGCCTGCTGTGGATCCTCGTCGAGGCGAGCACGCTGGCCAGTGTGGTGCTGGTCGGCATCGAGGCCAAAGCAAGGTCACTGGAGGCTGCTTGGAAGTACGTGATAATCAGCTCTTTCGGCGTGACTATCGCACTGGTGGCCACAGTCTTCCTCTTCTATGCGGCGAGCGGCCTCCACCTCAGCTCCGATCAGCGCCTCACCTGGGCCTATCTTTTAGCCCACGGCAGTTCGCTGGCACCGGCAAGCATGCGCCTGGCCTTCTTGTTGGCCGTCGTCGGCTACGGTACCAAGGTCGGCCTGGCGCCCATGCACACCTGGCTGCCCGACGCGCACTCCGAGGCACCGAGCCCGGTAAGCGCAATGCTCTCGGCTGGCCTGCTGAACACAGGCATGTACGCGATCATGCGCTTCCAAGCCATCGCCAGGGCCGCCCTCGGGAGCACGTACCCGGGCACGGTACTGCTCTTCTTCGGCTTCCTCACAGTCTTTATCGGGGTCATGTTCTTGGTGCGGGGCGGCAATTACAAGCGCCTGTTCGCCTATTCGTCGGTTGAGCACATGGGGGTCATATCGGTAGCACTTGGCTTCGGCGGCACGCTGGGAGTGTACGGGGCCCTGTTGCAGGTGCTCGCCCACGCTATTGGCAAGGCGGTGCTTTTCTTGTCGTCGGGCCACATCGTGCTTGGCTACAAGACACGTGAATCGCACCGGGTACGGGGCGTGCTGGGCGCACTGCCACTGGCTGGAGCCGCCCTCCTGCTGGCCTCTCTGGCTGTAGCCGGCACACCACCGTTCGGAGTGTTCTTGAGCGAGCTCACGATCGTGCGCGCCGGGTTCGCCAGTTCAGCAGTGCAGGGACCAGTCCTGGCGGGCCTGTTGTTAGTGCTGCTGGCTATCGGGTTCATCGCTCTAGTCACCACGGCTCTGGCCATGGTGTCGGGGGACGGTCCCGGGCGGGGCAAGTTAGTCCCGTACCCGGGACGCTTGGCGCCCGTCGTGGCAGCGCTGCCCTTGGTCGCAGGCCTGGCTGGCCTGGCGATGCTCGGCCTGTGGGTGCCCAGTGGGCTGAACGAGCTGCTCATGCATTCGGTGAGGGTTGTGCTGTGAACGCGGCCGGCACCGTCACCGCATCGCTGACCGGGCGCTCTCGGCCGCTTTCAGCCGGTGTGCGCTCACTAAGCGCCGAAGCCAGCGATGTCGAGCGGCTCGTGCACGAGATGGCGCAGGCGCCACGAGCGCGTCCTGCAGACTTTTTCGGTTCGGTCGAAGCTGGCCAGGTCGTCCTCCGCCTCGTTTACGCGCTCGACCAAGAGCAACAGTACCTGGTGGTGCAGTGGCCGGTGCAAGGCACGGAGTACTCGTCACTGTCGGATGTCGACCCCGCTTTTTTCGTTGAGGAGTGCGAGATTTACGAGCAGTTCGGCGTGCGGCCGGCCGGGCCCAAGCTGCTCAACCGGCTGGTAGTGCCCCCCCACGCCGGTAAAGACTTCCCCAGGCTAGGCAACCCGCCGCCCCGTGAAGGCCGTGCGCCTCACGCGCGCCACGACGTAACAGGAGAAGCCATCGAGTTCCCCTTCGGCCCGGTCCGGGCGGTGGCGCAGGAGTCGCTCTACATGGGCCTCGTGACGAGCGGCGAAGAGGTTATCGACCTCTACCTCCTCCAGTGGCATAAGCACCGTGGCATCGAGCGGCGCCTGCGGGGGCTCGACCTGGGACGTGCCCTTTTCTTTATCGAACGCGCCGAAGGGCTGTCCTGCGTGGCTAAC
>JBMFUG010000150.1:0-3887 GCA_049966695.1 Acidimicrobiales bacterium | reverse complement strand
GCAACCTGCGGGCGGTCAGCGAGCTCGGTCAGGCAGTGTGCATGGCAATTTTGCACTTTGCCCGCTGGCGCCCAGCGGTGGTCGTCTCGACAGGCGGTTATGCGAGCGTGCCAGGCGTGCTGGCGGCAGCCGTCTGGCGGGTACCCGTGGTCGTGGTCAGCCTGGACGCTGTGCCTGGGCTGGCCAACCGCCTTGCGGCCCGAGAGGCCAAGGCCTGTGCTGTCGCGTGGGAGGGGACGCCCTTGCCAAGGGCAGTGCTCACCGGCGTCCCTGTAAGGCCGGAGATGTGCACTGTGGACCGCAGCCAGGACGGCCAGCACCGAGCGCGAGAACGTCTTGGGTTGCCTGCCAAGGCCAAGGTGGTCATGATCTCTGGCGGCTCCCTGGGAGCGAGCCGTCTCAACCAGGCGACCGTCGAGCTGGCAGCGCTCTGGGCCGAGCGAGACGGCATAGCTTTGCGCCACGTCGTGGGTGCCCGGGACTGGGACAAGGTACAGGCCGTGGCCCCTGCGACCGACGGCCTTGTTTACCAGCGGGTCCGTTACGAAGAGGACATGGCCTCTGCGTACGCGGCTGCAGACGTCGCTGTACAGCGCGCAGGCGCGAGCACGGTGGCCGAGCTGGTGCTTGCTGGTCTGCCAGCCTTGCTGGTGCCGCTCCCCGGCGCGCCAGGGGACCATCAAATGGCCAATGCTGAGGCTTTGGCGCGCGCTGGGGCCGCAGTGGTCGTGGCTGACGGCGAGCTAGACGGCGCGCGGCTCGCTCAGGAGCTGGAGAAGTTGCTCTACGATGGTGAACGCCTGGCCCGCATGGCGGAAGCGGGCCGGGCACTGGCTAAGCCTCGGGCCGCAGACCAGGTAGCCGAACTGGTGGAAGCCCATGCCAGGACAAAAGCGCCGGGCCGTCGGCTCCAAGCGGTGACAAGCGAAAAAAAAGGGCCGACGTCAAGCGAAGGAGGTGCGGATGGTCGCTCAGGTGCTCTTGCCTGGCAGCCCTAGGCAGTTCCACATAATCGGCGTAGGCGGCGCCGGCATGAGCGCGATAGCCAGTGTGCTGGCGGAGATGGGCCACCAGGTCTCAGGCAGCGACGTGCGCGCGTCTCGGGCCCTGGAGCGCCTGAGGGCGTCCGGGGTGCGCACATTTGTAGGTCACGATGCTGCCAACCTGGGTGGGGCAGAAATTGTCGGCTACTCGGCGGCAATAAGGGCGGACAATGTCGAGCTGGCCGAGTCGAGGCGGCGTGGCCTCCAGGTCCTGCGCAGGGCAGAGCTACTGGCTGCCATCTGCGCTACCGGCAAGGCGTTGGCCGTGAGCGGCACTCATGGCAAGACGACCACTACTGCGATGCTGGCGAGGGTTATGGACGCCGCTGGCATGAAGCCGTCTTGGTTGGTGGGCGGAGAACCAATAGGCTCGGTGCCTGGCGCTCACTGGTCGGCGGGGGACTGGGTCGTCGTTGAGGCAGACGAGTCTGACGGCACCTTCTTGGAGCTGGGCGCCTATGGTGCCGTTGTCACCAGCATAGAAGCTGACCACCTGGACCACTACCTAGGCCTGGAAGACCTAGAGGCTGCGTTCGACAAGTTCGTCGCCGATGTGCCGGGCCCCCGGGTGGTGTGCCTTGACGACCCTGGTGCTGGCGCGCTTGCCCGGGTAGGGCGCGCAGTTGTCGGTTACGGGACGACGCCGGGCGCGGCCTATGAGATCACTGACATCGAGCTTGGTGGGGGCGGCTCCAGGTTCCGAGCCAGGGCCCGAGGCAAAGACCTCGGTCGTTTCGAACTGGCCGTACCTGGGGCTCACAACGTCCGCAACGCTGTGGCTGCGCTGGCGATGGCCATGGAAGTGGGCGCGAGCCCAGGAGCGGCCCGTGGCGCTCTCGCGAGTTATGAGGGTGTGAGCAGGCGTTTCGAGCGGCTCGGTTCGAAGGACGGCGTGAGCTACATAGACGATTACGCCCACCTGCCCGGTGAGGTTGAAGCGACGTTGGCCGCGGCGCGGCGAGAGCACTCGGGGCGGTTGGTGGCCGTGTTCCAGCCTCATCGCTTTAGCAGGACCCAAGCACTGTGGGAAAAGTTTGCAGACGCCTTCGAAGGTGCCGATGTGCTCGTGCTCACTGGCATTTACCCAGCGGGCGAACAAGAGCGGCCTGGGGTAAGCGGGCGGTTGGTGGAGCAGGCGGTGAAGACGGCCCACCCGGGGCTGCGTGTCGAGTACGCGGAGAGCCGGTCGGAGCTGGTGGGGCTGTTGCGCGCCTTGCTGCGCCCAGGCGACCTGTGCCTGACGATGGGGGCCGGCGACGTGACCACGCTGCCCGATGAGCTCATGCGGGGCCACAGCGAGGCTAAAGGGGAGGTCGGCTATGAGCGAGCGGGGCGATAGGAGATGAGCGACGCGGCACCTGGGCCGCCGCGGGCGGGAACGGCTAGGCCGGCCAGGCAGTACGTTGACCCGCGCTTTCGCCGGCGTTGGGTAGAGGCGCGCCGAGCAGAGGGGCGGCGCCGGTTGAGGGTGCTCCTAGTCGTGCTGGCTGTCCTGGCGCTCGGCGGGCTCTCTGTAGGGCTTGTCTACTCGCCGCTTCTCAGGGTGAGGGACGTCATAGTGGTAGGTGACGCGCACACCCCGCGGGCCCAGTTGCTTGCGGCTGCTGGTTTGTCACAGCCAGGGCGTGTCCCGATGGTCGATGCTGGTTCGATAGCCGAGCTGAGGGCGGTGGAGGCCTTGCCCTGGGTGGCGCGAGCATCGTTTGAGAAGCGCTGGCCCTGGACCGTGGTGCTGTCAGTGAGCGAGCGACGCCCGGCGGCTTTGGTGGCTGATGGTAGGGGCCAGGCGGTCGTGGACGCCACGGGGCGGGTGCTCGAAGTCGGCTCGCCGCCGAGCGGGGTAGGGCCGTTGCCTGTCATAAATGGGGTCGCCGCGTCGTCTCCAGGAAGCTCGGCCTGGCCTATAGGAAGGACCAGCCGCGGTGCGCTCGCGGGGCTGTTGACAGCGGCATCGGAGTGCCCTGTGGGCTTGGCCAGGCGGGGCTTGGAGCTGACGGCGGAGGTAGGCTGGGGGTTGGTGGCGCACCTGCGGGGTAGCAGGGCTTTAGTGGTCCTCGGCAGCAGCGAAGAGATGGGTGAAAAACTGGCAGTCTTGGAAGAGCTAGAAGGGGAAGTCAACCTTGCCCAGTACAGCCAGGTAGACCTGAGCGTGCCGCAGAGGCCGGCGCTGACACCCGCGTGAGCCAGGGGTGTTTTACTTGAACAATAGGTTGCAGAGGGCTAACGTTGCTCGACCGAACGTAGAGCTTGACCAGCCCTAACGGTTTACTTGAGGTTTAGGGTTGTACCGAATGTGCAGGCCTCTCAAGGAGAAATTTGCCTGCTGAGCTGCAAGGAAAGATGCAATGGCCGGACCAGCGCAAAACTACATAGCAGTGATCAAGGTCGTAGGGATCGGCGGCGGCGGTGTAAATGCTGTGAACAGGATGATCGACGCTGGGTTGAAAGGCGTTGAGTTCATCGCCATCAACACCGATGCCCAGGCACTGCTAATGAGCGACGCCGACGTGAAGTTGGACATTGGGCGCCAGCTAACTCGTGGCCTTGGTGCCGGCAGTGACCCAGAGGTGGGACGCCTCGCTGCAGAAGAGCACCGTGAGGAGATCGAGGAGGTCCTAAAGGGGGCCGACATGGTCTTCATCACAGCCGGCAAAGGTGGCGGCACGGGTACGGGCGGGGCACCGGTCGTGGCTGAAGTGGCCAAGTCGGTAGGGGCATTGACGATCGGCGTCGTCACGCGGCCGTTCTCTTTTGAGGGCCGCCGACGGGCCACTCAAGCAGAAGAGGGCATCCAGGTCCTAAAGACCAAGGTGGACACCCTTATCGTTATCCCGAACGACAGGC
>JBMFUG010000149.1:0-3934 GCA_049966695.1 Acidimicrobiales bacterium | reverse complement strand
TCGGGACGCAGTCCCGAAGCTCACTCGGACGCCATTTTCACGCGGGCCCGGCGCCCCCGGCACACTGACTACTTGGACGGCGCCCCTCTGGAAGAGAGGCGCTCGCGACAAGTCCCGTTACGGCGGGGGCTGCCGTTAGAGGCGAGGGACCTCTCCCAGCTCGACCAACAAGCAGTGGAAGAGGTGAGGGCGGAGGTGGCCCCGGCTCCTCGCGATGCAGAAGAACTGCATGACCTGCTATTGAGCACGGTCGTCCACCGGCCTCAGACCGTTTGGCAACCCTGGTACGAGGACTTGGCCGCCGCCAAAAGAGCAATGGTGCTCCAGCTTGTGGAGGAGGGGGGCCCTTTGTGGTGCGCAACCGAGCGAAGGCGCGAGGTCGAAGCGCTCTTCCCAGGTTCGCGCTTCGACCCTGACTATCTCCTGGAGACCGCAGCCGGGCCAGTTCACGATGTCGATGCTGTAGCCGCCCAGGTTGTCCGTGGCCACCTGGAGCTCACCGGCCCGGTCACGGCCAGTGCCCTGGCACAGCGTTGCTCATTAGCGAAGAGCCGCGTGCGGGCCGGCCTGGCCCGCCTGGAGGCCGAAGGGTACGCGATGCAGGGCCGTTTCGTCCCCGGCCTGGGCGACGAACCCCAGTGGTGCGCCCGCCACCTCCTGGCTCGCATCCACGGCTATACCCAAGGTCGCCTGAGACGACAAGTACAGGCCGCAAGCGCACAGGACTTTGCCAGGTTCCTCCTTCGTTGGCAGCACGTCGCCCCGGGTACCCAAATGCAGGGCCGCGCCGGGCTTTTGGCTGTGATCGGCCAGCTCCAGGGGTTCGAGCTGGCCGCCGGAACCTGGGAAGAGCGCGTCTTGCCCGCTCGCGTAGAACGCTACCAACGCCAGTGGCTGGAGGACCTCTGCCTGTACGGCCAAGTGACCTGGGGCCGCCTGTCGCTCCCGCCAGGCGAACCAACCGGCCAGCCAAAAGCAGGCGCAGCGGCTCCGTCCCGGGCCACGCCGCTGACATTTGTGCTGCGACAGGACCTCGGGTGGCTGATGCCAGCACTGAGGGGCCGAAGCGTGCCGGACGAGCCGGCCCATGGGGCAGCCCGCGACGTTTTGGACGTCCTGCGCAGCAACGGGGCGACGTTTGCCTCTGACCTGCCCAAGCTGACGAGGCGGCTTCCCTCGGACGTCGAAGGCGGGCTCTGGGAACTAGTGGCACGCGGGATAGTGACATCGGACGGGTTCGCGGCTGTGCGGTCCCTATTTACGCGCCGGTCGCTCTCGGCACGCCGCCGCCTGCCCGGCCGCCGTGCCCGCCTCGGGCTCTCCCCTTCCTCCGACGGCGAGCGGCCGGTCGGCCTGGACAGCCGCGGGTCAGGCCGCTGGGCCCTGCTCCCTCACCTTGTGGCCGGTGAAGGCACCACGACTGACGAACTGGCCGAGCTGGTCGCCCGCCAGTTGCTCGCCCGCTGGGGGGTCGTTTTCTGGGACCTCGCCGCCCACGAAGGCTGGGCCGTGAACTGGCGGGACGTGCTATGGGCACTGCGCCGTCTAGAAGCCCGAGGCCTAGTGCAAGGCGGGCGTTTCGTTAGCGGGTTCGCCGGGGAGCAGTACGCGCTACCCGAAGCAGCAGAGGAGCTCCGCCGCGTCCAGCGCAGCTCGCCTGACGGAGAGCTCGTCCAGCTTTCCGCAACAGACCCGCTCAACCTCTCTGGCACTCTCCTGCCTGGCAAGCGCGTACCGGCGGTACGCACCCGCACCATCACCTATCGCGACGGTCTCATCGTCGAGGCCGGGCCGTGTGCGGCCAGCAAGGCGCTCGCTCCCAGCAGCCATGCCTTGCTACCGGCTTGAGCCGTACCGGTAGGCTCAGCTCACATGTACAGTGCGGCAAACCAAGGGACTGTGCCCCGCCACCCCGGGCCGTTGGGCCCTGCTCGTTGGCGAGGTCCCTCGCGTAGCTTTGTAGCATGTGCCTAGGGATCCCCTGCCAGGTGGACGAAGTGCTGGCCGACCAGCCTCAGCTAGCCTGGGTTGATGTTGGAGGTGCTCGCCGCAAGGTCAGTACCGCTCTATTAGACGGCGAGGACGTGCAACCAGGCGACTGGGTCCTCGTGCACGTCGGTTTCGCCCTTTCCAAGCTGGACGAGGAGGAGGCTCAAGCCACTCTGGAGCTGCTTGAGGGTATGAACAAAGCCTACGAAGACGAACTGGCCGCGCTAGCCCGCTCCGACATCGGCTAGCCGCTCACAGATGGGACCGAAGTGCGCTTCGTAGACGAGTACAGAGATCCCCACAAAGCTCGGGCCCTGGCCAGCCAGATAGCCGGGCTATGCGAGCCTGGCCGCAGTTACAAGCTGATGGAGGTGTGCGGCGGGCACACCTACACGATTTACAAACACGGGATCGAAGAGTACCTGCCACCTGCTGTCACCCTTGTGCACGGGCCGGGGTGCCCCGTGTGCGTGATCCCCATGGGCCGGGTGGACGACGCTATCGCCATTGCCAGCGAGCCAGGAGTGACGATGGCGACCTTCGGGGACTTGCTGCGGGTCCCAGGCCGCCATGGGTCGTTCCTGGACGCCAATGCCAGGGGTGCAGACATACGGATGGTCTACTCGCCTTTGGACGCGCTCCGGCTCGCCAAAGAGCTGCCCGACCGCCAAGTGGTGTTCATGGCGGTCGGCTTTGAGACCACCGCCCCCTCTACTGCTGTGACTGTCCTACGGGCAAAGGCTGAGGGCATCCGCAATTTTTCCGTCTTTTGCAACCACGTGACGATCATCCCGCCGCTACGGGCCATCCTCGACTCGGCCGAGGTCAACCTAGACGGTTTCATCGGCCCCGGCCATGTGTCGGCGGTCGTTGGCTGCCGTCCTTACGAGGTGATCGCTCACGACTACCACAAGCCCGTTGTCGTGACAGGCTTCGAACCTTTGGACGTGCTCCAGGCCATCTACATGCTCGTACGCCAGCTAGCTGAAGGCCGCAGCACCGTCGAAAACCAGTACGCCAGGGTCGTCACCTGGGAAGGCAACCGCGCCGCCCTCAAGGTCATGGACCAGACCATGGAACTGCGCCCTAACTTTGAGTGGCGTGGCCTCGGCAATATCGCCTACTCGGCGCTCAGGCTCCGGGACGAGTACGCAGAGTTCGACGCTGAGCGACGCTTCAAAGTACCGGGCGTGCGAGTGGCTGACCCTCGGGCCTGCCAGTGCGGCCAAGTGCTACGAGGCCTGATACAACCGTGGGAGTGCCGGGTCTTCGGCAAAGCCTGCACCCCTGAGAAGCCCATCGGGACGTGCATGGTCTCAAGCGAAGGCGCTTGCGCGGCCTATTACAACTTCGGCCGACGTAGCCTCCACGCCGAAAAGGCCGCTGCCCGATGAGCTGCGCCAACGAGGCGCCGGCCACCAAGGTGCCAGCTGCCAAGCGCAAAGCCCGGCTTAGGGAGGAAAGGGTAACCCTGGCCCACGGCGCAGGAGGAAAAGCGACGCACGCGCTCATTGAGGCCGTGTTCCTTGAGGCGTTCCACAACCCCCTTCTCGACGGGCTGGAAGACGCCGCCGTGCTCGATATCGGGCAAGCGCCTGGCGCCGGAGGCCAGCGGCTCGCCTTTACCACCGACGCGTTCGTGGTCTCACCACTTTTCTTCCCAGGCGGGTGCATCGGCGACCTGGCGGTCAACGGGACTGTCAACGACCTGGCCGCGTGCGGGGCACAGCCGGCCGCCATCTCTGCCAGCTTTATCATCGAAGAGGGCCTGGCATTGGCCGACCTAGAAAGGATCGCCAAAGCGATGGCGGCAGCGGCCAAGGCTGCCGGCACGCGAATCGCGACCGGTGACACCAAGGTCGTCCAACGCGGCAAAGCCGACGGCTGCTTCGTGACCACGAGCGGGGTAGGAGTCGTCCAAGAGGGCACCCGGCTGTCTATTGCC
>JBMFUG010000148.1:0-4055 GCA_049966695.1 Acidimicrobiales bacterium | reverse complement strand
AGTCATGGAATTGCGGCGCCCCTTCACGACGAACAGATGTTCCCCACAAGGGACCCACATTCATGCCGGAAGACCCCTTTTTGAAGCCCAGTGCCACTGCCCAAAATGGGCACGGTCCGAGCACATCACTCCCACCACCGCCACTTTGGGCACCTACCTGAGCCGGTACATGTCTGCCAGGTCGGTGACCGTGCAGGGGCGCCAATTACAGAAAAGAACAGCTGTCATCGGCTCAAATGTGCTCATGGGTTCGGGCAAATTGGGGCGCTTTTTTTCTTTTTGCGAAGACCCGGTCGTCGATCACCAACTGCCGGCCCGCGGCCGCGAGGCGGCGCAAGTCCCGAAACCTTTGCGCAGCACCGCATTGCTAACAGCGACGTGGGCCCCTTTGTCGAACGCAATGGCTATCAACAGGCACAGCAGGGTGCAAGCCCGGCAAGCCGACCATGCCGGGGGTCTACAAAAGCCGTGGCTGGCTCGAGCCCTATGCAGCCACGGTCCACCATGGCAATTGGTTCAGCCGCTGCGCCGCTTTCGGCTACCGCATCTGGCATGTCCTTCGGCCCTTGGCAAGTCCCGACGAGGAAGATGTCAACCGTGAAGTTCTAAGCGGGTGCCAGCTTTGGGCGGCGCTCAGTGAACAGGCCGTCCGCACAGCGGCCGGTACCGAAGAGGCGAGGCACGGCGTCTGCGCCGGCCTGGGGCTCCAACCCGACCGAGGCACCACCACGGTCAGCAAGGAAATGGCGTGCCTGGCCCACAAGGACGCCCTCGGCTCGCACCACCAGGGGCCCGTCCTCTTGAGCGACCGAGGCGGGCCGCCCACGTACGAGCCTCCGCCCTGCTCCTGGGTGCGCTCGTAAATCTCCTCGTAACCCTTCCCAAGCGTGCGGCTGCGCAAGCGGCCCGGGGGCTACCCTGCGAGCACGGCACGGAAAAGAAAACACTGTTCGCCCTACAGCTGGGCTTACCCTCGGCACAGGCCCGTGGCAGCTGCACCTGTAGCTCCAGCTAAGCAGGCCAGCCTTAGCCCGCCTGGCAGGCCGTGCCAGGGCCAGGCAGTCGCCCCTCACACCAGGTTCGTGCAGGAACGCCTCTCTGGCCGTGCCAGCAGCGCGCTCAGCCCGAAACCTTGGAAAGGGGGATGGTCAAACGAGCGGGCGGCGCGCTCACTACGACAGGTTCGCCCCACTTGGAAAAGACCACAGTCTCCCTACCTCCTCCAGGGGCGGTCGTGGTCTCTTGGACTGGCAAATAGGGAGCGACGGCCGAGATAGTTAGCGTGCTGGCCAACGCCGGCGCGGAGCTCGTCGCTGCAGTAAACCATTTCAAGGTGTACAACTTTCTGCCCGAGGGGCTGGGGAGGTACAGCTTCGTGCCTTTGACCACCGGCAAGACGCTCGCAACCGAAGAAATGGTCATCGACGTCGCCAGGTCTTTGTACTGGGTGGTGCCAGCTTTGACAAATACCCAGTCGGCGCCCAGCTTTTTCACCTGAGCCGACGTCAGCCCCAAGATCTTCGTCAGCCCGGACGGGTTGCCCGACAAGTAGGCGTCCGCGGCAGTCAGCTTGATCGTGACTGTCTCCTTGCCTTGTGAAACGGTCTCGGAGCCGCTCGACTTGGCAAGGTCGGCCTGCACGACCTCTTCGACCGCCTTCGCAGAAGTCCTGGAGGAAAGAGCCAGGTGCACGCTGGCCTGCTTGCCTATGGCGCTCCTCGCAGCAGCGACCACCGAGCTCGTAGTCGGGGCCCCAGTAACTGTCGCCCCTGCGGTGCTCGAGGCAACGACGACAGCAGCCAGTAATACGACAGGCACAGCGGCCAGGCGGGTGGCACGGTTGAACAAGGACGACGTCACTGCCGCATCCTACACGTCGCCCGGCTCTTGCTGCGTCGCCCGGCGTTGTCGGGGAGCCGCCGTGGTAGGCCAGCGCCCTCGTGGCACCCCACGGCGCCAAAAACATGGCTCCCTTTAGAGGGTCAGCACGGCCAACGGCAACTTGCCAAGCGCGGCCTGCAACTGGTCGCTGCCTGCAAGCTCACGAACGTTCGCCCGAACGGCCCAAGCTACGCATAATGTCGGGCCTAGCTACCTTGCGCCCCACGGCAACTTTTACCTTTGCCCCGCTCATGTTCACAGCTCCACCTGCGCGCAAGTGACGTTTACCACATCCGTACTGATAAGTGCGGACGGTACACTGAGGGCATGACCATGAAACGAGTAGTTTGCCAACTTATTGGGCACCGCGAGTACAGTGACGAGGTACTTAGGGTACGGCCTTGGGAGGACCCGGATTTCAGCGATTATGCAATGTCTGACTTCCGGGAAACGCATTGTTTACGTTGCGGTGAACCCTTGGTTACAACAGATGAACTTTTGGAGCAAAAAGCTGCATAGCCGCTTGGGACGGCTACCCTGCCCATCGCGGCAATTAGCGGGCGCCAGCTAAGCGAGCAGTGCACTGGCATGAGCGGCCAGTGCCGTCAATCACAGAAAGTGACCAGCGCACGTCAAGGCGCCGGCAGCTTGAGGCAGTTGCACTGCTCTGACAACAGAACGTCGGCTACAGCGCAAGGCAACCGGGCACAACCTGCGGCGCAGGTTGCACTACCGGGAGCGTGCGGGCCTACAGAGGCAATAGGGGCTATAGTCCCCATTGCCTGGTTAAAAATACCTTGGCGCTACAGTGCTAGACGTCTGGTAGGCTAAAGCAATGGCAGATATAAGTACAATGTCAGACTTGAGCACGGTTGTTGTAAACCATAAAAGAGGCAACCTATTTGAGGTGGCTGTACGTCAACATGCGTTGCACACCGACCAGCCGGTCGAGGCGGGCGGCGATGACGTTGCCCCGACACCTACCGAGCTCTTTGTAGCCAGCCTTGCTTCATGTGTGGCCTTCTATGCACGGCGGTTCCTTGAGCGCCACAACTTGCCTTACGAAGGTCTGTCTGTGCTCACGGAATGGCAAATGGGGGCTCGCCCCTCTCGTGTAAGCGAGCTCAAAATGACTATAAAGGTGCCCGCTGGTGTACCTGAGGGCACTCAGCAGGCCCTCTTGGCTGTCGCATCCCACTGTACCGTCCACAACACCTTGAAGAACCCCCCAGAGGTCAAGATCGACCTGGCTTGACGGCACGGGCCTTCCTTGTCACGGCTTCTCACTGCTCACGGCCTAGGCTCCCGTCGTTACGGCTTGGGGGACGGCCAGCTGGGAGACCAAGTTAGCCGTCCCCTCTCGTTGTGCCTTGGGCTCGGCCGCGAGCCGCAGAACGCTCACGCAGCTTGGTGCTCTGAGCTGGTCACCTCGACGACGTTGCTCGGTGAGCCCGTGCTAATTGCCACCTTCCTCGGCTTGGCCTGCTCGGAAACGGGCAGCACGACGGTCAAGACCCCGTCACGGTACTCAGCATTGATAGCGCCTGAGTCCACGTCTTCGCCAAGCATGAGCTGACGTGTGAAGCTGCCACGCGGACGCTCCAGGGCCAGCACCTTGTCACCCTCGGAAGGCTGCCAGTCGCGAGTCGCCTCGATCCGCAAAATGTTGCGGTCGACGGTCACGTCTATCGTGCTCGGGTCCACACCAGGCAGGTCGACCTTGACGATCCAGTTGTCCTCGTGACGGTAAGCGTCCAAGGGCATCACTGCGCTCCTGCGGCTCAGCGGCCCAAGCAGCTCTGAGGTGATGCGTTCGAGATCCACTACTGGGTCAAAACGAGTCAGCATCTGTCACGTCCTCCTTCTAGGTCAGCCAGGCTCTTAGCCTGTCAACCGTTATACTACCAGCATTACCAAACATAACAGGCCTCGTAGCAAGTTTATTTCATCGTGACAGTACATATAGCTTGCAGCCATCAGATGTACCCCACCGCCACCCAAGGTGGGGAGGCCAGCTCTCTTAGAAGGCGGCAGACTGGTCCTCGACAGGTCGAACGTCGCGAAAAGCTGCTCAGCCCCCGAAAAACACGGCCGTTACTTAGCCTGGATCCACCGATTATGAACGGCTGGTCGCCCAGGGGGGCCTGAAGAGGGCTGGACGCCTCTACGTACCC
>JBMFUG010000147.1:0-4060 GCA_049966695.1 Acidimicrobiales bacterium | reverse complement strand
AGGTCAGATCCCAAGCGCGGGAGCCTCCACCAAACCCAGGGCACCCCAGTACTCCGACGAAGCAGCGCAAGGAAGCCTCCCACGGCGACCGAGGCCCTTGCTGTAAGCCACGCCAGAAGCGTACGCGAGGGCAGGGACCAAAAAGCCGGTACTGCCGCGCTATCCCCGTGAGCGCTGCCAACAGGCGCACCGGCGAAAAGAAGTACCCCAGGGCGTGCTTTGGACCGAAAAGGTGTAGCGGGCGGGCCAAGTGCCTGTACGCCTCTGCCACGACGGCCGCGGTGGGCCGGCCCAGGTAAATGACCGCGAGCTCCCCTTCCGGGCCCCAGCGGCTCACTTGACGGGCACGTGCCGCTCGAAAATGCCGTGCACTTCCGCCCGTGGAGCGCGAGCCACAGCCCGAAAGAGCTCGCGTCCCACCCGGTCTACATAGCGCCGGAGGCCAGGCGCTCGGCCGCGGCAAGGACGGTCGAAAAGTCCCCTTCGACCAGCAGCTCCAAGGGACGGCGCCCTCCTAGCGAGCGGTTCCTCCCGTGGAGCCAGATCTGTACGCCTTCGTCGTCGTAGACGTCGCCGAGCACTTCGACCACGTAGCCCAGGTCGAGCAGGCGCTGGCGTGCTTGCCCCTGAGGCCGGTGGGCACCCGCGACCCAGTGGCCGACCTGGCGCGGCTGGACACCTACGACCTTAGCGAGCTCCTCGGTCGACATCGCCCGGCGGGCCCTTACGACCACGTCGCGATAAGTGCTGCCTTCGAAGGCACGGGTAGCGGCGGGCTGAGCCGAAGCAACCTCCTTAGCCAATAGCTCCCTGTGACGAGGGGGCCGACATCTATAACGACATAGTACACGACATGGCAGACAACACATAACCTGGCGTTGTGGCAACTTGCGCAGGGCCTCTTGGCTATAACCGGCCCCCCACGCCAGCGCTCCGAGCTCCTCAGGGCCCATGACCCTTGTCCTGGCCGTTGGGCGCCCAGGCCGGCTTTTTTGCCGGCCGCACCGGGGCGTCCAACGACCTGGGAGCCCCCTCACCGGGGCCGGCCGGGGTCAAGGGACGGCCGCAGGCCAAGCGAGGACCAAAGCAAAGCGTTGGCCCGGAGCGTGCCCTTGACGCCGGGGGAAGGCCCCGGTGCACTCCCCCGCTATCGGCCCGACCTTTACTGCAAGAGGGCCTAGCCGTCTTCGGGGCCTAGCCGTCTTCGGGTGCTACCCCCACCTCAGGGACGGGACGGCCGGTCAGGACCTGCAGCGCTATGCGCAGGCGCCTTACCTCAGCTTCGAGCTCGGCGACCTGGCGGCGCTGGTGCTCGATGGTGAGGTCGCGTGCCGCCAGCTCTGCTTTATGCAGGCGCTCTTGGGTGTCGCGGTGCTCTGCAAGCTCCATCTCGTAGGCGACCTGTGCCGTCTCGAGCGACACTGCTTGGTCGTCTCGGGGCTTGTGCGGCACGTGGATGCGCCTGCGCGCCTCTTCGAGCCTGGCGCGAGCAGTTCCCACCTCTTCGGCAGAGCGCTCCTCGTGCCGGGGCGCTGGCTCTTCGCCCATATTGACCACAGGGTACGCCCAAGCTGCGCTTTTGGCCGGCGCGCTCCTTGGCGGCCCCGAGCCGTACACCAGTTCGCTTGGCGCTAAGTTGCCGGTCATGGAGGACTACGCAGGGGCATGGTCGGCTGAGCACGGCCGTTGCCACCGCATCGTCTACAGCGAAAGCGGCCAACCCGGCAACTGCCCCGGTACCCCGGTAGTGACGGGGTGGCGCTACGACGCCAATGGCCGCTGGTACGAGGTCGAAGCCTGCGCACGCCACGCCAGCGAGCTCTGGCCAAGCCCCGGGCCGGCCCGCTCGCCGGCCGGCCATTAACCGGCTGGGCGCTGCTCGTGCTCACAGCGTGCTGAGCGCCCTATCGCTTAAGGCACGGTAACCAGGCACGGCGTAGCCAGTGCCCTCAACGAGCAACCCTTAGAACTGTCAGGCATTGTTAGACGCCGTCCCAGCTGTCAGAGCTGTCACAGCTGTCAGAGGTCGTTAGCGCCGAAGCCATCGGGCGCGCGGCCCCAGGGCCCAGAAGCGCTCCGGGTAGCAGCCCCGCGCGTGCCAACGAACCTGGCGAAAGGCCGCTCGCCTTGTTAGACGGCTTTAGACCGTTTGTTATACTGCTTTAGACAGTTTGCTATACCGCTTTAGACGATCTGTTATACGCTAGGTGCATGCCTACCCTGTCCCCGTACCGCCCCGGCTTCGGGCAGTCCCCTGTGGTGCTGGCTGGGCGCGACAAGATCCTGACCACCGCGCAGCGCTCGCTGCAAGCTGTCGTCGAAGCCCACCGCATGGACCGGCCCTTGGCCTTGGTCGGGGTCCGGGGCGTGGGCAAGACTGCGCTGCTGAAAGAGCTTGCCGACCGGGCTGCCGCCGCAGTGGGCGCACCGCGCCTGCGAGTGGAGGTAATCCCCGGCCAGCCCTTCTTGCCCACCCTCGTCGAACGGGCACAGGTGCTCGCCCGCCTGGTCAACGACGAGCCCCCCGTTGGCCGCTTGAGCGTTAGCGAAGCCGTCCTACGGGCTGGTTTTGCAGGCACGGGTGCTGAAGTCCACCTCAGCCGGCAGGCCCCAGAGGTACCCGACGTATATGCCGCCCTCAACCAGTTGAGCGAGGCCCTCAGCCGAAGGGGCAGCGCAGCGGTGCTCACCATAGACGAGGCCCACGCCGCCCGACGGCCCGAGCTGGCCGTGCTCGGGGCCGCCCTCCAGGAAGGCACAGAGCAGGACTGGCCCCTAGTCGTCGCCTTCGCCGCCCTGCCGAGCCTCCGCCCGCGCCCAAGCGACAGCGAGCGTGAGGACCAACGCGGCTTTACCTACTTCGAACGAGCCCGATGGATGGACGTCGAACTGCTCGACGACGCGAGCACCCTCCTCGCGCTGAGCGGCCCCGCAGCCTCCGCCGGCCGTCCCTATGAGCCGGCCGCGGCCCAGGAGCTCGCCGCTCACACCGGCGGCTACCCCTTCGCCGTCCAGGTTTACGGCGAGCACGCCTGGTGGTCCTCCGAAGGCGAAGCAGTCATCAGCCTGGCAGCTGTGGAGCGCTCCCTGCCTAGCGCGAACCGGGACCTCGACCAGGGGCTGTACGCCTCTCGCTGGGCCGAGGCCTCCTCACGGGAACGGGACTACCTCCGCGCCTTGGCAGCACTGTTGCGCGCCGGGGAGCCGGCCAACGGTGGGGCCGTCGCTCGTCGTCTCAATGAGACGACGAAGGCACTGTCGGTCTACCGGGACCGCTTGCTCAACAAGGGCACCCTGTTCGTCGACGACAACGGGCTGCTACGCTTCACCGTCCCCGGCATGGCCGCCTACGTGCTGCGCCAAGCGGGTGCGGAGCAGCCTCCCATAGGCGGCTCCTACAGCTAAGCCCGCTCGGGAGAGCTCTCAGCGCCTCTGGCCTGAGCCCTTCGCCGGCCCCCGCCGTCAGCCGAGCGCAGTAGTGACCTCGGGTTATAGCTCGCCCACCAGGGCTGCTGCCAACGGCGCTCGCGCCGTTCAGCCTCGCCCCACGTCGGGCCCGAGGCGGGGCTCGTCCGACTGTCGCGGGCCGGCTTCTCCGAGCTGACGCCCTCGTCACTCGAAATCCTTGCGGGCGGGGTAAGCGGGACGTTCCCCGGCCGTCACCGCCGCTGACCTGGGGTGCTGGCGCAGGGCGTCCCGCTTGCAGACAAGCAGCGGGGCTCGCTGGGGGCTTGGTCGGGACCACCTCGTAACTTCCTTCGTGCAGGGGCCTGGAGTCGCGCTCTGGCCCGGGCCGGCGAGGACGTCTTGACCGAGCCGTACGTGCCGATGGCCATGTTCGCGATCGTCTTCGGCCTGTCGAGGTACTACGAAGATCTTCGAGCTCTCCCACGTGAAGGAGCCCCGAGCCGCGCACCACGATCACGCCGCTGCGGTGGCGAGCGAGCTCGCAACATCGGTACGGGTCATGAGCTGCGCGCCCTTACATCATGGCGAGCGTCTTTGCCGCGTTCGTCGCGTCGAGCGACATCGTGACCAAGATGCTCGCGGTCTGTCTCAC
>JBMFUG010000146.1:0-4083 GCA_049966695.1 Acidimicrobiales bacterium | reverse complement strand
TCCTCCCCGATCGGCGACCGCGAACCGGGTACGTGCGCCGAGCATTTCCTCTAGGATCAAGAACCCAACGGACGAACGGAAAACTTCTGGCCAAATGACCGGAACCACCCACATCTATGCCGGGAGGCCCCCAAAACGGTCGTTGCGACCGGCGTTTATCGTAAGCTGGGGCAGCGCTCTAGCCGTGGGCGGAGCTGGTGCGGTCTGGTGGTGTCCTGTGCCGGCAGTGGCGCTGGTCGGCTTGGTAGTGATCGGGGCGTCGTTGGCCGGGGTGTTCCCCGCCCTGGTGACGCTGACGCCCCTGCGGGTCGGAGAGCAGCTAGCGCACCACGTGATCGGCTGGCAAATAGGGGCCGCAAGCGTAGGTGGTTCGTTGATATCCGCTGCTCTCGGCGGGATATTCGAGCGCTGGGGGTTGGTCAGCTTTGGCCCCAGCTTGGCTGTGGTAGCAGTTTTACTTGTCATTGGGGCGGCAGCCTTGCAACGTCGAAGGCCCGTGTGAAGTTGGTCGTTGTTGCAGGGCCTGGCCTCGGCGCACAAAGCAGCACTCGCCCGGCCATAATGGCGCTTGGCTCCTTGCCGTCAGTGGCCAGGCAGGGATGTCGTGAGGCTCGAGTGGCGGCTTGCCCGTTTATTCCCGGCCAGCCAGTAAGTCGGCGAGCTGGCCAGTGCAAGCGGCCAGCTCCTCGGCATGGGCAGACAAAGAGCCGAGGGTGGCGCCGAGCTTGGTAAAGAGTTGGCACAGCTGGGCCGCACAAGCGGCCAATGACGGGTAGTCGTCTGCCGTCTGGGCAGATAGCTGCCGGTAACGCTCAGCCAGGCTGTGGCAGCGCGCCCGGTCCTGGTCAAGCCCAAGGACCTCGCCTGCAGTCCGGTTGCTGATCTCGTCCAAGGTGCAAGCGGCCTGAAAAGCTTCTCCCGAAGAGCTCACAGTACAACTATGGCGTCTCCCACCGCGGGATTTGGCCCGGTTCTTAGTACGAACAACCTTGAGCGCGGATGGCTTTGGTCCGGCCACCAGCAGTGGTGGCATCTGCCTTGTGGCGCAGCCCAAGCACGTCCAGCTAGCCCGAGGTCCGGCTGGCACGCCTAGCCAAAGTTGCGAACCGGCAATAGCGGTGGGACTTTCGACCCTATTGCTAGGGTCTTGTGGCGGCGCGGCCTGCCGCTACTAAGAGCACCAGCGGGCCATGCCGAACGTGACCCGGAGGCACGAAGGGCCCTGTGGCCCGTTTGGAAAATTGACCAAGGAAGGAGACGTCGTGGCTCGCTTGAAGCTGAAGAACGTGAAAGTCGCAGTCCGTTTAGGCGTCGGCATCGGCGTCGTGATCGTCCTGCTGCTTGTGGTGACCGTCCTTGGGTGGTCGGCTGCAAGCTCGGCTGCTGGTCACGCCACTGCCACTGGGACCGACATGCAGTGGAGCCAGGACCGTACACAGCTGCAGGTGGACGCTACCCTGCTTGCGCTGGACGAGAACTCAGTGGCTGGTGACTTTACCGGGCATGTCTCGCCTAGTGCTGACCTGGCGTCGTTCAATGCAGCGCGGGCCAAGTTCCAGTCGGACTTCGCCACGGCTTCGCGCGACTCGTTCAGCTCCGAAGAAGCTGCTTTGGCCAACCAGGCGAAGCAAGCCTTCGATAACTATGTCTCATTGTCGCTACAGGCGAACCACGACTTCGCGACGGGCAAGGCCGCCTCGGTAGCGAGGGCGGAGTCGCTCGTAGGAGAGCTGTCGGTAGGTTCCATGCTCGCACCGCTGGAGAAGTTCTCGCAGATCCAGAACAACGAGGTGGCGAGGGAAAGCGCTGCCGCGGTTTCGTCCGCCCACAGCAAAGAAGTCATAATACTGGTGCTCGGCCTCGCGGCCGCAGCTATAGCTGCGCTTTTGTCGGTCACGTTGGTGCGCAGCATGACAAGGCCGCTAGCCGAAATGGTGCGGGTGCTGAAGGCGTCTTCTGAAGGCGACCTGACAGTGAGGAGCACCGTCAGCACGGGCGATGAGCTCGGCTCTTTGAGCGAAGCCTTGAACCACCAGCTCGAGGTACGTCGCAAGCTGCTAGAGCGGATCGGCGGAGTGGCAAACGCTCTGTCGGGCGCTTCGGGCGAGCTGTCTGCGGTGTCCAAGCAGTTGTCCAGCAATGCTGACGGGGCTTCTTCCGAAGCCACCATGGTGTCTGCTGCGGCCGAGCAAATTTCCACCAACGTCCAGACCGTGGCGGCCAGCGCCGAGGAACTGTCGGCGTCGATCAGGGAAATTGCTCGTTCTGCCAGTGAGGCCTCTGGCGTTTCCAGCCAAGGCGTGAGCGCCGCTCAGGTGACCACCGAGATCGTGGCCAAGCTGAGCCAGTCGAGCGCGGAAATAGGAGAAGTGGTAAAGATGATCACTTCGATAGCGCAACAGACGAACCTGTTGGCCTTGAACGCCACCATTGAAGCTGCCCGTGCTGGTGAGGCCGGCAAGGGCTTCGCCATTGTCGCCAACGAAGTAAAGGAGCTCGCCAAGGAGACAGCCGAGGCCACGAAGGACATAGCCGCCCGCATCGAGGTCATACAGGGAGACTCCAAGGCGGCCATCGACGCCATCAGCCAGATCGACGAGATCATGGCCAAGATCAACCAAGCTCAGGCCACTATCGCAGCCGCTGTGGAGGAACAGACCGCCACGACCAACGAGATCGGGCGCAGCGTAAGCGAGGCCGCCACCGGTTCAGGTGACATTGCAAAAAGCATTGCCCACGTGGCCAGTGCTGCCAGCGAAACGACTTCGGGCGCGGCCAAGACCCTGGAGGTCGCCCAAGAGATGAACCGTGTAGCGGGCGACCTCACCGGGATAGTCAGCAGCTACAAGTTCTGAGCGGATGGGCTTGGCAGGGTTTTCACCAACTGCGCCCTTCAACTGGGCTACTTACGAAGACAGGAGGAGCGGTGGCCATCTTGGTCGTGGACGACAGCCGGGCGATGAGGATGATCGTCATGAGGGAGCTGCGCAAGGCTGGCTTTGACACCGGAGATGTCGTGGAAGCCGAAAATGGCGCCCAGGCACTGGCTCTCGTACAAGCCGGGGGCGTCGAGCTGGTCCTTTCCGACTGGAACATGCCCACCATGACAGGCATCGAGTTGTTGCGTGCCTTGAGAAAGCAAGGCAACGCCGTGCCCTTTGGTTTTGTGACCTCGGAGTACACCCCGGTAATGCACCGCGACGCGCTCGATGCAGGGGCAGATTTCGTCGTGACAAAACCATTTTCGAACGGTTTGCTTTACGAGCAAGTGGAGCAGGCCCTTGAGGGCCGCAGGCAGGCCGACGGCTTGGGCGCTGCCATAGCGCCCGAAGCCGAGGACCTGGGCACGATCCTGGAGGAGCTGCTTGGGCGGCCTGTGAAGGTGACTGCCGCGTCACCTCCAAGATTAAGCTTGCCCGGGGCTGTGGCGCTTTACGAAAGCGAAGAGCGTGCGAAGAGCCTGCTGGCGTTGGAAATAGTGGTTGCAAGCTCGATAGGGGCCGCCTTGTCACGTATCCCGGCTCGGGACGCCGAGTCTTTTGCTTCCGAGGGGGCCTTGCCAGAGGCAGTGCAGCAAAACCTCCACGAAGTGCTGAACGTCGTGTCGCGGGCCGTGCCGGCGTACGGTCAACGGTGGCGGCTTGACGAGCTGCGCGTCTCGGCGCCCCTCAGGGCCGACCCTGATCTAGCAGGAGCGGGAAATGCGCTTTGGGCGCGCCCGGCCGAAGTCGAGGTGTCAGGGTACCCGTCAGGGCGGGTCGGGTTCGTCAGCGTCTAGGGCAGTTCTGCGACGCAGAGGGGACAGTCAAGGAGGCTCGCTATGACCCAAGCAGACAGCGCGCTGGACGAAGTCGTCCAAGAGTTCCTGGTCGAGAGCGCGGAAAACCTCGACCAACTTGACCGCGACCTTGTAAGCCTAGAAAAGGCTCCGCGGTCCAAGGAGCTGCTCAGCGCCGTGTTCAGGGCTGTGCACACGATCAAAGGGACTACTGGGTTCCTCGGGTTTAGCCGGCTGGAACAGGTGTCGCACCGTGCCGAGAACCTGCTCAGCAAGCTGCGGGACGGTGTGGTCGAGCTAGACGG
>JBMFUG010000145.1:0-4141 GCA_049966695.1 Acidimicrobiales bacterium | reverse complement strand
GAGGAAGCCGACCGCGGCCTTGAAGTCCGAGGACGCGCTCATAGCGGTACGACGCCCTCGGGCGGACGTTGGAGGGCGAGGAGGCGGCCGGCCACCACGAGGAAAGCACCAAAAGCGTGGTCAGCGAAAATGGAGTTGACCCGGCCGAGGAGGTCCCTGTAACGGCGGGAAACCGGCTCAGCTGGCACTATGCCCGAGCCAACCTCGTTGGAGACAGCTACGGTGAGGCCCGGCCGCTCGGAAGCGAGGAGGCTGACGGCCTCTGCCGAGCGCGTTGCCGTAACGTCGTCCCACCCCGCCTCCATCATGTTAGAAACCCACAAAGTTAGGCAGTCCAACACGACCGTCGCGCTGGGCTCGATGTCTTGGAAGGCCTGGGCCAGTTGCAACGGCTCTTCCAGTGTCCTCCAGGTCTGGGGCCGGTCTTGGCGGTGGGCAGCCACCCGGGTCATCATCTCCTCGTCTCTAGGCTCCGCGGTTGCTAGGAAAGTGGTCGTCGAAGCGCCGGGGTGCGCCTGCGCGAGGCTGACCGCCAATGCCGACTTGCCGCTCCTGGCACCTCCGAGCAATAGCGTGAGCATTTCAAGCATCATTACCTTTTGCTATGAGCACGTTGCAAGGCCTGTTGCCACCAGCCAGGTAGCCCGTAAGTTCGGCTGAAGCCGAGCCCCCGGGATCTCGCTCCAGCGTGATGCGAGGCAAGGCAGCGCGTTGGCCCTCGAGCACTGCCAGCAGGGCTTCAGTGTCGAGGTGCTCTTCGACGAGGTCGGCGAGCGCATCGATGCGGGACTCTCGACGGGCGGCGAAGTCGTGCGCCGGGTCGGGGGCAAAGCTCTTGCCTGCCCGCTCGGCTATGCCCATGAGGAACTGGCGGCGCCACGCGTCGTTCTCAAAGAGCCCGTGCCATAGCGTGCCGGCCACTGGCCCGACCGTGCAGCCCTCGTCGCTGAACAAAGCGGCGCCGCCGTCGACCATGACTCGTCCGTGGTGGATCTCGTAGCCGTCGAGCTTCGAGCCGTCCTCGAGCACGGCGTGGGTGCGAGCGAGCACCTTGTCGCGTTGGAACTTGGTGCGCACCGGCAACAGCCCCAGCCCCTTTACTTTGCCGGCTTTGCTTTCGACGTGGTCCTCGACAGTGTTGCCGAGCATCTGGTACCCACCGCACAGGCCTAGAACGGCGCCTCCCTTCTCGACGCGCCGCCTCAGCGCTGGCTCGAAGCCGCGATCATGCAGCCAGGCCAAGTCGTTTACGGTCGCCCGAGTGCCGGGCAGGACGACGAGGTCGCACCCGTCCATCTCTTCGGGGCGGTAGATGGGGCGCAAGACGACCCCGGGCTCGTCAACGAGCGGGTCGAGGTCAGTGAGGTTGCTCGCGCGTGGGAACGCGATCACACCTATGGAGAGCACGTCTTCGCCCAGAGGAGCTGCGGGGTCGAGCCAAGACATGAAGTCTGTGGCGTCCTCAGCGTCGAGCTCAAGCCCGCGGCGGTAGGGCAAAACCCCGAAAGCTGGGCGCCCGGTGAGGTCCGCCAACTGTTCGAGGCCAGGCTGGAGGAGCTCTAGGGCGCCGCGGAACTTGTTCACGACAAAGCCCCGCACGAGCTGCTGGTCCTCGGGCTCCAGCACTGCGAGGGTGCCGACGAACGACGCGAGCAAGCCGCCACGGTCGATGTCGCCAATTAGCAGTGCTGGCACGTCAGCTGCGCGCGCGAACCCGAGGTTCGCGATGTCGCTACGGCGCAGGTTGACCTCGGCAGGGCTGCCTGCTCCTTCGCAAATGACGACGTCAAAGCGCCGCCGCAGGTCCCGGTACGACTCGACGACGACCTCGAGCAGGTCATGTTTGGCGTGCCAACCGGTCGCGGCGTCCAGCTCTGCGCAAGGACGCCCAAGCACGATGAGCTGGCTTTGCCGGTCGCTACCGGGCTTGAGCAGCACGGGGTTCATCGCGACCTCGGGCTCGGCCCCAGCCGCCTGGGCCTGGGCTACTTGGGCCCGGGCCATCTCTTTCCCGTCGTCCGTGACAAAAGAATTGAGCGACATGTTCTGGGCCTTGAAGGGAGCGACCGATATGCCCTGGCGAAGAAGCCAGCGGCAAATACCAGTGACCAGGGTGCTTTTGCCTGCGCCAGACGATGTCCCCAGGACGATGAGCGAGCCCTTGTGCGCCGGGCTCATCGCAACAGGTCACCTCGGGCCAGCTCGTTGTTGCTGCGGGCCACGACGAGCGCCTCGAGCGCGCGGTCGAGGCTACGCGTCAAAATGAGGTACACGCCTCCAGCGACGACAAGCCCCACGAGCCACGATATGTCAACGCCGTGCAGCCAGGCCGCTCCGGGGCTTTGGTAGACGTTCGCTATGGACATGAAGGGGACTTCAGCCACCGCACCGGCAAGGTAGGCGCATATCCCCCGGAGGCCCCAGCGCCCGTAAATCCCCGCTGGCGTGAAGAGGTCGGCGACCGCGAACTTCCCTTGGCGCACAAAGTAAAAATCCACGAGGTTGACGGCCGTCCAGGGCGCTAGCAGGTAGAGCATCAAAACCAACCAGTCGTCCAGCGCCGTTGTCGCATTGGTGAGCACCGCCCCGAGGACTGACCACGCCACCGCGAGGCAGGCAATGGTGACGACGCGAGCTCTTGGCCCTGAGCGCACAGGGCGGGCCGAGTCCATGATCGTGATGACCGAGAGCATCCCGCTATAGGCGCTGATGGCCATGGCGGCGACGAGCGCCGCGACTGCCGCTAGGGCAAGGGCCGTGCCGAGGTGCGACAACACTGCGTTGCCAGCTATGTCGGTACCGCTGAGGGCGTCGCTCACGTGCAAGCGGGTCGCCATCCACGCGCCAACGGGGATGAGCCAGATAGGCGAACCGGCGGCGCCAAGGAAGACCGCCGTTGTGAGCCGGCGTCGAGAGGTGCCGGGGGCCAAGTAGCGGGAGTAGTCCGACACGCAGGGGGCGTAGGTGATGTTGTACGAGGCTGAGACGCTGAACATCGAGAAAAAGCCCACGGCGCTAAAGCCAGTTTTAGCCACGCCCTGGCCTCCTGCAGCACCGCACATGATGGCGAGGGTCAGGACGGCCCACAACGGCAACGACACCCAGAACACGCTCAGCACCACATTGTGGATCCAGTCGTGACCGTAGATAGCGAGCAACGCAGCGACGAGGCTCACGGCCACAGCTACGGCCGTCCCGTCCCAGCCGAAGATGTGGGAAAGGCCCTGCTTGATGATGACGACCGTCACGACGTTGAACCCGATGAAGCTGAGCGTCGTCGCGGCAACCGGCAAGATCACTCCTGAATAGCCAAATTGCGCGCGTGACTGGACCATCTGAGGGATCCCGAGGGCGGGACCTTGCGCTGCGTGAGCCGCCATGAAAATAGCGCCGAAGAGGATGCCCGCGATACCCGCGACCGAAGTCCACAGCCCGTTGAGGCCGACGACCGGCCCGAAGAACGCTAGGGCTAGCGTGAAGGGCTGGAAGTTGCCAAGGAACCAGAACGGGCCTTGGCGCCAGAGCTTCCCGTGCCGTTCTGAGCTGGGCACGTAGCTTAGGTGGCGGCTCTCGATGGCCTTCACGGGCGATTTTTGTCGGTGACCCCAGCCGAAGCAAAGGTTGCCATCTCGGAAAGGATCTTCGCAGCGGCTTGGACGAGCTGTACGGCGAGCGTGGCGCCGGTGCCTTCACCGAGCCGTAGGCCGAGGTCAAGCAAGGGCGTGAGGCCGAGGTGCGCGAGCCCGGCACTAGCCCCGGGCTCGGCCGAGCGGTGGCCGGCGATGAGGTAGCCGGTGACATCGGGCGCAAAAGCACGCGCCACGACAGCGGCTGCGACGGCGATAACACCGTCAATGACAACCGGCACTTTTGCCGCAGCGCCGCCGATGATGAAGCCGCTGAGCGCAGCGATCTCAAGGCCGCCGACCTCGGCAAGGACCTGGAGGGGTGTCGCGCTAGGCGGCAGTCGCGAGAGGGCCGCCTCGATAACGCGGGTCTTTTGGGCGAGCATCTCGTCGTCGATGCCCGTCCCGCGGCCCGTCACGTCTCGGGGCCTTGACGAAGTGAAGCGCGCGATGAGGGCCGCCGAAGGGGTGGTGTTGCCGATGCCCATGTCGCCAGTTACGAGCATGCGCGCGCC
>JBMFUG010000144.1:0-4165 GCA_049966695.1 Acidimicrobiales bacterium | reverse complement strand
TACATCTCCAAGACCTGAGCCATCTCTTCACCCAGCTCACTGGGTCAAATCAGGGTTCGAGTGGGGGGTAAGTTCGGTCTAAGCAGTAAAAGGCGCTAACTCGGCTATTCAGAGCCTGGTCAAAGCGGCTCCGGACCGGGCGTCCGAGCCAGTGCCCGTCGTGCGAGTGCTACTGCTCAGCCCCCAGCAACTGCTATGCCCAGCTGGCGAGCGGCTCGCAGGAGAGCGGCGTCAAAAGAGCCAACACGAGCGCCAGTCGACTGAGCAGCGAGGAGGACGCAACAATCAGGCATCTTCAGCCCTGTGCTAACCCGCAAGCGAGCGAGCCGCACTGCGCTGTCTGGCGGGAACGTCAGCTCTGCTACTTCGAGGTCGCTGAGCGCGGCTTGTGCTTGGCTGAGCCGGCCGTAGCGGGCTGGGGCAACGAGGACCTCGGCCAGTGTGACTGTGCTGGCGGCAAAGTTGTCGTCGACCTCATTGGCCAACAGTTGCTCCGCTTTAGCGTGAGCCGCGTCGTCGGCGTCCAAGTACGCAATGAGCACGCTCGCGTCCAAGACGATCACGCTGGCCACTCTTGTCGGGCCTGCCCCAAGTAGCCGGCACCGTAGGTCCCCGTCAAGGCCCCACTGTGCTCACGCACGGCAGCAAGCCTGGCTTGGCGGCGGTCCTCCTGCGCCCGCTGAGCTGCTCTGTGCCCCTCCATCGCCAATCGCGCCAGTAGTTGCGCCCGGCTCACTCCCGGCCACCGTCTCGCAGCAGCGTCGAGCGCCTCTGCGAGGTCGTCGGTCTCGGTCACAAGGTAACGAGGACGTGTGGTCGGCATGCTCGATAGTGTAACACCTCATATATCCAGTGCCACACCCACATGCCCGACCGGGACGCAGCCACTTTGGTACCTGCCAATGTCGCGACAGTTCGCCCTGAGCCGCTGACCCTACGTGCTTCGCCTGCTCAGCTCGTGGGCTATCCCGGAGCGAACGATCTCGACGATCGTGCAGCCTTCGCTGGCTGCCAGTAACCGGAGCGCCCGGTAGGTCTCGTCGTCGACGTCCACGGAGAGCCTGTGGGGGTACGGGTCAGGACGCCCGGGCTCGGCGTGGGCCTCCGGCGGCGGGAGCCTCCTGTGCATGTCGATGGGCCGCTCAGGCATGGCGCACCAGCGCTTCCACCTCTTCGGCCGCCAGGGTCGTAACCGAAGCTCTCCGGCCCGAGCGGGTGGCCCCAGGCGACGGCGAGCGCCTCGCGCTGTGGGATGCCGGCCCGGAGGACCGTGACCTTTTCGTCCTCAAGGGCCTGGATCGACGCCTTGAAGGACCAGGTCCACGGCCTCGCCTTCACGAGCAGCACTGCTGCCTTCTTGCCGGCAGCTGCGGCCAGGTCCAACGTCGCCCAGGCGCGCTCCATGTCCGCCGAGGTGGTGGCTGTCGGGACGACGACGAGGTCCGCCAAGGCAGTCCACCTCCTCGCCAGCCTCGCCGACGAGACAGAAGCCCGCATCGCCGAGGCGGTCACCAAAGCCCGCCAGGGTGGCTGCTCCTGGGCCGGGATCGCAGACTGCTTGGTGTCACCAGGGCCAGCGCTTGGCAGCAATGGGGTCCTGAGGAACGCCGCGCGGCCCAAGGCGCAACTAGGCCCAATACCGTTCCCTGAAGAGGCCGAGTTCCCCAAGAGGCCAAGATGACAACCGCCTGTTCAGGCGTCTTGGTCGGCTTGGGCCAGTTGCGGTGCTCGGGCCGCTTGAGGGCGAAGTTCGACATCTTGGCCTTCGCTACCCGCGGGTTAGCGCGTAGCCGCCTGCGCCCGAGCGGTCCGGAGAGGATCTCGGCCGCGGCCTTTCTGCGCGCCTCTTCAAGCACCTGAGGGGGAAAAACCCAGTTGGGACGCCGCCCTCCGGCGGGGCGCCCGGAGGCTGCGGGCAAAGCTCAGCCGCCCCGGGTCTTCCCCTGCGCCGAGGGCGACTGTGCGCACCAGCCACCGTACGGCGTAGTGGGCGCAGAAATAGCCGTAAAGCTCCTGGGTAACGCCGGCGGGGCGCTTCGAGCGCAGCACGACGCGCGGGCCGCGTTGGTGGGTCTTCAGCTCCGACAGCGCCGTCTCGGGACGCCAGCGGCCGCTGTAGAGCGCGGCGAGCTCGGCGGCGGGTGCTGTTGCCAGGCCGAGCAGCGTCGTCAAGAGCCGGTAGCGCTCCTCGGTGCCTTTTCGCCCGGGGCCCCAGAGGCCGTGCTCGACCACTCGTACGACGACATCGCTTCTTCTCCGGTGGTGACCTATCACCTCGTGCAGGACCGAGAGGTAGGAGCCGTCGGGGAGCCGTTCCTCAGCGGGGAGCACGTGGTCCGACTTCGTCCGCCAGACGAGCTCGGCACCGGTTGCTCGCGCCTGTTGCCAGAGCTTGAAGCTGTAGTAGGACGTCGTCGTGGCCGTAGAGAAGGTGTTAGTCAGCCTTGAGCATGAAGTCGTCGAGGCAGCCCGCAAGCGCGTCGGGGGCCGTGGGCTCTCGGGGTACGTGAGCGAGGCCGTCGGGCGCCAACTTCGCCGCGACGGCCTAGCTGAGCTCCTGAGCGACCTGCGTGAGGAGCAAGGCCCAGTCCCCGAGAGCTACATGGAGGAGGTCCGTAGGTTATGGCCCGCTCCCGACGACGCCGCGGCGTCCCTCCCGGCGTAACCGACGTCCTTGTACTGGGCGCAGAGAACCTTGCCAAGGCTGCCGGAGGCGACAAAGCGGTGGTCGCGTGGCTTCGCTGTGCATGGGAGCTCGACGCCGACGTCGTCGTAGCGGCAGTGACGGTCGCCGAAGCTGAGCGAGGCGGGCCGGGTGGTCAAGACCGCAGAGGTGGTCCCCGCCGACGAAGCCGTGGCAGGGTCGGCCGGGGCGCTGTTGGGCCGTGCCCGTTCCCGGGCGACCATCGACGCCTTTGTGGCCGCAATAGCCAGTGCTGTCGTCAACAAGCTTGGCGTCTCGCGTTGCGTCGTGCTCTCGAGCGACCCCGATGACATGGGAGCCTTGCTCGACGGCGAGCCGGCGGCCCACGTCGTCGCCGTGTGAGGGCCGCACCTGACTGACGCGGTCGGTCCCCTGGGGACGGCGTTCTGTACGCCGAACGCACTGGCCGCAGGGCGGCCAAGGGCGGACTGGAGCAAGCCTGTGTCACGAACGTCGGGAGGGCGCCCAAGAGCGATCTCGGCCAGTACGAGGAACCCGTCAAGGTCGAGGTAGGCAGTCACGAACCAGCAAGGCGCCCAAGGAGGCCCTGGTCCTCCTTGACGACATGGGAGGCGATCTCGGCGACCCGTTCGGTCGAAGAGGTGTAGGCCCGGACGGCGTCGCGGGCCACCTCCTGCATAAAGCGTCGTTGGGCAGCGGCCTTGCACCGGAGGGCCTCGGCCTCTGCTGTCGTCAGCCGGAGCGTCGTCGCAATGTCCATGGTGGTACCACGGACGGTACTGCTGGCGTCGGCGGCCACTGGCGCTTTCCCGCGATCTCAATGCTCATCGTCAGTAGGCGTGGGTGTCTTCCGCGCCGCGGTTGCGCCGCGATTGCGCCGCGATAGGACGCTAAATGATGCCCACCGGCACCTGCCCATGGATCACGACGCTGCGGGTCGCGGCTAGTGTCGTTAGGCGTGGCTGGCTGTAGAGTCCCTAACCTCAGCAATGGTAAGGCTGGTGTCGTCGGTTCGATTCCGACAGAGGGCTCGCACGGCAAGCTGAGTTTTTGTAGTATTAGCTGCTCTTTTACGCCAAAGCCGGCTTGTTGTATGTGGCAGCCAGTGACGCCCGTTATCGTCGGTTCGCGTGCTGTTCGCGCAGAGATCGCGCACGACCCAGTGACTGGGTGCCGCAACGGGGAGCTCGGCTCGTCTTAGTGAAGCCCCGTTGGACGGGCACCTCATATAGAAGGATGAGCCCATGTCCAACAGGGAGCGAACGTCGAGTGGGCGTCCGTCGGAGTTCTCACCCGAGCTGCGTCGTGACGCAGTCGCGATGGCCCTTGGTCCGGACCGGCCGATAGCCGAGGTACGCCGAGCGATCGGCGTGGGCCCGGGAACGCTGGGCAAGTGGGTGAGCACCGAGCGAGCCGGGCGGGCCGCCCTGGCCGGCGATGAACGGGCCGGGCTGGCCGAGCTGCGAGCGGAGTGCAAGCAGCTGCGGACGGAACGTGAGC
>JBMFUG010000143.1:0-4213 GCA_049966695.1 Acidimicrobiales bacterium | reverse complement strand
GTGCGATCGGTGCCTTCTCGTTGGAGGAGGCGGTCCAGGTGGCGAAGTTGGTCATGTCGAGCGCGAGGCCGGTGAGCTCGACGCCGAAGGCCTCGACCATGTGGGCGACGATGCGCCGCTCGGCCTCTTTCAGCCGCTCCTCGCCGAGAAGGCCCATCGCCTCCCAAAAGCGCCTGTGGTCGAGCGCCCCGGCTGGGAGGTGGAGCCAGCGGTCGGCCGCGGTCTTCCCCCACCAGTCCGAAAAGGCGAGCTTGGAGCAAGGGTCGCAGATCCTATTGAGCGTCGCCAAGGCGATGTAGGTCCCGACCGAAGCGCCGGCATCGGAGCGCCGTGCGCCCACCACCTCGTCGATTATCTCGGCCACCCTGAGCCGTCCCAGGACCGACCACACGGCGGCCACGTCCCCGAACGCCAAGTGGCGCGTACGGTCGGGCACCACCGTCGCGCCAGCGACGGCAGCCTCGATGTCGGCAGCTTTGCCCAGGTAGCGCTGAGAGACGACCTTCGGCTTGCCCCCCACCCGGGCCACCTCGCGCAGGTAGTAGTACGTCTGGCCGTTGATGGTCTTGCCGATGATGGAAGCCATAATTTAGGTCATACATCACCATCACCGACAAGTCAAGCACCTGACCAGGACAAACGCGCTGGTAGTGGCCCATTTTTGAAAATCCCGCGCGGACGGCGGTCAGAGGTCCGGATCAGCTAGCCCGGAAAGTCCCGCTAGGCGGGTCGGAGAACTTGACCTCCAAAGAGGGCACTACCTCAGCACATATGGCTTGGGCTTTGGGGCAGCGCGGGTGGAACCGGCACCCCTTCGGTGGGTTTATCGGAGATGGCAGCTCCCCCGGTGCAGCGGCCCGCGCCCGACGGTCGGACTCGTCTGGATCTGGGACAGGTATGGCCGACTGGAGCACCTTGGTATAGGGGTGACGCGGCGTGGCATATAGGTCGTGGCGCTCAGCTATCTCGACCAACTGGCCCACGTACATAACGGCTACCCGGTCGCTCACGTGCCGCACGACAGACAGGTCGTGAGTAATAAAAACGTACGTCAGCTTTAGCTCGTCCTGAAGGTCGGTGAGCAGGTTTATCACCTGGGCCCGTACCGACACGTCGAGGGCAGAAACAGGCTCGTCCGCCACCACCAGTTGGGGCCGTAGCGCAAGGGCCCGTGCCACCCCGATGCGCTGGCGCTGGCCACCGGAAAACTCCGAGGGGAAGCGGTTGTAGTGCTCAGGGTTGAGGCCGACTAGCTGCATCAGCTCCTGGACCCTACGCTTCAGCTCCGGGCCGTCGGCAACCTTATGGATAACGAAAGGGTCAGCGATTATGGAGCCAACCCTGCGCCGCGGGTTGAGGGAGCCGTACGGATCTTGGAAGATCATCTGCACCCTCTTTCGGTAGGGGCGCAGCTCGCGACGGCCCAGGCTGGTTATGTCCTCACCGTCGAAGATCACCTTGCCAGCCGTGAGCGCGAGGAGCCGGGTCATGCAACGGGCCAAGGTGGACTTGCCGCTGCCTGTTTCCCCCACGAGCCCGAGCGTCTCGCCCCGCCGTACCTGCAGGTCCACGCCGTCGACGGCGTGGACCACCTCTTTGCCTCTCCGCCACAGCCCGCCGCTTTTCACAGGGAAATGCTTGGTGACCGCTCTCAGCTCCAACAGCGCTGCCGGCACCTGGGGGGCGTCGTCACCGCCCATGGCCAGCTTCACCCCCAGCCGCTGACATGGCCACACCGCCCTCCGCCACAGAGGCCAAGTGCCTTGCCGCGTCCGCCTCGACCGAGTGGCCTGTCAGCTCAAGCGGAAGCCAGCAGGCGGAACGGTGCCCTAATGCACCCGGCACCTCGCGCAGGGGGGGCACCTCGGCACGGCATTTCGGCATCGCAAAAGCGCAGCGAGGCCAGAACGGGCACCCAGGGGGAGGGTCTATCAGGCTGGGCGGCTGGCCTGGTATTGGCACCAGCCGCTCGCCTTCATGGCCGCTTTGAGGTAAGGACTCCAGCAGTCCCGAGGTGTAAGGGTGGTGCGGCCGGTAGTAAGCGTCTCGGCGGCTCGCCGTTTCCATGACCTTGCCCGCGTACATGATCATGACCTCGTCCGCCATGTCGGCGATAATGCCCAGGTCGTGGGTGATCATGATTATCGCCATACCCAGCTCGACCTGCAGCCGCTTCATCAGCTCGAGCACTTGTGCCTGTACGGTAACGTCGAGGGCTGTGGTCGGCTCGTCGGCTATGACCAGCGAAGGGTTCAGGGCCAGGGCGATCGCTATCATCGCCCGCTGGCGCATACCACCGGAAAACTGGTGGGGGTAATCGTCCACACGGCGCTCCGGGTGCGGTATGCCGACCAACCCGAGCAGCTCCACTGCACGCCTGCGTGCAACGGCCTTGCTCACCTTCTCGTGCGCCCTGATAGCCTCGCTCACCTGCCACCCCACCCGGTAAAAAGGGTGCAGGCTCGAAAGCGGGTCTTGGAAGACCATGCCTATTTTCGAGCCACGGACCTCCCGCAGCTCCTTACGGCTCATTTGGAGCAGGTCCCGGCCCTCGAACAAGGCGCTGCCAGAGACCCGCGCACCCCGGGTCAGGCCGATCACAGTTTGAGCGGCAACGCTTTTGCCCGACCCTGACTCGCCCACCACACCGAGGGTCTTGCCAACCTCGACTGCGAAGCTCACCCCCCTTACGGCCTCAACAAGGCCATCAGGAGTGGGGAAGCTCACCACAAGATCCTTCACGTCCAAAAGCAACGCTAGTTCACCCCACGGTAGCCGGGCCGGGCCACCCCCGGCGCCATTTCCCGGCGCCGGGGGTTCGTCCATCAGGCTCTCACTTCAACCAGACGTTTGTGGGGTCGTAGTTCTGAGCGACCCACCAGAACACGGCATTTTGGACCCGCGAGTTATGGTAGACGGCGGTCTTTTGAGCCCCGATCGGCACGATCGCCGCGTCCTTCATGACCTGCACCGCAGCGTCCTGCCAGTACTTCGTGGCTGCCGCTTGCGTCTGCGCGCTCTCGGCCAAGTCGATGTACTTGTTGACTATCGGGCCGTTGTAGTCCCCGTAGTCGACCGTATTTGGCCCGTAGGTGCGGCCGTCAAAGAGCGGCTCGATCACCGAACGGCCGTTCAGGCCCATCCAGTCTGGGATCCAACCCGGCTCAGCTATGTCCCACACCCCGTTTTTTGAAGCTGTCGGGTTTTCCAGGTACTGGGAGTAATAACCACCGCTGGAGTTGACTGGGACCAGCCTCACCTTGAAGCCGGCTGCTTGCAAAGAGGCTTGGTCGTTTTGAGCTATCTCTGGGTGGACAGTGTTGGTCCGGTAAATGAGGTTGAGGGTGATCTGGCCCGGCTTGTAACCAGCTTCCGCTAGCAGCTGCTTCGCCTTTGCCGGGTTGCCCAGCCCATTGTTGTCCGGGTAAGGGTCGTAGCCGGGTATGTAGCCGACGCTGCCGGGCGGGACAGCCTGGTTCAAGATGCCCGAGATGACAGAGCCACCGTAGGCCTGCGAGTCAGCGTACTTGTTGATCGCGTACTCGACCGCCTGGCGCACCTTCAAGTTCTTTAGCGCCCCGTGGTTGTTGGGGCTCTGCAGGTTGAACACCAGGTACGGGTTCATCGTTATGTAATTGTCGCCCCCGGGGCCGATCGTGAGGTCGGGGTCGTGGGTGGCCACCATGCGCGCCAGCTGGGCCGTGGGCACGTCCTGGTCCCAGAACATGTCCTGGGTGCCGGCCTCGATCTGCTGGAGCGCAGTAGCGGCGGTCGAGTTCTTGTCCTCTGTCACCACAATCTCGTTGACGTAAGCCTTGCGGACCGGGTCAGTAGAAGCCCTCCAAGCAGGGTTGCGCACAAGCACGAACGAGCGGCCAGGCACATAGCTCTTGATGGCGTAAGGCCCGTCCGAGATGAAGTGCGCGTGCATCTGCGAGCTGTCTGGGACATAGTTCAAGTACTCGGCCGGTGCCGGGGACGCAAACGGCAACGAAAGAATGTCTAGGAAGTCTGAAGCCGGCCTGACCAGGTTGAACTGCACTGTCCGCTCGCTCAGGGCCTTGACCCCGGCGATGTTGTGAGTCTTTATGAAGTTGGCCATGGCCGCAGCAGTATCGCCATTTTTCTGCTTGCCAAGAGCCTGTTGCATAACCCCCGGCATCCGCCCGTCGGTGATCTGCAAAACTCCTGGTAGGACGCGTGTGAGATCCAC
>JBMFUG010000142.1:0-4281 GCA_049966695.1 Acidimicrobiales bacterium | reverse complement strand
TTGCCTCGTCCGACTTTTGGAGAGTCCGGCTCCCTGCCAGACGCTTTCGCCCTGTCGATCTCCCAGCCGTCGGCGAAGCCGAGGTTCGGTAGGCGCAGCACGCCCCAGGCGTCCCCGTTGGCGTCCATGTCGCAGCCGAGACCTTCGACCACCGTCTCCACGTCGTCCAAGTCCATGTGGCCCCAGTACCGGAGGTGGTGGTGGCCGTGGAGCAGTAGTGCCGGCTTTGTGTTCCGCCGCGCCTGCTCGACCAGGCGCCGGCAGGCCCGGCTGTCGGTCTCCTCCTGTAGAAGCTGCACGGGCAGGGAGGCCAAGTCGACGCCCGGCTGGCAGACGCCTTCGGGTGCTTCGTGGGTGCATAGTACGTCGAGCTTGCCGGTGCCGAGCCGTTCGACGTCCTCGGGCCAGATCATCTCGGTGGCCCACCAAGACCAGCCAGGCGTGCGCATCCTGCGGTCTATGGACACGGCGCCCCCGAGGGCCCCGAAGCGCACGCCGGCCCACTCCCAGCGAGAGCCCCTCGTTGCCCAGTCGAGGAGCCAGGAGCGGAGCGAGACGATACCGTCCGGGCCCGGCTCGTAGCGGTCCAATACGAGCGGGACGGCATCGTGGTTGCCGTCTATGACTCGCAGCCATACGCCGTAGCGGGCCATCTCGGTGGCGACGGCGTTCAGGAACCGCTCGTTGAGGACAGGGGCAAATGTGTGCCTCTTGTCCGGCCAGAAGCCGAAGTCGCCGAGCTGCAGTATGCCGGCGCAGTCGTGGCGGGCGGCGAGCTTGGCGAGCGTCGAGATCCAGCCGATGTTGCCGTGCGTGTCGCCTGCGACCAGGATGCGCGCTGGCGTGCCTGCCGGGCCCGGGACGGGCCTGCCGGCAGATTTGGTGCTCGGCATGTGCTTAGGGGTGGCTTCTAGCCACCCCATATGTCGTCGGCTTCGACTTCGATGCTGCAGTTCTCCTCGTCGTCCGGCCATTTGATCGGGTAAGCAACGAGCTGAGCATGCACCTCTAGCTCGATTGGGAGAAGGTGCTGGCAGTGCGACGGGACTTCTAGTCGGATAGGTAGCGTACGTTGACTGTACCAACCGTCATATGGGGAAACTCGTACGTCCAGCCCATGCGCATCTCCATACGCTAGTAATCCTTTGGGTATCTCTTTCTTGTAAGGTTGGGTAAGCAGGAAAGGACGCGTAAACATACGGCTCCCTCCAGGCTTCATCTCTATGTCGCCACCGACCCAGAGTTGCGTATGGTCGAAGCCGTAGGAGGGGTTGCCGTAACACCGTTCTGTTCCTGGGCACCCAGACATACAGTACATCCCGTGAGCGCATGTGGTGACCCCCTCGATGAGCACAAGTCGGTTGCGCAAGGCCCACTTCCTAGCTCTTTCTACGGTCTCGTGTGTTCCGTACACAGAAAACTCCTTCGCTAATGGCGGTATTACGAACACATTTGGTTTGATGGAGCGGGTGGTCGTCTGCCACTGACGTAGTTTCTCGGTCACTTTTCCTCCTGTTCTATAGGGCAATCGTCTCTGTTACCTATGCCGGCTGGTAGCCCCCAAACCTGGGGCCTCACGATCCAGCTCAAAATAGAGCCCGAGGGTCGTGCGCTCCTCAGGCATGGGAGCTTGTCGTTGCTTCGGTGGCGGCGATCAAGTGCTTGCAGTCGGTTTGCCTATGGGCGAAGTCAGGGCACGTGCACGTCCTCCGTGCCAAGTCGACCACATAGACGCCTCGGCCTGAAGCCGAGCGGACGTAATAACGTCCTGGCACCTCCGCTGGAGTGACACCTCCGAGCAGCACATGTGCCCGCTCCGCCCTGAGAGCGGCCCCGACAGCGTCGGCCTCGGCGTACGCTTTCCTGGTGAGCCGGTCGGCTTCCTCGTTCGATTCCCTTGGCACCCACTCGACTCGCACGTTGTGGTGCCGGCGGAGCTGAGCGAGAGCGAGCTGCGCCCGCTTGTGCAGTGGCCAGATCTTGGGCGACTTTACAGCCCATTCCCCGTTTACCTGGTTCACGACCAGCTGGCTGTCGGTGCGGACGACGACCGGCTCACCAGATGGGACGTTGTCCTGCGCCCATTCGAGCGCCTTGATGACGGCCGTGTACTCGGCCAGGTTGTTGGTCGCAGCCGGCCCCCGGGCCACTACGCCGCCCTCTTCGGCCAGCAGTTCGGGGCCGCGCCGGGCCACGAAGCCGTAGGTGGCGATCCCGCCGGGGTTGACCGGCTCGCACAGCCCGTCGCAGTTGACGACCACTCGGGATGCCCTGGACAAGGTGGGCCTAGCTGGCGGTTTCGGTCCCTCGAGCGACAGCCCCGTGATCTCGGCCACGATCTGCTTGGCGGCAGCTTCGGTCCGTGGGTTGGCTGCGATCCATCGTTGACGGGCAGCCGCCTGCTGCTCACGGGAACCCAGCTTCGCCCAGGCGTAGCGCGGGAAGCCGTTGGGGCGGCCGGAGGGAGCCATGGTCCTAAGCCGGGGCGCCTACCAGGTCCTTTTCCGGGTGGTACACGCTGACCAGGCTCCCCGGGCCTTCCCAGTGCTCCCCGGCGGTCGTCGCTATGCGGTAGGCCTCCCAGTGCCGCGGCAGCGGGGCCAAGAAATGGGTGCCGGGGGCGAAGTGGTCCACCCAGAGGACTGTTCCCAGACCTTGGGGCATGATGATCTGCTCGCCGGGGCGTACCTCGGAGACTGGCCTGAGCTCGATGGCTCTCGCTGAGTAACCGGACATGCTTGTCATGACGGAGGCAGATAGGCCCATCTGCACACGCAATCAGAGCTCAATCCAGGGCTTGTTGGCGCCCTGGGCCCGGCGTAGGCAGTCGTCGGTACCGCGGGAGAGCCCTGGTTCCCGGTGCGCCACCAGTTCGTCGGCGTGGTCGACCATCCATTGGTTGCGCACGAAGTTGGAGTGGAGCCGCCGGCCGTCAAGCTCTCCGTAGACGCTCCCGCAGATGTAGCGCACCGATGCGGCGGCGGCCAGCAGCTCGTCGAGCTCGCCCGTCCTGTCTTGGCCGGACAACGAACCCTCCGAAGACCAATAGTAGGCTCCGTAGCCCTGGTAGGGCAGGGCAGCAGTGAACGGGATCCCCAAGGCGACGCAGCGCCTGGCAACGAGCTCGTCCCAGCCTTCTGCCATGCCCGAGATCACAGTCAGGTCGTAGGTGCCAGCGTTGTCGACGAGGAACTTGTCGAGCTTTTCGACCAGGCCAGGTGTGACGCAGGTCTTGCGGGATCCGGTAGCGGCGATGACGTACGGCTTTGGCATGGTTTACTGCTCTTTCTGTACTGGCTGGCAGCGTCCTGGCCAACCATTGGCCACGTATTCCGCGCCGATCGCTGTGTGGCTGAGGCGCGTGCGGGCGAAACTGCCCTTGACCTGCTGCTCGGCGGCGCGCTGGTAGTAGGCGATGATCCGGTCGGCCTCGGGGCGGATGAGCCAGCGGCCAAGCCGGTAGCGGGCGTCATTGGTGCGGCGGCGAAGGCACAGGACGGGGTGGGGCATCTCAGCTGTCCTTCAACGACATGCCGTGGGCAGCGAGCAGTTCCTCGGCCTCAGCTAAGCACTTTTCGCCGAAATACGGCATGTTAATCAGCTCGGCCTCAGTAAGGCAGGCCAGTTGCTCGAGGGTACGGATGCCGTGGCGCCGAAGGATGTCGCGTGGGCGGTGCGACAGCCCGAGCTCTTCTAACTCGGGGACGGCGAGCGCAAGCTTATTGGCGGCGAGCGCATCTTTCACCTCGGCTAAGCACTTCTCGCCGAAGTTGACCATGCCGAGCAGGTCTTCCTCGGTCATCCTGGCCAGTTGCCCGAGCGTGCGGATGTTGTGGCGCTGCAAGACGTTATAGGAGCGTGCCGAGAGCCTAAGGTCCTCGATCCGCTGGTCGTAGGCTGCGCTGTTGGCTAGCAGGGCCACCTCCTCGTCGACCAACGGCGCCTTGTCGACGTCGACCTTGATAGCGGTGGCTATCTCGACGTCCGGGACGAACAGGTCGTAGCCGCCGGGCCGGTACGTCTCGGACGTCCCTCCGACGACGGTGACGGTCCAGCCGTCCCGTTGCCGGGTGTGCGGCACGGCTATCACACCGGTGCGCGGGAACAAGAGCACGGTGCCGAGCGCCGTCGCCGGGTGCCGGCGGCGCGGCAGATGAGCACAGTAGTCGTTGGTACTGGTGCCAGGTTCCCATCGCGGCAATTGGAGGTCCACGGTCGTCGTCACGCCTGTACCTATGCCGGTTGCGGCACTGTGCCGCCGGAGGCCCGCAGTGCCTGCTC
>JBMFUG010000141.1:0-4322 GCA_049966695.1 Acidimicrobiales bacterium | reverse complement strand
TGTTCCTCATCACGGCGAAGCTGATCGACTGGAGAAATCGCTGGTCACCGGCATCGCGGCCTATCCGCTGAGCCTCTTAGGAACGAGGAGTATGCTATACTTTATCGCATGCTCCGACAGCGGATATCTACCACAGTTGATGGCACGGCTCTCGAGCGGGCCCGCCGGCTGGTCCCTGGCCCGGACAGCCAGCTCATCGACAGTGCCCTAGAAGCACTGATCGACAAGGTGGAAGCAGAGCGGGAGCTAGCCGTCCTCCAAGCGCTGCCTTATGACCATGACCCTGACCTGTCCTGGCACGCCCCCCTGGGGCCAGACCTGCCTTACGACGGCGATGTGCCCGAAGAGGTCCTCCAGTTGGCCCGCGCCCGGCGAGCAAACAATGCGTGACATCGGCCACGGCGACGTCTGGTGGGCCGACTTGGACAAGGTCAGGCCCGTAGTCGTGCTCACCCGGCGCCGGGTCGCCGGCCACCTGTCACGGCTGGTCGTCGCGCCGGTTACGACGACAGTACGCGGCATCGCCACCGAAGTAGCCCTCGGGGAACACGAGGGCTTGAAGCCCGGCTGCGTAGCCAGCCTCGACAACGTGCAGCTTGTGCCAGCCGACGCTCTCCTGCGCCGGGCCGGCGCGGTGGCCCCCTCCCGCTGGCCCGAGTTTTGCCGGGCTATGGCGGCCGTTATGGCGTGCTGACGAGCATCGGCGATGGCTATCGGTCCATCGACCGTCCAGCCCCGGTCCGATGGGGGTCCCCCCGCTTGGTTCTGGAGATCGAAACCTTAGCGCTCCTCTAGCTCGGGCAAAGCGGAAGCCAGCGCGGGCCAGGACGTCGTAGTGCCCGAGCGCACCGCGGCCGTGCAGCCCAAGCTGGCAAGCCGGGTTGCGAGCTGAGAGCCAGCTACGAGATCCGCACGAGGCCGAGCCGCACACCCTTGGCCGCGGCTTGGCCCCTGCTCTCGACCCCAAACTTCGAGTAGATGTGCTCCAGGTGGTTCTTCACGGTTTTTTCGCTTATGAAAAGCTCCCGAGCGATGCAGCCGTTAGATGCCCCGCGGGCGGCGAGGCGTAGGACCTCCAGCTCCCTCGGAGTGAGCAAGTGCAACAGCGAAGATGATGCAGCTCGTGACGACGCCCTCAAGTAAGAGCTTGCCAGCTCTGCACCTTTGGCGGGGTCTGCCACCACTTTTCGCAGGGTCGACGCTATCTCGGGAGCGGAGCAGTCCTTTGTCAGGTAGGCAACCGTCCCGGCCTCGAACGCCTCCCTCACTGTCGCTTCGTCGGAGAACATCGTCAGCGCGACCACGGCCGTAGCAGGGCACCGGCGACGGATCTGGCGGGTCAAATCGATACCGTCCGCCCCAGGCATCGAAATGTCCATCAGCACGACGTCCGGTTTAACCTGCACCACCTTCCTTAGGGCGCTCTCGCCGTCGCCCACGTCGGCCACGACTTCGAAGCCGGCGACCTCCAGGCAGCGGCGAAGCCCGTCCCGCAAGACCGTGTGGTCGTCAACCAACATGACAGAGGTCATCGCCCGCACCTCACCCTTGCCGTGCCTTCCCCCATCTCAGCGTCACCTTCGTCCCTCGGCCAGCGCGCGAACTTATGGCGAGAGAACCCCCGATAACCTCCGTCCGCTCGCGCATCCCCAAAATCCCGTACGCGTCCCCGCGCAATGAGGCCTTCGCCGGCAACCCGCTACCGTCGTCGGCTACCACGAGCTCCCCGGCACAGCCGTCCCAAGAAAGCCTTACGTCAATGTGAGCAGCCCCTGAATGACGCTCGGCGTTGTTTATGGCCTCTTGGGCTACCCGCGCCACCTCCCGTCCCACCCCGGCGGGCAAGTCGACCATGGCGCCGACAGAAAGTGCGGTCGCTATACCCGAACGCTCCTTGGCTCGCCGCAGAAGGCCGTCCAACGCGTCGACCAACCCTTCCTGCTCGGTCACCTCGCTGCGGAGGTCGCACAGCTTGGTCCTGAGCTCCCTGAGCACCTTGCGGGCTTCCCCGGCTAGCCCACCGAGTTCGCCTGACAGGTCCAGGCTCCCTGAGACAGGCAAAGTGCGCGCCTCTTCTTGAAGCGTGTCAAGGCTGAGAGCGAGGTAGGCAAGCGACTGCCCGACCCTGTCGTGGAGCTCCCTCGCTATGCGCACCCTTTCTTCCTCGGCGCCCATCGCCCGAAGCTGGCGCAGCAATCTAGCATTGTCCAAAGCCAAGCCGGCATGGCGCGCGACGCTTTCGGCCATATCGACCTCCCTGCTGCCGAAGGGGTCACCGGCAGCCACTCGCTCGACAGCGAACAACCCCACGAGGCTTTCGCGCGCCCAGAGAGGCACGTAAAGGCCGGTCCATGCCCCTGCCCTCACCCCCTCGCCAGGAGCAAGCTTGCAACGGCATACAGGCTCGAACGAGCGCGACGCCTCTCGCAGCACGGGTACCAAGTCCTCAGGCGCGACGGCGTCTGGCAGTTCGACCCCATCGGCCAGCGCCACCTCCCAACACGTCCCCGAGCCGCTGCTCGCGGAGGCCGCGAGCATCAGGACAACCACGTCAGGCTGGAGCAACTCACGCAGGTGGCCAGCCAAAGTGGCCACTGCACCCCTTAGGCTGAGCCCCGCTGGCACAGAGGCCGCCTTAGCGTGCAGCTCCAAGAGCAGGCGGTTGACCTCCCCAAGCTCGCGCAGGTGCTCGAGCTGGCCGTCTTTTGTCTCCCGGTCTTTTTGCAATAGCCATTCGCTATAGGAGCCGAGAACGCCAAGGGCGCCCAGCACCGCCAGTTCCTCCACGTACCGAGACGCCAGCGACCTCGTTAAAGAGCCGGTCGCGCCTGCCGCACCCAACGCGACCAGACCGGCAACGACCACCAAGGCCCCGGGGCGCACGGGCACGACAAGGCCACAAATAAAGCAAGCCCCTGCCAGGCTCACCACGAACGGCGAACTAGCCGCGCCGGTCATAGCCACCAGCACAGCGCAGACCGCAAGCTCCACGAGGCCGCCAGCGAGAGCGGCCCAAGCTACCCGCTTGACGCCTTGGGCGCCCACCCCCGGTTCGAACGGCCACAACGTGCGGGCCACGGCGAGCAGCGTGAGCAGGCCGACAGCAACCATGTCTGTTCGGTGAGCGCCTCGTAGCCCAACGGCAGCCACGGACAGCGCAAGAGCGACCCAACGCAGCGCCACGACAAGTTTCGTCATTCCCCAGCTGCCTTCACCAAAGGCTCCGGGCTCGGGAGCCGCCCAAGCCATGGGTGGGCGCACAACTACAGCACTGCCACCTATCGAGCGGCGGTCCCCCGACACCTCGGGAAACCTGAAATCCTCGGCTCGCCCTGCGAGCTCAGCCCCCTGTGCCACAGCCTGTCCGCCAACAGGGTGCCACGGCTTACCAAGGGCCCGGGCTGCCACCAGCGCCACCGTTCACGCGCCGACGGCTAGTTTCCCGTGCTCGGCCCCCCGGTCCACATAACCCTCGCCGCCCCACCCGCTTCTGTAAGCGAGCACAACCGCGGCCAACTGTGAGCTGACTCCGAGCTTGACCAAAATGGAACGGATTTGGCTACGCACTGTCGGGACAGAGACGTACAACTCGCGCGAGATCTCTCCTGCGCTCTTGCCGTGCATGAGAGCCAAAAGAACTTGGCGCTCCCTCGGGCTCAGGCGTTCCAAGTAACTGTTGCAGCCCTCTACCATGACCAGACCTCCTAGCTTCCAAGGGATCCGTCCGAACCACTTCACAGCTGTCGGGCCAGCAGACGCAGGATAACCCTTCGCAAGTGACCGCGGTGCAAGGATGTACATAGAAACGGCCGCGGATGGTGCTATACTTTGAGTTGGGTTTACCTCCACTAAACACCTCTGTACCTCAGTGCCTCTAGTCGGCAATGCAAAGCCTCAATGAACGGAGGGCCTCTCTTCTCGTTGTCGGGGCTGGCAACAAACGATAACACAGACCGCCGGCTCGACAATAGGCCCTTTGGCTCATTGTCGGACCGGCTTGCCCCTGACGTGCACGCCCACAGCGCTCCGGTACAGTTGAGGCTGCACCGGCCTGAGCGTGACCAGTGCCTGCGATAGCTGGCCAACAACCAGCCCCGCTGCATCTGTTTTCCAAAATGGGACCCTGTTCCACGTTTGCCTGGCGAGCTCCTGGGACCGGTACACAGAAGACGTACAGGGCTAGTACCAGTTGAGGCACCAGCTTCACGAGCACACTCGCGGGCTGGTGCTTTTGGCACCTTAGGCGAGCCTGTTGCATAACCCCCGGCATCCGCCCGTCGGTGATCTGCAAAACTCCTGGTAGGACGCGTGTGAGATCCACC
>JBMFUG010000140.1:0-4333 GCA_049966695.1 Acidimicrobiales bacterium | reverse complement strand
CTGGAACCAAGACCCCAAGCCCTTTGTTTGGCACAAGACCGCCGAGCAGATCCTCGAACGCCTGGCCGGCTACTGCGCCGCGATCAACGAGGGAAACTAAGCGCTTCAGTCTGACAGCACACTAGGCGCCGTTACGCGTGCCTTGGGCCTGCCAGGAGCTCTGGTGGCAAGGTGTAAAAGTGGCCCACAAGACCGTCGAGCCCCTCATGGCTGCTCTTGGCATCCAGAGGCTTTCCAGGCGCAGCAAGTCCCGCATGGCCCGCCGGGTCCCGGGTGCCGTTGCACCTGCGGACCTGTTCAACCGCTATTTCTGTGCCGAGCGGCCGGCCAGCTGCACGTCGGCGACATTACCTATATGCCACCTATATGCCAACAGACGAAGGGCACTGCTTCCTGGCAAGCGTGCTGGACGTAACGGACCGGGCCCTGGCCGGCGGGCCGCTAAAGCCCCCCATGCGTACAAGCCTTTGCACAGACGCCCTTTGGACAGTCCTCGGCCGCCGGGGCAGCCTGGCCGGGTGATGTTGCATTGAGACCACGGCTGCCAGGGCAGGCAACGACCTCCGTATTGCTTGACCGTATGCGCCGTGCCCTGGCCCATGATGACCTTCAGCCAGCGGTAGAGCAAGGTCGAGTACGCTGCCGAAATGACCTATGGCAAGTCCCGCTCGCTCGACGTCGGCTCCCAGTACCGCAAGCCCGCGTTGGGCCTCCCATTGCCAATCGTTGCGCGATCGTCGGCCTAGCCGTGTTACATTCGTGTCACCATAGCACATAGTTGCAGGTCAGAGCCCCAAGCCCCCGTAGCTCAGAGGATAGAGCGTCGGTTTCCTAAACCGTGCGTCGGGCGTTCGAGTCGCCCCGGGGGCACCAACGAGCCCGCGAGCGTCGGAAGGTCGACTTGGGAGACAAGCTGTAGTTGCTCGGTCAACGCGAGGTGCTGGCGGTCGGCTGGGCTGGCAAGCGCTCCATGTCCTGGAGCGGCTTCAGAGAGGCCCCGGCCAAGCTCGGCTGCCCAGAAGGGCGGTGACCTGGTCCCAAGGCCCAGCGGGGAGACTTCGCGCTTGTTGGGCGTCGTGACGGCGGTGTCCACGCCTCAGAGCGGCGACGTCTAAGGCCGCGCGAGCCAAAGACAGCCAAAGACCAGGAAAGCTAGGACCGCTGGCCACGGCTCCAGGGCGCCTTCGCGGTGGGGCGTGTTTTAGCCCGCAGGCCAATTAGACGGGGGGCCTTTGCCCTATTGCCACACGCAGCCCGTAGTCGTAGCCAGCCAACCAACTGACAGCAGCGGCCGCTTTTGGGTAACGAGCGACCAACGACTTAAATGCAGGGCCGTGATTTGGTTCCAAAAGGTGGGCCAGTTCGTGGACCAGCACGTAGTCCAGTACCCATCCTGGCACGTCACGTAGCCGCGCCGATATGCGGACGGTTTTTGTGGTCGCCGTGCAGCTGCCCCATCGTGTCTTGTTCTGGTTGTTTACCCAGCGCACGTCAGACGGCAACGCCTTGCCGTCTAGGTACTTGGCTGAGAGTTGCGCGGCACGCAGCGCGAGGGCAGCATTGTCGCGTTGCTGGTGGCGCGCTCGGCGCTTGAGCAGCTTGCCGGCCAGTTCCCGTGCCACTTGCTCGCGCTCACGGGCTGGCATCCACGCAGGCACGAGCACGACGATACGGTTGCCCTCGAAGCGGGCTACGCAACTGCTTTTGCGACGGGTAGATGGCCGCACTTCTATGGAGCCGGCCCCCAAGGTGGAGCTGGCCCCCAAGGCCACGTCTTCAGATGCGCCTGCCATCGTCCCTAACGGCCGAGCTTACGCTCGTGGCTGTAGCGGTGGTCCTCGGGCTTGGTAGTGGTTTTGGCTCTGGTCCGATAGCCTTAGTGGCAGGCTCGACCTCTGGAGCTGGTCCGGCCTCTTTTTTGGCCGTCTGGCACCTAGTGCCAGGCAACGGGGGGCTTCGCTGCTCCCTCGTCGCTCGGGGGGCTGGCCCTGGACGCTGTTGCCCTGGCTAGGCCTGTGGGGAGCACGGGCGCGTCAAGGCTTTAGCAGCTTGAGCATTTCCCGTCGCCAAGCGGAGCGTGCTTGGGCCGCCTCGACCGTTTCGGGGTGGACGAGCCGGGTGTACTTTGGTGGCCCGTCGCCACGGTGGAAGGCGAAGGCGCGCGCCTCTACCTCCCGGTCAGCTTTCGTATAGTGCGCGCGTTGTAGCAAGTAGCCCTGCCAAGAGGGCACTAGGAAGGTTTCTACGAACTTGGCGGGTTCTGCCACGTCTTGGAACACCCCCCATCGGGTGGCCCCAAGGCGGCGGCGCACTATTCGCAGATCTGCCATGGCAGAGAGGAAGTCGTCGATATCGTCTACCGAGAGGTTGTACTCGACCAGCACCAAAACGGGGCCGTCCCCTGGTCTCACGTGCGCACCGGTCGTAAGCGACGGGCTCGTGACCAGTTGGAGAGATGCATGGTCAACGGTCGGCAGGCCGAAACGTGGCACTAGCAGGATCCCGGGCATGAAGGCCACTGCGGCTATAAGCAGGGTGACCCTGATCGGGACGAAGGTGTCGATGACGCCGAAGCCGACGCCCCCTAGGACGAAAGGAGCTTGGAGGACAACGTAGAAGAGCGATAGCGCCCGCGTTTGCACCCATTCTGGGGTCACCTGACGGGCGGCGATGATGAACCCGACCGTTGCCCACACCCAGGTCGCGCCGGTGACAAGCAGCACGGGCACAACTGCCCAACGTGTGGGCCAGACGACGAGCGTAGCGACGGCCAGTGCGTTGGCGAGCGTCGCGCCAGCAACAACAGCGTCCAGGGGAAAGCGACCGTGCAAGTGCGGTAGCGAAAGCGCCGCCAACATGGCTCCCAGTCCGCTGACCGCTAGGATGAGGCCATAGCCAAAAGCAGAAGTGTGCAGGTAGTGTGCGGCAAAGAGGGGGAGCAGGGCACCCAGGGCCGCTCCCGGTGTTACGTAGAGAGCTGTGCGAGCAGCGATAGCCCTAAGGCCGGGCGTGTTCAGAAAATAGCGCCAGCCAGATGACACGGCGCCGAGGAGGCTTTCAGTTGCGGTACCGCCTGGTGTGGACAAGCGCAGGTCCGCGCGGCCCCGCCAGAGCAAGAGAAAGACGACTTGGGGGACCATCACCACGCCGCACAAAGCGAAGAAGGCCGTTGTCCCCGCTCCCCGCAAAACCGAGCCGCCAAGGACTGGGCCGACGACCTGGCCGACGTTCCACTGAAAGCTGTCCACGCTGAAAGCAACTGGCACAATGTCTGGGGGGACCAGGCTGGCTACGGTCGTCCACCAAGACGGTGACGAGATGCCGTTCGCCATGCCCATGCCTGCGATCCCGACGAGGAGGGTCGTCGGCGTGAGCTGCCCGGCTGCAGACACGATAATGAGAAAAGCGACCGAGGTGATGAGCCAGGTCTTCGCCAATAGCAGTACCCCGCGGCGGTCGCGAGAGTCGGCTGCTGCGCCCGACAGCATCACCGTCACTATCCCCGCGAGCGGGCTCATCGCTGAGGCTAGCGCCACGAGGACTGGCGACGTGGTGAGGCGCTCCATGATGAAGCCGCTCACCAACGAGACCATCCAGACGCCCACATTGGCCGAGAGCCCGGTGCCTTCGAGCCACCTGAAGGCCCGGCTCCTAAGCGGGGCAAAGATAGCGGGGGTCACGGCTCCCTATGTAACCACCCTCGTCGGGCTTGCGCTTCCAACAAGCGTTGTCTTCCCACAGGCGTTGGTCCCCGGCACGGCGTCAGACCTACATCCAATACCGTTTAGTTATGGCGCAGCAAGGACTCGGATGCCTTCGCCGGCGCGCTTAGTCGGGCGGGGCCAGTTGCGATGAACGGCTCGCTTCACGCCGAACTTGCTCATCTTGCGTTTCACGACCCGTGCTGCGGCACGTAGGCGCCGCTCGGGTAAGAGCTCCCGGCTGATCTCGACGACCGCAGCACGTAGCGCATGGTCGATCGCACGTGCGCTGGTGCCGATGCCGGCACGAACGCTTCGCCGGGCTGCACGGAGCGAACGGGTGAAGCTGACGCGATCGGGCCCCACGCTGTCGTGGCCTGCGACCTCGGCCATGAGCGCCCGGACCGCGTAGTGGGTGCACAGGTAGCCGTAAATCTCCTGGCGTACCCCGTCTGGGCCCTTGGACCGCAGCACCACCCTTGGGCCGCGTTGGTGGGTCTTCAGCTCGTCGAGGAGGGTCTCGAGCTCCCAGCGCTCTGGGTAGAGCCCAGCTAGCTCGTCGGCTGGCGCCAGGCCCGGGTCAAGGACCGTCGTCATGAGCCGGTAGGTGGTCTCTTCGCCCTGGCTGCGCC
>JBMFUG010000139.1:0-4379 GCA_049966695.1 Acidimicrobiales bacterium | reverse complement strand
CCCCTCGACGCCAGCGGCCAACGCTCAGCCCCAGGCCACCCAGCCGTCCAGCACTACCGCAACCAGCACGGCCACAGGCGCCTCCAGCTCTACGACAACGGCTGGCCCCTCGACGCCGGTCGCGGTCCCGACCGCCAGCCCCACCATTACTACGTACACGCAGGCGGCACCAGCGCTAAGGGCTGTACCAGTGATCTCAGTACCGTCGTCGATCCGCGAAGGCCAGCTGGTGCGGATCTCCGGTCAGGGCTTTAAACCTGGCAGCCACGTAAAGGTCGTCTTCTACGTCAGCACGCCCAAAGACCGCACTGGGACCTCAGTAGTAGCCACGGCCAAAGCTGGCCCCCAGGGGCAGTTCGTTGCTTCAGCTCCAGTACCGCTAGCTCGCCCAGGAAACCATGAGCTCCGAGTAACGGGGGTTTCTGCGTCTGGCAAGGTCACGTCCGTGGCCACTCGCGTTGTAGTCCTCTCGACAACAGCGGCAATCCCGAACCGCTCTCAACGGGCAATGCTGGCTCTGCTCGCCATCGCGGTGGCCTTGCCAATTGCCACCTGGGTCAGCTTGGGCCTTTTTTCCCGCTGGCGCCGAGCTCGACCAGGACAGCTCCCCCGGGCCTAACCTGCCTGGCTCTCTCGCCTTAGCTGTGGCCCCCTAAACGCGTTGGCCCAGCTCAGCGTTCAGCCGGCCATCCAGTGAAGTCTTGTTTTGCAACCTCAGCCCCCTTCCTGCTGCCAGTCGGTGCCTAGCTGCCGTCTGTCGTCGCACGGCGTCGGCTGGCGTGCGATCATGTCAGGGTGGGTGCCCGCGACGACTGCCGCCATTACCTGAAGCGTTCAACCGCTGGGGGTGACGTCCTCCAGCGTTGCAGGCTAGGAGCTGCCAGCGACGACCCGTTTACCTGCCCAGAGGCTTGCATCTTTTTCGAGAGCCGGCTTCTCTCCACTGTGGGGTGGGCCCAGGAGCCCGGTCAAGCGGTGACAAGCACGGCTTGGGGGACAGCTGGCCTTCCAGAGGCACGCGAACGTTCCGGCCGAGGCGGCGGGAGGCCGTCAGGGGGCCAGGGGGGCGGAAAAGGTAAAAAACGGGGTCGTCGGCATTAGCACGTGAGGTGCTCTGGCGCCTATCAACCCTCGACCGGAGCGTCCAGCCAATCGACCTTGATGCCAGTTTGCTCGAGCCAAGCGACCGCTGTATCAAGGGCCTGACGCGTGCCTGAGAGCTCGCACACGATCCACCCTGTGCGGTCTTCTACGTTGGCCCTGCGGATATTGGCGACCACGCCATGGTCGAGCGCAAGCCGTGCGATAACCGGCTCGCCCACCAACGGCTCCGGGAAAGTCAACTTGGCACGCACCGATGCGTTCATTTCTCGCTCTCCAGTCCCTGAGGTGCCAAGACCTTATCATTCGGCAACGCGCTCTTAGCAGTCAGGAACGCGCTGAGGTTGCCGGACCGTAAGCCTTCCAAATCGAGGGTGACATAGTGGTACCCCGCTGACTTTACTGCCCGCACCACCTGCGCCCTCTGGCTCAGTGCTCGGCCCAGTTGCGCCAACGGAAGCTCGACCCGGGCGAGGTCACCGTAGTGGCGCACCCTCAGCTCTGAGAAGCCCAACTCCATTAGTGCGGACTCAGCCTTGGCGACCATACCCAGAGCCCTTGCCGTAACAGCCGTCCCGTAGGGCAAGCGAGAAGCCAGGCAGGGAGCTGCTGGCTTGTCCCAAGTGCGCAACCCAAGCGCACGTGAGACCTCGCGCACGTCAGCTTTTGTAAAGCCGGCGTCAACCAGCGGGAAAACAGCACCGGCCTTGCGTGCGGCCAGCTGCCCAGGCCTGTGCTCTCCCAGGTCGTCCAGATTGACCCCCAGCAAGACTCTGGCGTTTCGCGCTCCTGGCAAGGAGCTTTCGGTTAGGGGCACCAAACGTCGCATGAGCTCGTCCTTGCAATACCAGCACCGGTCTGGCCCGTTGGCGACATAGCCAGGCAGCTCGTCTTCATGGGTGTTGACCTCGACGTAATTGAACTGCCACTCCTGGGCGAGGAGCCGACAGTCGGCTAAGGCCGCTTTGGAAAGTGAGGGCGAAACTGCAGTTACGACCAATGTCCGAGCTGGCCCAAGTACGTCGTTAGCAACCCAGGCCAAAAGGGAAGAGTCGGCGCCGCCGCTGAAAGCGACCACCACTCTCTCAAGCTGCTCTATATGCCGCCGGAGGTCGGCTAGCTCTGCCATAACCACCTAGCCTTCGGGCGAGGAACCGCACAGGGCCAGTACCTCGTCGACTGGACCGACCACCCCCGTGTAAAAGGGCCCAAACTCGGCGTAGCGGGCCGATGCCTCGTCAAAGCGCATAGAGTACACGCACTCCTTCAGGAGGTCAGGGGTCTTAGCGAACAGGGTGACGCCCCATTCGAAGTCGTCAAGGCCAGTTGAACCCGTGACCAGTTGCAGCACCTTGCCAGCAAAGCGCCGGCCGCTGGCTCCGTGCTCGTTCATGAGGGCCAACCTCCTGTCGTAGCTCAGGCTGTACCAGTTGTCCTCTGCGCCGCGGCGTTTTGACATAGGGTAGAAGCAGATCGCTCGCTTTCCAACTGGCGGCAGCCGCGGGTGCAGGCGTGCCTCCAAACGTCCGGCCGGCAGTCCCCGGGCGTACTCTGAGACTTCAGTCAAAGACAGGTACGAATAGCTGACCTCCAGCCCGCTGCTCACCAGCGCGCCCTGACTGCGGCGCAAGCTCACTAGGTCTGGGCCCAACAACATAAAACCCAAGTCTGCCTTGTGGCCCAGTACGGCGAAGGGCACTACTTGCTGCCCTGCGACCTCTGCCGACTTCACTGCCGCCACCACTGCCTCCGGCTCCAGGCTTCGGCGGGCACGGCAGAACAAATGGAGGACTCCCCAGCCTTCCTCCACGACCAGTGGCGCCATCAGGGGCAATGTGGGCGCCACATCGCCTTGGGTAGACGCTTCAGCCATCCACGCAATGCTACGGCCCCCGGCGCCACAACGCGCCCGCTCCCCAGTTCGGCCCCGCTTGTGCCCGCTAACGCCACAGCTGACCAACTACCCAATCAGTGCCCGCTTGCCCGCTCGTTGCTCGCCCACCCGTCCAGCACGGCCGCGGCACTATAAGCGGGGCCGCCGGGCCGCTTGCGTAGCTTGCGCGTTTTTCGCACCTCGGCACATGCAACAGCGCACCTTGGCGGCCTGCTATCGAGGTGCTGGCCAGCTGTTTAACGGTCACCAATTACCTGGTCCACAGGATCTTCACAATTCGCTAACGGCCTTGGCACACAACCGTGTACTGATAGTGAAGGAAGACGCCAAACAGTGCGACTTACCGGCCTGGCGACAGCCGGACCGGGGAAAACCGAGCAGGAGGGCAGAAAAATGTCAGCGAGCCTAGGGGCGCCCGCCGTGGGTGCGAGCCCTGAGCCCACAAGTAACTGGCCTGCAGGCCGTAGCGTCCGCGCGCTGCGTGCGGCCGCTCGCCTCGCACTTTGCCTGGGCCTAGCAGCAGCACTACCAGTAAGCAACCTGACTTCGGCCAGCGCTAGCCCGCTCCACAACGCTCAGCACAGCGAGCACACTGCTCCGCCTCGCTGGAGTGGCACGCGAGGCATTGGCGGGGGACCTGGCTGGGGCATTGGCGGGGGACCTGGCTGGGGCAAGAGCGGGGGACCTGGCTGGGGCAAGAGCATCGGGCATAGAGGGCGCCCGGTAGTCACCGGCATGGTGGTCCAGCTCGGCTCGAACAGCTTCACGCTTTCGCCTGGGCCCGAAGGACGTTCTCTCTCTCCCACCGCCTCAACTATTACGCCTCCCACCGCCTCAACTATTACGGTCAACGTCTCGCCCACCACTGTTTACCGTGAGCCCACAGTCAAGTCGCCCAGCTTCGCCGATGTCCTGACGGGGGACGAGGTGGTGGTCACTGGTGCATGGGACGGGGCGAGCACCATAAACGCCACCTCAGTGTTCATACCGTTAGCGGCGTACGCAGGTACTGTAGAGGCGGTCGGCACGGGCAGCTTCACGTTAGAGACGGCCCGCGGGCTTCAGCTCACGGTCAACGTCATGCCCTCAACCACCTACCGCGAGCCCGGCAAGAGCTCTAGCGCGGTCAGCCTGGCAACAGGGGACCAAGTTAGGGTGCTCGGCGCACAAGCAGGGGCCGGCACGGTCAACGCTTCATCCGTGCTTGTCAACCCCTATGCGCACCATGGTCGCCCCAACAATCGTGGTGCCCGCAATAGCGTCCGCCGGCCCTAGAGGCGGGGCCTATAGCCTCGGCTGATCGGAAAATGACGTGAGTTGTGCACGCGCGTGGGCGCGCCAGGCTGGGGTGCGGGGCAGAGCCCCGCTCGGGACGAAGTCCCGA
>JBMFUG010000138.1:0-4426 GCA_049966695.1 Acidimicrobiales bacterium | reverse complement strand
CCAGGTGGGGGACCGCTACTTCAACTCAGAAATTCCACGCCGACTGGGACAACCTCCACGACGCTGCTGGGCGGTTGCACCTGCTCGCAAGCCTCCTCGCCGAGGCCAGCTCACGGCTAGCTGGCGCTGTCGCCCAGGCCCGCGCCGAGGGCTTGTCCTGGGCTGAGGTCGCCGACCTCCTTGGCGTCACCCGGGCAAGTGCCTGGCAGCATTACGCCAGCCACTGCCTCCCCGGTGGCCCTGCCGAGGAGCCCTGAGCAGCGCCCACTAGTGCCGGGGGCTTGTTGGACAAAGCCCCCGGCACTACCTACAGTGGTTGCCTGGACATAACCACCGACGGTACCAACTGGGGAGTTCCGGTTAGCACCTCTGGGGAATTTCGATAAGCGCCATCGAGCTGATCGGCGTGCCTGTCCCGATCGAGCTGAAGCCGATGTAGACAGAACCCAACACCCACGTTTTGCCAAACCCCCTGTTCAGCAGGGGGTTTTCGCGTCAAGGCCTCCGTAACTTCGGTCTAGAGGGCCCGAGAGGTTCGGCGCGGAGACGGCGCAGCAACTGCTTGGGAAGCCCGGCGCTCCTGCCCAGGCACTTGCCGACGCCGCACCGGGGCGGTTCTCGGCCCGAGACGCTGCCGAGGGCACGATGGCCGGTCTCGCTTGGGCTGAGCTGCGACCCAGTGACCCGGTCCGTCGCACGACGTGCTACACCGTCTTTGTGTTTACGGTCCTTACCCAGCGGCAGCTTTGCAACGACAGTGGCGAGGTCATGAGAAGGCTGGAGCAGGGCGAGAGCTTTGTCCTTACCAGGAACGGCGTGCCCGTAGGCGAGCTAGCCCTGCTTCGGCGTCACCGGTTCGTGAAGGCCGACGTTGCCGTGGCTATGTTCCGCGGCGCTCTAAGCGTTGACCTTGCCCGGCTTCGCGCCGAGCTCGATTACGTTGTTACGTTGCATCTCAGGACCACGGTCCTCGTGCCTGATCTGGAGCGTGCCAAACGGGGGATCATCCACACCTCTGTCGTCGTCGATCTCGAACGGCTCGACGCAGGGCAGCTCCCGATCGAGCTTGCCGTCAGCGCGATCACGATGGCTGAGCTTGCTGCCGGTCCTCGCTCGACCAGGGACGGCGACGAGCGGGCGCGCCGACAGGACCGGTTACAGCGGGCCGAAGCGGCGTTCGATCCCCTTCCCTTCGACGGAGAGGCGGCACGTGCGTACGGCCGGATCTATGCCGCCCAGAAAGCAAACGGGCGAAAAGCGCGTGGCGCTCGTGCCCCGGATCTCCTGATCGCAGCGACGGCGTGCACCCTAGACCTGCCGATCTACACGCGCGACCCGGACGGCTTCCGAGGACTGGAGGGGCTCGTCGACGTCATCACGGTCTGAGCCGCCCACCAGCGGCCAGAGCCAGGGGGAGGACCTTGCTGCGCGGCGCCCGGCTTGCTGTTTGCGCAGGCTAGCTGGGCGGGGGGACGGTGGCTGTCCCGTGAGCCCTCTTGTGCTGGCGGACCGCCTCGCGAAGCAGCCATTCAATTTGGGCGTTGACCGAACGCAGGTCGTCAGCGGCCCAGCGTTCAAGCTCGCTCCACAGCTCAGGGTCGATGCGGAGCAGGAACTGCTTGCGCGCGGCCACCCCGCTCTCACTGGTAGAGCGTGCCGACGTTGACAATTGGGGCCACCTGCGACTCGCCGCAGAGCACGACCATCAGGTTGCCCACCATCGCGGCTTTTCGTTCTTCGTCCAGCTCGACGACATGTTTTTCGCTCAGCATCTGGAGCGCGTGGTCGACCATCCCGACGGCGCCCAGGACTATTTTCCGTCGGGCAGTGATGACAGCGTCGGCGTGCTGGCGGCGCAGCATCACCTGGGCGACCTCTGGCGCGTACGCGAGGTACGTAAGGCGTGCCTCGTCAACGGCGACGTCAGCTTTCGCCACCTGCGCCCGAGCTCGTCTTTCAAAGCGGCGGTCACCTGGTCTACGTTGCCGCGCAGGGTGACCGACGTTTCCTCTCCCTTGCCATGGTCGTAGGCGTACGAAGTAGCGAGGTTCCTGAGGGCGGTCTCGCTTTGCATGGCGACGTACGCCTCGAAGTCGTCCAGGTCGGAGCCACGCCGTCCGAGCGTGAGCCGACGCCCGCCGCTTGAGCCCTTGCTCAATGATTGGTTGCCCACAAGAAACCGACCTGTCGGGTCGTGGCCTTGTAACGGCCGAACAAGATCAGTACGCTCGCCTCGTTCGGCTGCAGCGTGAAAAAGCTAAGCGAAGACACGACGGCCAGCACGAGCACGCCGAGGCCGGCCCAGGTCTCCCATTTCGCACCCAGGGCGAGGATTGCCAAGCCGAGGGCGTACAGCGCGATAGTCAATGCCAGGACAGGCCAACCGGGCCAAACTCGGGCTTCGTGCTCCTTGCTCAAAGAGCCTCCGTGGTTCTTGTAGGCTTACGTTAGCGTCTAGCTATCTTAGCAATAGCTCCTTGATATCATCACGCTGTCGGTGCAAAAAGGAGCCGTGGGCCGACCATGACGTAGCCGGCCTTAGCGAGACCCGAGGAGGCAAGCCCCTGCGGGTCTGGTACAACCCGGCGACAGGGGAACGGGAGTACCGACCGGACTAGGGCCCGTCAGCTTCGGTCAGATCGGGCTGAGGATGACCACTGGTATTTGCCGGTCGGTCTTGGCTTCGTACTCGGCGAACCCAGGGTAGTGTTGCTTCTGCTTGGCCCAGATGGGCTCTTGTTCGGCTGGCGTGGCGGTACGCGCCAAGAAGCGGCGTAGCCCAGTGCCGATCTCGGCGGTCACCTCGGGGTTGGCGAGCAGGTTACGGTACCAGTCAGGGTGGGTCGGCGCGCCCGCTTTGGAAGCAAAAACCGCGACCCTGCCATCGCCGAGGTTTTGGTACATCATGGGGTTGACTCGTTCCTTGCCGCTGCGGGCACCAACGGTGTGGAGAAGGAGCAGCGGGGCCCCGGCGAAGTTGCCGCCAACCTTGCCACCGTTGGAGCGGAACTCCTCGATGACCTGGCGGTTCCAGTCGTTTGTTGGTCTCACGGACGAGCTCATAGTGCGTGACCTTTCATATTTGCCAGTTTGTCAGGTTAGGCGCGTACATGAGCGGTTCGTGGGGGGACCTCACAGCTACGGTGAAACGCGACCGCACGGATGCGTACGCGACCGTGCCTGTTTACCTACCGGCCCGATCAGGCCCTGGTGCCAAACAGGGCGCAGCCTAGGACGACGGTCCGGGCTGTAGCTAGAGCATGGTCTGGCGTAACGCTTCCAGCGCGGTCAGGTGGCGCTCCATTTTGGCCGGTTCGTTGGCGTCCCGGCTGCGGATACGAACCTCTAGCTTGTCAAGCCGCTGCGACTCTCGTTGGCCCAGAGCCTTTCGCTCGCTCTCGGGAAGGTTCCGCATGGCTCGCAGGAAGGCGTCCTGGGCATTGACGGCACGTTTCATGCCCAAAGCTCTGGCTACCGCAGAGTAGCTTTGGCCCTGCTCCCGTAGTGTCACGACCTCTTCGTCGATGTTCCGGCGTACTTGGCGCGCTCCGCTGTAGCGCCTCTCGTCGCTGTCGCGTTCAGTGCGAACTTGGCGACGGTCTTTTCCTTTGCTGGTCATTCTGCCTCGCGTGTAGTCGGTTGTCCCTCCTGGGCGCGTCGGCAAGCCCGAACAATCAGGCGGTCTGACCACGCTGGCCGCACCTGGCCGAAGGTCCCTTCAGTTTAGCCTGTCATGGAAGATCTGGCATGGTGGCCGGCGTCAGGGCCGTTATCTCACTAGAACAGGCCAATGGCCAATATCCCTGAACCCCATCGCTACCTGCTCGACAGCCAGTTCGCCACCTTGGCGACAATAGGGCCAGATGGCCGGCCGCAGCTTTCCGAGCTTTCCGAGCTCTGGTCCCTGGCCGACGGGCCAGACGTTCGCATATCGCTGAACTTTGCCAGCACGATCGCCCCGGGGACCGCAGGCTGATAGCCAAAGTGCAGCCGCTCCGGGTCAATGCCGTCGACATGAGCTCTTAGCGTCCTTGGTGCCTCGTCCTCAGCCCGGTCGGCCGTCCCCAGTCGGGTTAAGCGCGCAATCGTTGCGGTTAGCTCACGGTGAGCTCGTGGTGGGGCAGGTCGTACCCACTGGCGGCAGCTGGAGCGTCGTCAGGTAGCGGTCGGCCCAACGCTGCACGCAGGTGCTATAGAGATAGCCCGTGTGCCCGGGGCCATCGCGGGTGAGGAGGCGGGCGTGCCCGAGCTCGCGGGTCACAGCTTGTGCCCAGCTGTACGGCGTCGCCGGGTCTCCCGTCGAACCGATGACCAAGATGGCAGGGCTCCCGCTCACATGCACAGGTGCGGGCTGTTGCGTACCGCGGACCGGCCAGTAAGCGCACTCGAAGTTGCTCCAGGCTGACAGCGCACCGAAATCTGGGGA
>JBMFUG010000137.1:0-4618 GCA_049966695.1 Acidimicrobiales bacterium | reverse complement strand
CGGTTGGACTGTCGTTGACGACAACTATGTGGAGCATGAGAGGGCTGCCACGTGGCTCCGGGTGCTGCTCGATGCCCAGGGCCGTTCGGTGGGGACGGCACGCGCTTATGCGGGCCGCCTCGCGCTTTACCTGACCTGGGCGAGCATGCCCGGCGTGGAGCCGGTTGCGCCGGCCGTCGACCAGCTTGCTGCGTTCGCACGCTGGCTCGAGCGCACGCCCTCGCGAAAGACCGCAAAGGACGCTCTCGCCGGCGAGCACCAGGCAAGACGACCCTGCTGCTTGGCTCAGAGCGCTCTCCGGCCACGGTCGAGGGGATCCTGGCGGCCGTTGTCGAGTTCGTACGCTTCGCTGCGTCCAGGGGCTGGTGCGAGCCAGAGGTGGCCGGTCGGCTGAGCGCGCGCACGGGGCTCGCTTTCGCCCCGGCGAGCTGGGACCGGGGCGAGCGCACCGGCCGGCCGGTCGTCGACCGGCGCGTGGTCCGCCGGCGCCGGGCAGAGCGGCCCCCGGAGACGCTGAGCCCCGAGCAAGTCGGCAGTTTGGTCGATGCCTGCTCGAACATGAGGGACCGCTTCGTCGTGGAAGCCCTCTATGCCACCGGCTTACGGGTCGCCGAGCTCTGCGGGCTCCACCTAGCCGACCTGCACTTCGTGCCCTCAGCCGCCCACCTCGGCTGCCAAGTCGGCGGCGCGCACCTGCACGTGGTCCGCAGGCTCGACAACGAGAACGGGGCGCTCGCCAAGTCGGTCTGGCCACGGGTGGTGCCCGTGACCCGGTCGTTGGTGGCGTGCCATGACGCCTACCGCTTCGAGCGCGACTCCGTTGCCGAGGCGGCAGAGAGCGACTATCTGCTCGTCAATTTGTGGCGGCCCCCGCTGGGCCGAGCCCTTTCGCCCGACGTGGTCGAGAGGCTCTTCGTGCGGCTCTCTGCCAAGGCAGGCTTCCGAGCTCGGCCCCACATGCTGCGCCACAGCTTCGCCTCCGAGGTCGCACTGGCGACCAAGGACCCGGCCTTGGTGAAGGAGCTTTTGGGCCATGCCTCGGTGGCTTCGACCGATGTGTACCTGCATTCGCGCTGGGCCGACATGAGAGCCGCAGTCGAAGCGCACGCCTTGGCGTCGGGGAGGCAGCAGTGACGCCGGTGCGTGCAGTCGCTCTGAAGCCCCGGCCCTTCCCGCCGAGGCAAGCCGACTGGCGCGCCGAGCGGCTGCTCGGGCTCATGGGCGACGACTGGTTGGCGGGCGAGTGGGACCCAGAGCTCCAGCTCGTCCTGCCCGCGCCCGGGGGACGGCTTACGCGGGTGCTCCACTGCGCCGTCCCAGGGTGCGAGAACGACGGGTACACGTCCACACGCTTGTGTACCCGCCACCGTCACGAGTTCGACGCGTCCGAGTCCCAAGACCTCGAGTCGTGGCTGGCTAGTGGAGGACCCGTTGCCTACGAGCGCCGCCGTGGGTCAGACCGGGCGTGCGTAGTGCGTTCTGCTGACGGCCTGGGCTGTCCTCGGCCAGCCCACGGCCCCTGGCAGCTGTGCGACGCACACGGCTCGACCTGGTGGAAATGCCGCCGGAAGGGGGCCACCTTCGAGGACTTCTTGGCCAGGGCGGTGCCGTTGGAAGATCTTGGCGGTTGCACCGCAGCCTGTTGCTGGCGGAAGGCGAACTACCCCGAGAACAAGCTGTGCGTGCTGCACGCACAGCTGTGGCGGGCCGGCGGCCGGCCTGTCGGGCGGGCATTTTCCAAGTGGGCGGCACAGGTACGCCAGCCTGAGGACGCCAGGGTGCTAAGCCTGCGCGGCGTGCCCGAGCTGGTGCGGTTGGAGCTCCTATATGCCATCGGTTGCCGCGCCACCGACCAGGTGGCAGTGACCGTGGGCAGTATGCGGCCCTGGGTCGACCAGTTACGGGCCGAAAGAGCCGGCTCGGTCATAGAGTTCGACCTCTCGAACTTCGACGACATGGGCGACCGTCCCGAAGTACGCTTCGCCCGCTTCTGCGTCGACCGGGTGAGCCTCGCCTACGCCGACCCAGAGCGAGAGCGGGCCAAGGACACCTGGGACCTACGCCTCTTCGGGCGGCCTGGCCGCTTGCACCTCGACTTCACCACGATCCGCCAAGACTGGCTGCGGGAAGCCATAAAGGGCTGGGCGACGGCCTGCCTCGGCCGCGTGAGCGACAGCGCCCTCGCCCACCGCGTCAGCTCTGTCGCTGTGCTTTCTGCCGTGCTCGCCTCCGGCCCGGGCGCCGGGAGGGACCCCGCCTCGCTCGGGCGTGGTGACGTCGAGCGTTTCCTGGCCCGAGTGCGCTCGCCGAACTTCCCAAGCCGGGACAAGCCTTTTGGCACAAGGGCACGGGCGAGCCTGGTAGAGGAGTGCGCCCAGGTGTTGCGAGAAGCAAGGGAGCTGGGCCTGCTGCCGACGCTCGGGGCGACGTTCGCTTTCAGGCGGGGCGACCGCCTGCCCCGCATTAGCGAGGAGCCCCCGGGGAAGGCCTTGCCCGCCGGGGTCATCGCCCAACTCGACGCCAACCTCGACCTGCTGGCCTCGGTCCCCGGTGCCAAGGGGCGGGCACGCGTCCCGACCCTCGGTGCCCTAGGCGAGCACGCGGGCGAGATGGCGGTGCTCGTCTACGAGCTCCTGAAGGGGACCGGGCGGCGGGTGGGTGAGGTGGCCAGCTTGCACCTGGAGTGCCTGGACGTCGACGAGCACGGCAGGGACGTACTGGTCTACGACAACCACAAGGCCGCCAGGCTGGGCCGACGTCTCCCCTTGGCGGAACCCGCCTTGGTGAAGGCCATCCGGGCCCAGCAAGCCTGGGTGCGCTCGAGGTTCCCCTCGACCCCGCGAGAGCGGCTCTGGCTGCTGCCCCGGCCGCACAAGAACGCTGACGGTACCAAACATTTCGAGACCGGGCTCATCAACGCTTGGTTCCGGGCTTGGCTACAGCTGATACCGCGGATAGACGCCGGGCCGCTCGACAAGAACGGCGACCCTGTGCCCTTTGACCGAAAGGCCGTACATCCCCACGCTTTTCGCCATACTTATGCCCAGGTTCTAGCCGACCAAGGCGTCCCGGCGCCAGTCCTCAGGGACCTGATGGACCACCGCAGCCTGTCCACGACGCTCGGCTATTACAAGGTTCAAGAGCCCCGGAAACGAAAGGCAATGGAGGTCCTTGCCCGCCACACCGTCGACAACCGCGGCCCCGCTCGCCCCGTTGCCGGTGAGCCATCGTCCCTGGCGCACTTGCGCGAGCACCTCTCCTGGGTGGCCGTGCCCATGGGCAAGTGCTCCGAGCCCACCAACGTCCGTGCTGGTGGCCAGGCCTGCCCCATCCGCTACCAGTGCGCAGCCTGCCCGCATTTCGAGTCCGACCCTTCTTACTTGCCAGAGCTGCGTGCTTACGCCGACGAACTGCGCAAGGAGCGCGAGGTGATGCTCGCAGCCGGTGCGAACGACTGGGCGGTCGAGCACGTCAGCCGACAGCTCGAGGTCATCGCCGGCCACGTGCGGGCGCACGAAGCCCTCATGGGGCGCCTCGGTGACGACGAACGCGCCTTGGTCGAAGAAGCGTCCGTCACTTTACGGAAAGCTCGTCAGTCCGTCCCGGTCGCTTTCGGCAAGAGGCGGGCGAGCCATGACTGACAACAGCGCCGCCCTGCGACGGGCGCGTCGCCAAGACAGCCGTGCCAAGCGCCAGCGGGCTGCCGAAGCGCTATCTGCGATGGAGGAAGAGGGCACCAGGATCAGCTTCGCTGCCGTCGCCAGGCGTGCGGGGGTGTCGGTCTCCCTGCTCTATGCAGATCTAACGCTCAGCTCGGCTATCGCGACCACGAGGGACCGCCAGCGCCAAGCGGGAAGTGAGCGGGCTTGGAGGCTCCCCGCCCGGTCGCTCGTCACCGAACAGAGCCTTCGCACTGAGCTGGCCAACGCCAAGGAGCGGGCTCGCAGGCTGGCCGAAGAGCTTGCCCTCCTCCGCAAACGGCTGAGCCAGCAGTTCGGCGCCGCCACCGACATCGCCCGTGGTGAGGCGTTGAGCCCGCTCCTCGACCAGCTCGAGCAACGCAACGCCGAACTGGAAGCCGACAACCACCGGCAGCGAGAGTGCCTCAGCCAGCTTGAGAGCGACGTCCGCGACCTCAACGAGAACCTCGATGCGGCCCGGGCGGTGAACAGGGAGCTAATGGGCGAGCTCAACCGGAGACCGTCTGGCAACGAGGCGAGCCGGGTGCAACCTGTTATCGCGAAAGAGTGACAGATGGTGGAGGGTTGTGTGAACTACGTCGGTCACACGAACGCGGCACGACTACCAGCCATTCCGCTCGTCAATACAAGAGAACCCCAGCGATGCTCGACCGTTTGCTGCACAGGAGCGTGGTCGTTGCCATCGACGGCCCCTCTTACAGGCTGCGAGCGCACCGGGCGCGCGCCGAAGCTTCCAGGAAGGCGGTGGCAGCCGGTGCCAGCTGAGCCCTCCAGCTCCCCGTCGCGTAACGATAGCGCGACGATAACCTGCCCTGTTTGCCAGCAGCCTTTTACCCCCAGCGGCAGGCGGAAGTGGTGCAGCGACGCCTGCAAGGCCCAGGCTTGGCGGCGCCGGCACCAAGCCGCCTCTGTGTCGC
>JBMFUG010000136.1:0-4626 GCA_049966695.1 Acidimicrobiales bacterium | reverse complement strand
CCTTCACCAGGGCAACTGAACTGTCGGTGAGAAGTGGGCCGACCAGCCCCACCACAAAGCGAGGTGCGAAGTTGTAGATGTCCGCGTCGCAATAGGCGACTACGTCGCCGCTCGTTGCCTGGAGCCCCTGCCACATCGCCTCACCCTTGCCAGCGGGTTGCGGGAGGGTGACCACTCGAGCGCCTGCGTTCGCCGCTTCTTTTGAGGTTGCATCTGTGGAGCCGTCGTCCACCACCACGAGCTCATCGACCAGCCCTTTGTCAGCCATCAGTTCGTCGTGGACCACCCGCACTACTTCAGCGACAGTTGCCTGCTCATCGCGAGCTGGTATGCACACCGAGACCCGCCGGCCTGCCTTGGCCCCCACTAAGCGGGTGATATCGAAGCACCGCCAGTCGTAGTGTTTGACCACCAAACCAGCTTGCCATTTCTCAGGCCTTGTAGGCGGGTTGGCAAGTTGCCTGGCGAAGTGACTGCCTGGCCCGTATGATGGGGCCAACCATCATCCAGAGCGGCCGAGGGACGGGCCCGATGACGCCGCGGCAACCAGTACGACCGGCAGCGTTGCGAAGGTGCCGGTACATGGTGCCAATGCCCGAGACGATGAGGAGGTACCGTGCCAGCCGTTGGGCCCTTCGTCCGAGGTCTTCGTTGCCGTGAGTGCGGCCGTTCCTACCCGGCCGAAGCGCTTCATTTCTGCGAGTGGTGCTTTGGGCCGCTCGAGGTCGTTTACGACTATGACGCCATTGCCTTTTCCACTTCGCGCGAGCAGGTGGCTGCGGGTCCACGCACAATCTGGCGCTACGGCAACCTCCTGCCAGCCAGCTCTGTTGACGCCGTGGACCTCGGTGCCGGTTTCACTCCCCTTCTGCGAGCAGACCACTTGGCAGCCGAGCTCGGCTTGGGCGAGCTGTGGCTGAAAAACGACACCGTCAACCCGACAGGTTCGTTCAAAGACCGTGTTGTCTCCGTGTCCCTAACCCGGGCGCGTGAGCTGGGCTTCAAGGTGGCCGCCTGTGCCTCGACCGGCAACTTGGCCAACTCCGTGGCGGCTCACGCCGCACGTGCTGGGATGCGGTCAGTCGTGTTCATCCCGGCGGACTTGGAGCCACCCAAGATCGTGACTACGGCTGTGTTCGGGGGGACCTTGGTAGCGGTGAGGGGTAACTATGACGATGTCAACCGGCTTTGTGCAGAACTGGCAAGCGAGCACCCGAGCTGGGCTTTCGTCAACGTCAACATCCGCAGTTACTACTCCGAAGGGAGCAAGACGCTCGCTTTTGAGGTGGCGGAGCAGCTTGGCTGGCGCGCACCCGACCACGTAGTGGTGCCCGTCGGCTCGGGGAGCCAGTTGACCAAGGTGGCCAAAGGCTTCCGGGAGCTGTACAAAGTTGGTCTTTTGGACGAGGAGCCGCACACCCGTATCTCGGGGGCACAGGCATCGGGTTGTGCCCCTGTCGCGGCTGCCTTCGAGGCTGGCACAGATTTCGTCAGGCCCGTGAAGCCCACCGGTATCGCCAAGTCACTGGCTATTGGCAACCCTGCCGATGGCGTGTACGCCTTGGAGGAGGTCCGCCGTTCCGGCGGGGCTTTGGCGTCAGTCACCGATGAGGAAGTTGTAGAAGGTATCCGATTGCTGGCGCGCACTGAAGGGGTCTTTGCGGAGACTGCTGGTGGCGTGACGGTGGCCGTGCTTGCCAAGCTGGCTGCCAAGGGCGTAGTGCGCAGGGACGAAAGCGTAGTCGCCATGATCACCGGCAACGGCCTCAAGACCTTGGACGCCGTTGCCCGCGAGTGCGGCCCGACTGTCACTATTGAGCCCAATTTGGAAGCGTTCGAAGCGGCTGTCCAGGTGACAGACTAGGACAAGGTAACTGAACAACCCATGAGGAGCCCCACGCTATGAGCATCAAAGTCCGTATCCCCGCCCAGCTACGCTCGCTCTCCGGAGGGGAGGGCGAGGTCAAAGTTGAAGGCGCTACCGTCGGAGAGGTCCTGAAGGCTCTCGACGCTGCGCACCCAGGCTTTGCCGAGCGGCTGTTGGACGAAGCTGGCAACCTACGGCGCTTTGTCAACGTGTTCGTCGGGGAAGAAGACGTGCGGTTCCTCGACGGTTTAGCTACTCCGGTCCAGTCGGGCACGGTAGTGTCCGTTGTCCCGGCTGTAGCGGGCGGCTAGACAGCTTGCCCCTTAGCGCGTGGGTTGCCCGCGCGTTCGAGGGCAAGCCCCGTGCCAACGTAGGGCCACGTCAGAGACGGCCTAGGGTTGTGCCGTGCGCTACGGGCCACGCCCCCCGACGCGTTTTGTTGGCAAAGTTTGCGCGCAAGGGGCCAAATGCGCTGTACTGTTAGCACTCGGAACCTTAGAGTGCTAATGCAGGACCGAACCCGGTCAGCCCAATGGAGGGAGCAACAGACCGATGCCCAAGTTGATTGCTTTTGACGAACAAGCCCGCCGGGCCCTTGAGAAGGGCATGAACCAGCTCGCTGACGCTGTGCGGGTGACCCTGGGGCCTAAGGGCCGCAACGTCGTGCTGGAGAAAAAGTGGGGCGCCCCGACCATCACGAACGACGGCGTCTCGATAGCCAAGGAGATCGAGCTTGAGGACCCGTACGAGAAAGTGGGTGCCGAGCTCGTGAAAGAGGTCGCCAAGAAGACCGATGACGTAGCGGGTGACGGGACCACCACTGCCACAGTGCTGGCGTGGGCCATGGTACGCGAGGGCCTTCGCAACGTTGCCGCGGGGGCGAACCCGATGTCGTTGCGCCGTGGGATCGACGCGGCAGTCGAGGCGGCTGTCAACAGCCTGAAGTCTTTGGCCCGCGAGACCGAGACCCGGGGCCAGATCGCCCAAGTGGCTGGTATCTCGGCTGCCGACCCAGATATCGGGGAGCTGATATCCGAAGCCATTGACAAGGTGGGCAAAGACGGCGTGGTCACCGTCGAGGAGTCGCAGACATTTGGGATGGACCTTGAGCTGGTCGAGGGTATGCGCTTCGACAAGGGCTATATTTCGGCCCACTTCGTGACCGACCCAGAGCGCATGGAAGCTGTGCTCGAAGACCCCTACATCTTGCTCTACGGGGCCAAGATCTCGGCCGTGCGAGACCTGCTCCCGCTGCTTGAGAAGGTCATCCAGGCGGGCCGCCCGCTTGTCGTGATCGCCGAGGACGTCGAGGGCGAGGCTCTCGCCACCCTTATAGTCAACAAGATCCGCGGCACGTTCAAGAGCGTTGCGGTCAAGGCGCCTGGGTTTGGTGAGCGGCGCAAGGCCATGCTGCAGGACATGGCGATCTTGACGGGTGGCCAGGTTATCTCCGAAGAGGTTGGCCTCAAGTTGGAGAACGCCACGCTGGACCTCTTGGGCAAGGCCCGTAAAGTTGTGGTGACCAAGGACGAGACCACGATCGTTGAAGGTGCCGGTTCTGATTCTGACATAAAGGGCCGCATCAACCAGATCAAGACGGAGATCGAGAACACCGACTCTGACTACGACCGTGAGAAGCTTCAGGAGAGGCTGGCCAAGCTGGCCGGCGGAGTGGCTGTCATAAAGGTAGGTGCCGCGACCGAGGTCGAGCTCAAGGAGAAGAAGCACCGCATCGAGGACGCAGTCTCGACCACCAAGGCTGCTGTGGAAGAGGGCGTAGTGCCCGGAGGTGGCGTGGCTTTGCTGCGTGCCCAGTCGGCGATCCTTGAGAAGGCCGACAAGCTCGAGGGCGACGAGGCAGTTGGTGCCCGCATCGTGGCCCGGGCTGTCGAGGAGCCCCTGAAGCAGATCGCCGTCAATGCTGGCCTTGAGGGCGGGGTCGTGGTCGAGCGGGTCCGCAACCTGCCGGTCAACGAAGGCCTCAACGCAGCGACGGGCGTCTACGAGGACATGTTCAAGGCCGGCGTGATCGACGCGGTCAAGGTGACTCGTTCTGCCCTGCAGAACGCGGCTTCAATAGTCGGCCTGTTCCTTACCACTGAAGCAGTGATCGTCGACAAGCCCGAGGAAAAGCAGCCGGCTGCTGCAGGTGCCGGCGCTGGCATGGAAGACTACTGAGGCTTTCGGTCACTAGCAACGAAAAAGCGCCCCGGTGTACCGGGGCGCTTTTTTATGTGTTTTTTTATGTGCTGCTGGCTGTGCAGTTCCGGTCGTAGCCTGTCGGGCCATATCGGCTCTGTTTATGCCATATCAGTCCCCATGACCCCTGGCGGGGGCGCCCTGCAGGCGTGAAAATGGGGTTGGGCACGCCCGCGACGCCGGTCCGTCTTTGGTCATGAGGCCGTACATCAGTCTGGCGCCGGGGCCCGACCAGAAGGGTCGCGCACTGTTCCTACGAGGACGACGATCAGAATTTCGGTTCCCTGACCGAGGCCCCCGGGCAGCCCACGTCAATGGACGAGGAAGGGAGGCGCGATGGGGACCGACGTCGAGGTGATCGACGCGGAGGACGACGGGGAGGTGCTCGAACGAGCGGCGGCGATCGACGTCGCCAAGGCCTTGGGCAAGGTGTGCGTGCGCATCCCGGGTCGGACGCGGCGGATCACGAGGGTCTGGGACGTGAAGGCGACGACCGGGGCGATCATGGCGCTCGCCGACGAGCTTGCCGAACTGCGCATTGAGCGGGTCGTCGTCGAGTC
>JBMFUG010000135.1:0-4647 GCA_049966695.1 Acidimicrobiales bacterium | reverse complement strand
AGATCGCCCACGTTGTCGTGTCCCCCAGCGGCCGCCAGTGCGCATGTGGCCAGAGGGGCTGCCTAGAGGCGTACATCGGGGCGGAAGGCCTCGTAGAGGCTGGTCGCACGATCGGGGTGCTGAAAAGCGGGGAGGCGCTCGACCAGTTGGCGACCTGCGCCGACAACGGCGATGCTCGTGCGAGAGAAGTGTTCGCCCGCGCCGCCCAACGCTTGGCCCAAGCCGTCGCACCGGTGCTCGCCGCCCTCAACCCTGACGTCGTCGTCGTGGCTGGCGAAGGCGTAGCCTTCTGGCGCTACTGGGACACGTCGTTCCGCAACACCCTCGCTCACCGGCTGCCGCATTGGATGTGCCACCTACCTATCGAAGTTGACGAGTGGGACGACACGAGCTGGGCACGCGGAGCGGCGGCGCTCGTGCTAGCAACTGCCTTCGACCGCAATGCCCCGGCCGGCGAACAACGCCCACAGGTGCTCGCCCGCCTGCACAGTTCCTCCAAAGAGCGGCGCTGACCGCCTTTCGTCGCCGCAGCGCCCAGCCCGCTCAGTTGGCCCGACGTGGCTCCTAGGACAGCCGAACATGGTTCCCTGAGAATTACAGCACTTAAGTTAGAGGCCGCGCACATAGGCGACGCATAGGAAATACGGCTACTGACTTGGGCTCATGCGCGCAAAGGCAATCAGCCACCGGGCTTTGGTGCGCCTTTGTGCGAACTGGGGTGCTGATAACGCTCTTACCGTGGGCACCAACGCGCTAAAGGCGCCGCTTGGTAGGCGCCACGCCTTGCCTGATGTCAACAGTGGGCCACGGCACAGGACCACTGGCTGCTCGGGCGGGCTGAAGCGGGAGCAGAAGGGCGCCTGGCGCTGCAGAGCACGGCTGAGCACAGCCAGCCCCGCACCAAGCCAGCCGTCAGGCCCGCTGGGGCTCACCGACCGTCGCGCCCTGTTCGTCGTGGGGCTCGACGACAAGCGGCGTGTGACCAGGCAGGTAATCAGGCGCGCACGCTATGCAGGGTTCGTAGGCACGGACCGCCATCTCCACCTGGTTCAGCAAGCTGTCGTCGACATGCCCCGCGTGCACAAAAGCCTTGGCCGCCTTGTCGGCTGACAAGGCCGTCCGAGCGGCATTGTTCTGGGTGGCCACTAGCAGGTTGGCCATGGTGACCAGTCCTTGCTCGTCTGTCTGGTAGTGGTGGAAAAGAGTCCCCGCGGTGTTTCGATGACCCCAATGCCTTCCCTGGGCACCGCGGTCGGCGGGTTGCGAACGTGCCGGCCCATGATCTCAGGGTCGCTGGCCAGCCCTGCCGCCCGATCTGCCGCGTACAAAAGCTCCACCAAGCTCTCCCAGTGGTTGGCGAGTGCGTACGCCAACCAATCCCATGGCGTAGGTACGACGAGTGAAGGCCTTTGAATGCCATGAAGCGGGGCCTCCCCGGTGAGAATGGGTTCTCGCCGGAACCAATCACCGAAAGGAGGCCCCAGGACATGTTGCACGTTGGGATGGATCTTTGCAGGACGAGGCTGGACATCTGCGTGATGGACGAGGAGGGAGAGATCGTCGAGGAGAGCCCTTGGCCGCCCGACGCCGACGGGCTGGCGATGATGGTCCGTCACCTCCGTAAGTCCAAGGAGCCGGTGGCGGCGGTGATCGAGTCGATGAACGGCGCTCGTTTCGTTCACGACACATTGGAGTTGGCCGGCTGGCAGGTGGAGATCGCCGATGCGCAGCGTGTGAAGGGCATCGCTCCGTTGGCGTGTAAGACGGACCGGATAGACGCCCGGGTACTGGCCGAGCTGTCCCGGCGCGACCTGGTACCGGCGATATGGCTGCCCACGCCGGGGGTCAGGGCAGAGAGGGAGCTGGCCCGCTGGCGGCTTCATCTGGTGCGCCATCGCAGTGCGCTGAAGAACCGGGTGCATTCGACCTTGCTGGCCTTCGGCAAGCCCTGCCCGGTGTCGGACCTGTTCGGCCTGGAAGGGCGCAAGCTGTTGGAGAACCTGGATCTGGCCGAGCCGTGGAGGGGGCATGTCGAAGCCGCGCTGCGCCTGATCGACCACCTCGACGACCAGATCGCCGAGCTCGAGGAGGAGCTGCGAGGCGACGGCGCCGATCATCCCTACGTGCCGTTGCTGATGACGGTGCCGGGGATCGGCTGGGTGCTGGCCTACACCATCGCCGCGGAGCTCGGCGACATCTCCCGCTTCCCCAGCCCCAAGAAGCTGGCCGGATATACCGGCCTGTGCCCGAGAGTGTATCAGTCGGGAGGGACAGACCACCGCGGCCCGCTGCGCAAGAACGGGCCCCGCTACCTGCGCTGGGCGCTGATCGAGGCTGCCGGCCATGCCTGCCGGCACCCCGCCTACAGGGACCACTACCAGGCCACCGCCCGGCGGCTGGGACGCAACCGGGGCAAAAGAGTCGCCCGCGTCGACCTGGCCCGCAAGCTGGCCGAGGCCATCTGGCACATGCTCAGCAACGGCGAAGTGTTCAACCCCTACCGCGAGCCGACCAAGGCGGCGGCATGAGATGACCAGCCAAGATCGCTCGCCCCGGCAGGCCCCACGCGCCACCTCTGGCCACTCGATGGCCCTCGTTTGAGATGGGCTACCGGAGGCGAGTCTCCCATCCGACCTGATCCTCCCCCGAGGAGGCGATAGAGAGATGAGCACACGCTCGTACCAACCCGGGAGACCAGCCGGCTACCAGGCCCCGCAGCGGGGCTGCGGGGCGAGGACCATGATGGCTGGCGACACACTCACCACCGCCGGCGTCAAGGGCACGCTGCGAGCCTCCGCTGCGCTCCGGTTCTCGCTCGCCCTAACGGGCGTCCCTTGACCCCGGCTCCCACTGCCAGACCGAAAAGCTGGCGCCAACTTCAATCCCCTTGACAAACGGCCCCGCTTCATAGAGAGGTGATGAGCTCCATCTACGTGCTGTTAGCCAGCAGCACCTTGCGAAAAGCCTCCGACGCTGACGAGCCCAAGCGAACAGCCCGGTCCGCTGCCGCAAGAGCTTCGGCTTGCACAATCTTGGGACAACGGACGCGAGACACCGCCAGGCAACCCGAAAACGGGACGGACGGCCTTGTCGGCCACGACGACCATAAGCTCTCGCAGCTGATGGCGGACGCGGGTGACTGCTTTGCCAGCCTCGATGCCAACAGGACCAACGACAACCAGGACGTTGCGTTGGCCTTTGGCGCACGGCGCCCAACGATAAAGTCGGAGACCCAACAAGGCCTCCCGCCTCCACCCGGTGGTGCAGCAGAGAGGCTGGCGGACTGTAGCGGTAGAACAAGCCCAGAGCTGGGTTGAAATACCCCTGATGTCGCGACATCCTGAGCGCGCCAGGGCACAAGGACTTAGTCGCTGTTTTCTAACGGCAGGCTCCTGAGATGTTGGTTATGCGGCGGGAGCGATGCTGACTCTGTGGCCCAGCGCCTCGAGACGGGAGACGAGCCGTCGTGCCTCATGCTCAGGGTCGCGGCGTCGGCTTGGCCAGTCGGCCCCCAGGTCTTCGTAGGGCTCGCCAGTGCTCAACATGTGCCAGGCAGCCACGACAATGGAGTGAGCCACAGCCACGGTGGCCTTGTTGGGGCCGCGTCGGGCGGCAATATTGCGGTACTGGGCAGACAAGTAGGTACCGCGGCTGCGCGAGGCCGACTTCGCCGCCTCTATGAAGGCCCTGCGCAGCCAGTTCGCCCCTTTGCGCGACCCGGCACGGCGGTGCTTGCCAGCTGACTCGGCGTTGGCCGGGGCGAGCCCAGCCCAGGCCGCCAGGTGCTGCGCGGTCGGGAAGCGGGACATGTCCCCGCCAGTTTCGGCGACGAAGACCTGGGCAGCGGTCTGGCCGACGCCGGGGATCGTCTTCAGTAGCTCGATGGTGGCCCGAAAGGGCCCGAGTCGGCCCGCAACCTCCTCGTCGAGCGCAGCGATGTTGGCGTCGAGGAAATCGATGTGGGCCAAGATGGCCCGCACCACCACCGCGTGGTGGCTGGCGAAACGGCCGGCAAGGGCCTCGGTGAGGGCTGGGATCTTAGGGCGCATCTTGCGCAGGGCCTTGTCCGCCAGCACCACGGGGCCCCGCTCACCTGCAACCAGGGCCTCGAGCATGGCCCTGGTCGACTTGCCGAGAACGGTGGACGCTACCGAGGAGATCTTGATGCCGGCGTCTTGGAGGACCTTGTCCAGGCGCTGGACCTCCTGGGCCCGCATAGCCACCTGGGTCTTGCGATAGCGGGTCAGCTCTCGTAGCTCCCGGGCGGCCGGCCCGGGAACGAGGCTTGGCCGCACCATGCCGTGGGCCGCGACGTCTGCCAGCCATTCGGCGTCGGCCATGTCAGTCTTGCGCCCCGGGACGTTCTTCACATGGAAGGGGTTGACCAACCAGACCTCAGCGAAGAGGCCTTCCAAGCCGTAATAAACGCTCTTCCAGTACACCCCGGTCGACTCCATCGCGACCCGGGTCACCTCTAAATCGGCCAGCCAACGACCGAGCTCGTCCACCCCGGCTGTGGTCGTCTTGAAGCGTCCTTTCACCACCTTGGGGTGCTCGCCCCGGCCCAGGCGGGCAGAAGCGACGATGGTGTCGCGGTGCACGTCGAGGCCGGCGACGTTCTCAACCTGTTGTTCCATTTGCCCCTAC
>JBMFUG010000134.1:0-4700 GCA_049966695.1 Acidimicrobiales bacterium | reverse complement strand
GCCCGCCTACCGCTCCATGGTGGCCGTCGGGGTAGCCTGCGGGCTGCGCATCGGCGAGCTGGTGGCCCTGCAGGTGGGCGACTTCGACTTCGCCCGCAGCACGCTCACCGTGCGGCGCACGGCCCTGGCCGACACGGGGCGTTACGGCCCGGTCAAGTCCCGCTCCGGGGAAGGCCGGGTCGTGCCGGTCCCCCCGGCTCTGGCCGCCCAATTGGCCCGTGAGCTGTCCGGCAGGCTGCCCAAGGCCCCGGCCTGGGCCACGAGGTCCGGTGGCTTCTGGACGACGGCCCATTGGCGGCGGGACGTGTGGCGGCCGGCAGTCCAGCGGGCCGGGTTGGTACCGCCCCCCACCCCGCATGCCATGAGGCACACCGCCGTAGCCCTGTGGCTGCGGGCCGGGGCCAGCATGTACGAGGCCTCCCGGTGGGCCGGGCACGCCTCCACTTCGACCACTGAGCAGATCTACGGCCACCTGGTGGAGCCCGACGGCCGGGTCAGCGAGGAGCTGGACCGGCTGCTGTGGCCGGCCGGGGCTGGCCTCCAGGGCTACGCCTTGGCCCACAAGGCCGGTGCTGGCCACGCCGCCGACGCCTGAGGGAGACAAGGGCCTGGCCCGCACCGGCCTCGTTCACCAGGGCCGCCCAAAAGCGCTGTCAGGCACGCCAGCGAGGCCAGGGGCCCGGCTGAGCACCACCCCACATGATGGGCAGTGCTGCCCGACCCGTCAACTGGCTCATTGTCCCAGGGCCTGGTCCTGATCGGTCGGCGCGTCCACGTCGTGGCCCGCCCGTCCCTGGTGCTCTCCGGCTGGGTGCTGACCGTGTGCGGGCGCTACGGCCCTTACGAGGCGCCTGGCCCTGCCGGCCAATGGCAGATCTGCCGGCGCTGCCAGCCCAGGCGGCCCCGGTCGTCGGCTAGGTCGAGTGGGTTGAGCACCAATTCGGCTGGTAGCCGAGGCGCTGCGCAGGGCGGGCACAGGCCTCGCCAGTGCTGAGCCCCACATGGGTGGCGTGAGCACCGCCGCGGGCCGCCCTGAGCAACTTCCTGGCGTGCTTGGACTTGAAGGGGGCATGATGACATCTCCGCGGTGGGCCAGCCTGGCGTGGCCGGCGACGCTGCCAACTGGGCCTTGGGGCGGGCCGGTCGGCTGGTCCGAGCACCACTGGTGCTTGCATGGGGGCCGGGGCGACCTCCGGCACTCGACGCGTCCGGCCGGTCTGCCCGGAGCGCGGCTGTTCGACGATGGCTACGAGGCCCGGGCCGGCACCGGGCAGGACTGAGAGGAGGCCCGCATGGGCGAATGGGCACGCAACACCGAGCAAGGGCTCGACCACCTGAAGAGGAACTGGCGGCTCACCGTCAACTTCGTCTTCGGTGCCGACGCGGTGGGCGGCGAGGACTGGACCGACATCTGCAACGAGGTGATCCCCGGGTACTCCGAGCTGGTCACCGAGCAGTACCAGGAGCGCCTCGTGGCCCGGGTGGTCTACCTGACGAAGGTGCAGGTCGCCTACCAGGCGATCCTGAACGCCAACATCGACATGTCGGGGGAGACGCCCGAGGCCAGGGCCATCCTGACCGGCGACCGGCGCCGCCAGCCTGACGTGGGCCACTGGGCTTCCAAGTTCCCCTTGGTGCTGGTCGACTTCGGCTACCAGGGCAACAGCTACCTGGACGACACCTCTGAGGGCTTGCCCCGCCCGAGCGGCGAGGCCATCTTGTGGCTCGACCCTGCCGACGAGGCCTCGGTGTTCGTGTCGATGGCGCACGCCGGCATCGTCGACATCTGGGACAACCTCACCAAGAAGCACCCGCTGAACCGTACCAGCGGGCCGGGAGCCTGAAATGGTCTGCCGCGAAAGGCCCGGCGGGTCGGCGTCGACCTCCCTCGCCCAGCAGCTCACCCGCCTGCCTGCCAACGCCGTCCTCTCCCTGTCGCACCAGCTCCGCCACGAGGGCCGGGACGCCCCCGGCCCGGATCGCAACGAGGTCGCCGAATGGGCCCGGCGCACCGCCGAGCGCGTGCGGGCGAACACCGCCCTGTCCGAGGCCCGGCGCCGGTCCATAGCCGAGCGGCTGGAGGCCGTCGCTGACGATGGCGAGGTCGACGGTGCCGAGTTCTACGCCTGGCGCAACATGGTCGAGCGGGCCGCCGAGTCCGCCCGCAGCATAGATGCCCACATCCGCCGGCTGGCCGTGCGCCTCGGCCTCACAGAAGACGAGGTGCGAGCTGCCTACGACGAGCTCTACCGACGGGCAGACGGTCGCTCTACGGGCATTGAGGCACCCAGGGAATGGTCCGAGCGCTTCTGCTCGGACCCCGACAACGGGGTGATCCCCAGGGACCGGGGCACGCTGTACGCGTTCCACGAGCTTTATGCCCGGGCTGGCCTCACCCGCCCGAGCGACGTGCGCCCGCTGCGCCGCCCGGTACCGGGCAGGGCAGGCACGGTGCATGCCGTCGGCTACGACAGGGCCTCGGGACGCCTCGACGTGGAGCGGTCCAACGGCGACGTGGACACCTACCACAACGTGCCGGCGTCGGTCTACGAGGAGATGGTCTCGCCAGGGGCCGACCCCGACCGCATCTACTACACACGCCTGCTTGGCCGGTCTGGCGGCCCGGTACAGGTGGTGCGGCGCGGTTCGCCCCAAGACCGCCAACGCTGCCCCGACTGTGGGCAGTTCTGTGACGCCAGCCACGTCTGCCCGAGCCCGGGGGCCGTGAACGGCACCCCAGGCGCTCCTCGCGTCCGCATGGGCCAGGTGGCCGGCACCGGCAGCGGTGCAGGGGACGGCGCGGACGGTGCCGCAGTGGCCGACCAGGCACCCCCTCAGGCCCCCAGCAGCCCGCGGGTGCCCCGGCTGGTCATGGCACCGACGAGGCGCGTGGCAGGGGCCGACTTCGCCATGGTCGTGCCGAGCCGTGCCGACGTTGGGGCCTTTGCTTCGGAGCACCCGGAGTTCGACCTGCCGCTGGCGGCAGAGCCCGACGACGGGAGCGGGCTCGTCACCGGTCGGGCCAGGGTCGTGACCGACCCGGCCACCGGGTACCTGTCGGTCACCGGTGGCGACCTCGAGTGCACCTGCGAGGCCTTCGGCCGGGACGGCCTGTGCGCCCACACGGCTGGGGCGCTCGCCGGCCTCAGGGCGCACATCTCCGGCCGTCGGGGCGAGGGCTCGCTGCGCAGCGTCTCCATGGGCCAGGCACAAGTGCAGGCCGGCGGCCACCTCCAGGCAGAGGTGCTGCCCCAGGCACCGGCAGAGGTGCTCTACGGGGCCGACATGGGTGCCTTCCAGGCCGCGTACGACGCTGCCAGGGCGCGCCTGCGCGCCGGGCAGAGCCCCGTTGAGTTCCATCCCGAGGGCGGCGTGACGGGCGGGGCGGCAGCACCGGGGCGGCGCGGCTTCGGCATCGAGATCGAGTTCTCCTGCACAAGTGCTGCCGCCCGGGAAGCCATCGCCCGCGAGCTCTACGAGGCAGGGCTGATCCGCCAGCCGGTCCAGGTGAACTACCACGGTACCCAGCGCGAGGCCCGCTCGGGCCTGTGGGACCGCTGGGGCTTCGAGCGCGACGGTTCGGTGTCGGGGGGAGAGGTCGTCTCGCCCGTGCTGTTCGACCGGCCCGAGGACTGGGCCGAGCTGGCCACGGTCTGCCGCATCGTAAGGTCGCACGGCGGCACCGTCGACTCGTCGACCGGCTGCCACGTGCATGTCGGCGCGGGCGACTTCGGGACGACCCCGGAGGCGCACAATGCCCTGCTGGCCGAGGTGCGCGACAACGAGGACCTCATGTACCGCCTGGCCCAGCGCCCTGGGGCTGGCCGGCACCGCATGAACGGCTACTCGTCGCCGGCCTACATACCGCCCAACGGCTACGCCACCGTGGCTGAGGTGCGTGATAGGCAGAGCGGCCACAACCGGCCGCTGAATTTCGGGGCCGTCTCGGGGCAACCCTCGGACCACGTCGAGCTTCGCATCTGGGACGGCACGCTCGACCCTGGTGCCATCCAGGCGCAGGTGGCGATCTCGGTCGGCATGGTCGAAGCCGCCCGCGCTGGGCGCACCTGCCCCCCTGGGCAGGGCTCCGGCCAGGTCGGGGACCACCGGGCTGCCAACGCCGGCCGGGGCACCCTGCGCGGCGAGGACTGGCAGGCCGACACGGCCCCCTTCCGGCATTTCGCCGACCGGGCCCTGGCCACCCCGGTGGCCAAAGCGCAGGCAGCAGCGCTGTACGCCGCTTCTCGCTGGTCGGCACCGAGCCGCCACCGGCGCCGCTAGAGGTCGACTGGGACAACTGGTGGGATGACGGCAAACCCGGCCCAAGCTGGGAACGAAACAGCGTCGTGCAAGGCTTCGATCCCGGCCCTTCAGGGCCGGGAGGATGTCAAGAGCCCGGTTCTTTGGGCAGCAAGCGCCCAAGGAGCCTCTCGGCTAGGTGCCTAGTATTTCCTGCGTCAGCCCTTCGGGTTTGCCTGTTTGACGCCAACGTCTTTTGAGCTACTGCCAGTATGCGCTCTGCTGCTCGGACAGCTTGGAGCGCATCCTGCTCAGACATCTCCGCATCGCTGTACTGCGCGATGTTCTTGATGCTTAGCAACTGGGCCAGGTCCCCTGCGACTTCAGCACCAGCCTCAGACCTCCGGCAGTAGCTCGACGCGAGCTGTTGACATCATGACCCACGCATCTGGTAGTCAGGA
>JBMFUG010000133.1:0-4772 GCA_049966695.1 Acidimicrobiales bacterium | reverse complement strand
TCGGTCATCGGCAGGCCGAGATCGCCACCGCTCCCGTGTCTCGCACGGTTCGAGCAGTGTTGTGCAACAGGCTCAGGACTCCAGCAATTTACGGGCTATGCCCGTCTCGTCTCGTGCCCTCGGTCCGGTCGCGGCCAAGAAGCGGGAGAACCAAGCAAGGCCGATCACGTCTTGGGCGACGGTGCTCACGGCACGTCCTGTGGCCAGGCGGAACCGGGCCCAGGACTTGGCCGCCTCCCTCAGCCACGGCTGGGTTATCGGACCGAAGTTGATGAGGTAGTTCGGCGGCCGAGCGGGGATGCCCAAGCGCCGGGAATCCCATAAGTCACGCTGGTACTCGTCCGTGGGCTTCGGCTCGGCAGCGAGGTCTGCAACAAGGGTATGTGCATAGCGGATGAACGCTATGCAGCCGAGGTCCCGCCAGCCCCATGAGCGCGCGAGCTGTTGCCAGCCCTCGGGGCTGCGGTCGAGGACGGACACGGCCTGAGCTCGGGCCAGGAGCTTCACGGCGGAGGTGACCCTTGGCCGGTCAGGGCCAAAGCCACGGGCGTCCTTGCGTGATTGCAACGCAAAGCCGACCTCCAGGCGCGCCTGGGCCGAGAGCGGGCGCAGGTCGAAGCACTCCGTCCTTCGCAGCCCTGGGCGGCCCGCGAGTGGGGTGGCTGCAGCGGCCCAGGCCTCGATGTCGGGCTTGCCCTGGCGGCTCCAGCGGTCGTAATGGCTCGCGCACACGCCCCGTGCCTGCAAGAGGCGCTGACAACCTGCGACCCTGCAACGTCCCTTGCCAAGGACGGGGTCGTCGGGGTCGGGGAAGTAGACCTCGACAGCGAACTCCCGCCTTACGGCGCCTTGAAGCTTGGCGAAGATCGAGGCTTTCGGCAGCGCAGCCCGTGCAACCACGGTGCTGGCGGTCACCGGCCGTCCTCTGTTTTCCAAACTCCCCGCCGGACCAGCTCGGAGCGCACGTCGTCGGCACCGAGGTGCACGTATACGTCAGCGGTCGTGGCAACAGAGCGATGGGTGAGCAGTTTGGAGACGACCTCTATAGGCACCCCACGGCGGATCCAGTCGGTCGCCCGGGAATGGCGGAGCATGTGCAAGGTGAAGAAGATCCCCGTGCGCGCCCTTATGCGGCCCACGAGGTCGGCCACCGCCGAGTAGCGCAGCGCCTCGCCCTTCGGCTCGGACCACAGGTTGACAAACACATAGTCGGAGGCCAGTGCCCCGTACTCGGTGTGCATGTACTCCGAGTACAGGCGCACCAATGCCGTGCTCACCGGGAGCACGTGCACCGAGCGCGTCTTGGCCCGGGCCCCGTTGGCGTTGTCGTCGCGGGGGACAACGCGCACCTCGCGGTCCCGGCTGACGAAGTCGGAGTGACGGAGGCCGAGGGCTTGGCCAGCCCTCATGCCGGTTTCTGCTAACAAGACAAGCAAGAAACGGTCCCGCAGGTGCCCACAGGCGGCCAGGAGCGCCAGGACCTGCTCGTCGGTGAGGGTGCGGGGGACCTGGCGGGGCACCGCCAGCTTGACCGGGCGGGTGGGGACCGGCCGCCCCTTGGTCACATGGTGCAAGAAGGGCTTGTACGAGCCCCGACCGGTCCGCTTCCAGGTCACGAGGTCCGACGCGACCTTCAGGCCAGTGCGGGCATGGTAGTCGTAGAGGCCGAACACGGCAGCGAGGTGACGGTTGACGGTCGCCGCTGAGCGCCGGGCGGTGCCCGCGTCGAGCACGACCACGTTGTCGGCAGGTGCCCTCAGCCACCCGACGAACTGGGCCACGGCGTCGACGCCCACCTTGTCCCAGTCAAGGCCACGACCGGCCAAGAACTCCGACCAAAGCTTCAGCCCGAACGCATAGGCGCGCACCGTGCCGGGCGAACGTTCGATGGCGCTCAGGTAGGCCAGGTACTGCTCCACCGGCCCCACAGTTGCCCAGTCGTCGCCGAGCACGGTCCAAGACTCGGTCCCCGTTGTCGGCATGATCACCTTCTGCACTCTCATTCAGTCCCTCGAACACATGTTCTCATACCCTGCGGAGTGCGTCAACGACAGGCTGAAGAGAACGAGTTGCCCACGGGGCCCAGAACCTCGTCAGCTACGTCATGGACATGCCATTAGCGGCTAGAGAGAAACCTGAAGGAAGGGAGAGCCCTTCGTATCGAAACCGTCATCAACGACCCGAGGGACCTCGACATCGCCCGCCGCCTGGAGCATCTCCCCGCGCTCCAGGCCAAGGCCCGCCAGGTCAACCACCGTCTGCTTATGATCGAACGTGCCGGCCAGGGTTGTGCCATCGAGACCGCTCTCTTCGAGCGGATCTCACAGCCCTACGCAAGGGAGGGCCAACGAACCGGAGCACTGCGCTTCGGGGATCCACGCGCCATGGCCCTGGTCGGCTCGCTCTGCGTCATGGCCCACGCCGTCTCCGGCTTCACCAACAAGAGCCTCAGGAGCCTCGTCGCCGGCCTGCTCGGCGCGGACTACACCGCCAACCAGATGACCTACGATCTGCGCCGCCTCCGTCTCCACGGCCTGATCGAGCGCGTCCCTCACGCCAACACCTACGTCACCACGCCCGAAGGCCTCCGGGTCGCCGTGTTCTACGCCAAGGTCCACGATCGCGTGCTCGGTCCTCTTCTCAGTCCGGGCCGGCCCCCGCGTCTCACGAGCTCCGTCGGGCTATGGCCATTCTCGACCGCGTTGTCGCCGGCTACGTCACAGCAGCACGTCTCGCACCTGCCGCTTGAAACTTGTCACAATGTCATGCGTCTCGGACCCAAAGGAGTTCTAGACAATCGTCCTGTCTCACGCGAAAGCGACCACAGGTACCTCAGGAAGACAACGCCCTCTCGGAGGCTGGCTTTTGACTGGCCGCTGTGGCGGCGATCGAAGTGGTACCCGACGTTCCGAGCGTGGTGCCAATTGCCCCGGGCCGCGACCTCTAAAAGTATCTTGTAACCGTCCGGGCGAAGCTCTACACCGTCTACGACCGAGCGGTCCAGGGCGAAGAAGCCGCTCATCGGGTCGCTCAGCGGCTGGCTTTTCGGTACGAGCAGGTGCGCTAGCAACCGGCAGCTTATAGAAACCGCCTGGCGCCATGGCCCGGCCAGCCCGCTCGTGTTGCCTGCACCCTCGTAACGAGTTCCAGCGACGAGGTCGGCTTCCCCCGAGAGCACGGGCGCCGCCAGTAAAGGTACGAGTTCAGGAGGGTGCTGCAGGTCCCCGTCCATCACCACGAGCACACGGCCGGATGCCTTTGCGAACCCGCACTTTACGGCGCCGCCGAGGCCGCCGTGGCGCTGCGAGCTTTCCCGGTGGAGCAGCACAATATTCTCACTGCTCCTAGCCGCGAGCTGCTCCACGACATCGGGCGTCGAGTCGTCCGAGTCGTCAGCAAAGATGACCTCCCAGCCGCACCCACAGCGAGCAAGGACTGGCGCCAAGCGGGTGATGAGAGGCACGATGTTGCCAGTCTCGTTGCGTGTCGGGACTATGACGGACAGGTCGGTCATGGTGTGCTGGTGAGGCTCGTGCTTGGCATAGGGGCTGTTACATGACCATTAGAGACGTAAACGGTCTCGCTGCGGTGAGGAGTGAGCCGCCATATGTACTGGTAGGCGAAGAGGCTGGGCCAGGTTGCGGCAAGCCAGCCCCCAACTTTTTGCGCCAGGGAGACGATAGATGAAGCACCCATCAGGGCGGTGAACGGTACTGAGGTGGTTCGTTGCTCCACGACGTCAAAGCCCGCTTCTCGCACTAGGCGGGCTAGGGAGCGCCGAGTGAAGAAGCGAAGGTGGCTTTGGTCGAGGATACCCAACCGGTCGTAGCCGAAAAGGCCGAGCGCGACCCGAAGGCGCGGGTACCAGTGGGAAAAGTTCGGGACTGATATTATCACCTGCCCACCAGGTTGCAGAACTGCTGTAATTTGGCGCAGGAGATCCTGCGGTTCAGGTAGGTGCTCGATGACGTCGGCGGCAATGACTATGTCGAAGCTCTCTCCTAGGAGCGCCTCCGGGAGACCTTTGGCGAGGTCTGCTTCTACAAAACGGTCAACATGCCCATGAACTTGTCCTACCTGCTGGTAGTCAACCCCCACGACATAGTGCCCGGCTTTGCGCAGCCTTTCGGCCAGAAGGCCCCCCGCACACCCGAGGTCGAGCAGCCGGGACCTCGGAGCCGTGCCCATCATGTCGAGGACCACCTTGTGCGATGAACCCTCCTCTTCCTTGAAGCCGTACTTGGGCCTCGGCACCCAAGCCGGCGTGCCGAGGCCCCTGGAGGCCAGACGGTACTCAACGACGTCGCGAACTACGTCCCAGGCGTAGCGCAACCCGTTGACATAGCAAATCTCATCCCCATAGTAAGTCGGTATGGGGATCTCCACGATCCGTGCGCCGACGCCGAGGAGCTGGGCGATAATTTGGGTGTCGAAGTCGAAGCCGTCGCTGTTGGCCATGAAGGGGACGCGCTTCAGTGCGTCGACCCGGTAGGCCCGGTAACCGGAGTGGAACTCCGTGAGCGCCGAGCCGAGCACCCAGTTCTCGAAGCGGCTAAGGGCCTTGTTCCCTAGGAACTTGTACAGAGGCATGCCGCCGTTCCTGGCAGCCCCCCTTTTCATCATCCGTGAGCCGAAGACAGCGTCGCAGTTCGTGCGCTCGAAGGTGTCGATGAAGTCTGGTAGCACCTCGGGGGCGTACTGGCCGTCCGCGTGCAACAGGATAACCACATCAAGGCCCCTCTCGATGGCAAAACTGTAGGCAGCCTTCTGGT
>JBMFUG010000132.1:0-4820 GCA_049966695.1 Acidimicrobiales bacterium | reverse complement strand
GGCTACACTGCAGCACAGCCCAGTCTCAGCTGGTCTTAGGCCCTGGCAGTGCACACGTTAGAACTTCTAACGACAAGAGTAAGGGAGTGTGAACATGCAAGTACGTAGTCGTTGGTACAGGCAGCTAGCCACGGTGGCCGGTGCGACCGTGGTCGCTGCCTCTTGCCTAGCTGCACCTGGGGGTACAGCGTTCGCGGCCGGAGCCCGTCAGTCCTCAGGCGGCCCGTCGGTCACGTTGACGCTTTGGCAGAACTACGGGACGGAGGCGAACGCGACAGCGACGGACAACCTGGTGTCAGCGTTCGAAAAGCTGCACCCGAACATTAAGATAAACGTCGTCGCCCAGCCGGCGAGCAACTACTTCTCGCTGCTGCAGGCCGCGGCGATCTCGCGTACGGGGCCAGATCTTGCGGTCATGTGGACGGGGCTGTTCGCCCTGCAGTACAAGAGCTACCTGGAAAACCTAAAGCCATGGGTCCCCGCTAGTGATCTAGCGCGGATGGACGGGCTGCGCTGGACGGCCCAAGGCCTGAACGCGGCCAACGGCCCGTACGTGATCCCTCTGGAAGACCAGTTCTACATCGGCTTTTACAACAAGGCCCTGTTCGCGAAGGCGCACATAAGCTCCGTGCCACGTACGTGGAGCCAGTTGTTCAATGACTGTGCAAAGTTCAAGGCGATCGGGACCACGTGCCTTTACTACGGGGCGGGCTCCCAGAACCTCGGTGCGGAGTTCTACCCGTGGTACGACATGAGCTACATGATGATAGGTGCCTACCCTCTGTCAAAGTGGCAAGGCATTTTCAACGGGAGCATACCGTGGACGAGCCCGACGATCGTCAACCAGCTCGCGAACTGGCACAAACTGTACGCGGACGGCTACACCAACAAAGACGTCATAACCTCGATCGGCTCGCTGACGGCCTTCGAGCACGGGAAGTCGGCCATGCTGATCAAAGGTAACTGGGACCTTGCGACGCTGTACTCAGGGCTGAAGGGCAACCTCGGGACGTTCGTCCCGCCGTTCTCCAACACCCCGATCCATGGCGTGGTGCAGTACCCCGGTGACGGCTTCTCAATGACGACGTACTCGCAGCACAAGGCCGAGGCGGCACAGTTCCTGCAGTTCCTCACCACCCCTGAGGCGGGGAGGATTGTCGCGGCGTCCGGGCTGATCCCCGACGTACGCGGTGTCGCCTCGACGAACCCCGTGAGCCAGCAGATGCTCGACTTCGCAGCAAAGAGCCACTTTGTGAAGTACCCGATGCTGGACAACGTGGTGCAGCCGGACGTCGTGACTGCGGGCAGCAAGGTGCTACCGCAGGTGCTTGCTGGCCAAGTGACGCCACTGGGAGGAGCAAAAGAGATCGAGCAGGCATGGCAGCAGCTGCCGGCGTCCGAACGGGGCGCTACCTGGGGCACCTATACGGTCAGTGGGTAAGTGCCCTTTGTCTGGCGGGCCGTCCCAGCTGGGCTGACGGCCTGTTGGCAGCCCACCACCGGCACGGGCCCAAGGCCCGTACCGGTGGTGGACGGGGGCCCACAATATTGCAATGACAAGATGGCGAAGGAGGCTGGGTGAGCGGCACTGCAGCACTTTCTGAGCTGGCCCAGGCCGCGCCGGGCGCGAAGTCCGTAGCGAGAGGTGGCGTACCAGCAGATAGCCGCGTGGCTAGCGGTCGAGGACGGCAGACGCGAAAGGGCAGCGGGTTACAGCAGCGCCGGGCCCGTGCCGGCATGTTGCTCAGCGTGCCCGCTCTGGTCTTCGTGGGGCTCCTGCTCGTCGTGCCGATAGGCGAGGCCGTTTACTACTCGATGACCAACTGGAACGGGCTGAGCGCCCAATGGATCGGGCCGAGCACTTATGTCAGGTTGTTCACAGACCCAATTTTTTGGCGGGTGCTGGAGAACAACGGCTTCCTGCTACTGTCGGTGCCCGTCGCACTGGCCGTACCGCTTATGATAGCGGCGCTCCTCCACGAGCACCCTCCCTGGTGGAAACTGTTCCGGACACTGATATTCCTGCCGACGGCAGTGTCATGGGTAGTGATCGGGATGGTGGCCGTGAGGGCGTTTGCCCCCAACGGGCCCATCAATGTGCTTATAGGTGCCTTCGGCCTTCGCTCTGTCGATTTCTTGAGCCAGCAGTACACGGCTTTGCTTGCAGTGGCGCTGACGTTTGTCTGGTCCATGGTCGGTACCAACACCATTATATTTTTGACCGGTATGTCGACCATCGACCCGTACATCTACGAGGCAGCGCACCTTGACGGCGCGGGGCGGTGGGCCTCGTTCAGGCGTATTACGGTCCCGATGCTGAAAAGGTACTTCCAGTTCTGCTTTGTTATAACGGTGATCACGGCCTTTACGGCGCTGTTCAGCCTGATCTTCGTGATGACCGGTGGCGGGCCAGGTTACGGCACGACGACCCTTGAGTTTTTTGTGTACCAGCAGGCTTTTGACATTGGCCAGTTCGGGACGGGCGCGATGCTCGGGGTCGTGCTGTTCATAATGCTGTTCGGCGTTAGCATCGCGCAGCTGCGGATCTTCCGAGGCGAGGAATGACTACGGGGACGGTAGCGGGTAGCAGCCTGCGCGGCGGCCTGGGGACGGCCATGGCCAAGCCAAATGGCTTTGGCCGGGTCGCCCGTGCAGTAAGGCGCGCGCGGAAGGACCCTGCAAGGGTCGTAATTTTTGTGGCGCTGGTCATTGCTAGCTTTGTCATGCTGTACCCGTTCGGGTTCATGCTGCTGACCTCGCTGCACAGCCAAGCCCAGTACATAAACGGTAAAGGCTATTCTTTTTCGAGCTGGTCGGGCCTTTTTTCTGCGTTGCCTGTCGGGCGAGAGCTGCTGAACTCTACGCTTGTAGCAGTCTCGGCTATAGCGATCATCCTTGTGGTGTCTAGCTCTGCGGGCTTTGCGTTCGCTAAATTGAAGTTCCGTGGCCAGGGAATAGTGTTCGTAGCGATCATCGGGTCGATGATGGTGCCGTTGCAGTCCATTATCATCCCCGAGTACGTGAACTTCGCGCACGTGCACTTGATCAACAGCTACCTCGGAGCCATTTTGGTTTACGCGGCGATGGGCTCGCCGTTCGCGACGTTCCTAATGACGACTTTCTACCGTGGCCTGCCCGAAGAGCTGGTGGAGGCAGCAGTTTGCGACGGGCTTGGCTACGAAGGCACCTTCTGGAGGGTGGCCCTACCCTTGGCGACGCCGGCCTTGGCGACGGTCGCTGTGCTGCAGTTCATCCAGATCTGGGACGACCTGCTGATCGGGCTCCTTTTCTTGCAAGAACCGACAAACCGGACGATCACTGTCGGGCTCGGGGTGCTTGCCTCCGGGCGCGTTGTGGCCATACCTGAGCTGATGGCTGGCTCGTTGATAAGTGCTCTGCCAGCCGTGCTCGTGTACTTGTTCTTCCAGCGTTACCTGGTTGCTGGGCTGACGCTGGGCGTCAACCGCTGAGGCGCTGGAGGCTGGGCCCTTGGCCGAGGCCTGAGTGCTTTTAGCCCCTTCGGGTGGCAAGGCGGCTTATGCCAGGTAGGACCGGGTGGGCAATGTCGTCGTGCGCGACCTGCTAGTAGGCAGGGCCGTTAGCACGCGGGTCGGGCCACAACCGGCCTTTGGCAGGCGAGCTTGAAAGGCGCGCTGACGCGGGCGGCGGTGCTCATACGGCAAGGACGGCCGGCCGCGCGATCTCGCCTTCAGGGGTCTCGATGAACAAAGAAGGCCAGTCCGAGGTGTTCGACACGGGGACGGCTCGTTCCGGCCCAACTATGAAGGTGTCCTCGGACTTGGCTCCCTGGACGCTTGGGTTCCATGCGAAAGCTGAACCGGCCAGGACAGGCCGAGCCGCCGTCTCAGTGCCAGGGACGACGTCGTACTCTCGGGAGTAGTAGCCGATGGGGCCGCCCTGCCAGTGCGCTTTCCACTCGCCAGGGTACCCGGCTTCGCTGTACGCCTCCTGCCCCGCAGCCAGCGCGCTTTGCCAGCTAACGCCGGGCCTCGTAGCGGCTATCATCCTGGCCTCCACCAAGCAGGCGGCAAAATGGCGGGCTTTTAGATCCGCGGCCGGGTGCCCGGCGGACGCCGACCGCGAGCAGGCCACGTTGAGGCCGCCTCTCACGCCGACTATCACTGCTAGGACGTCCTGGCCTGTAGCTGAGGAAGTCGGGACCGGGTGGCGAAAGGCACGCCGTCGCTCTGCACCGCCTACCAGCAGGACTGAAGGCAGGATACGGAGCTCTTCTAGAGCGGCAGCGATGCGGCCCGCTACCTGTACTTCGCTCTGCTCTGGCGTCCAGTCACGCATTACCCCTTCGAGCGCCCGCGCACAGTCGGCACCCAGCTCCGCTAGGCGGGCGTGCTCCTGCACCGTAAGAGGCACTCGCAACGTGGCCAGTTGGTCGCCGAGCGCACTGCCCGGCCCGTTGCCGTCGTTGGCGACGGCCCGACCTCCGGCCAGTTCCTCTGCGAGGCTCCCCAAGCCGCCCGGCCGGTACCAAGGGGCCACTTTGAGCTCGAACCCGGCCCTTTCGAGGTCGAGCTCAGCCAGGAGCCTAGGCTCCTCTACGTTGGTCGTGAGGAGCAAGGCCCGCTCTGGGTCGACCATGGCCCAAACCTGCCCCGGCTCTTCGTTACGGGCAATGATGTCGTCGATGCCCCCGGTTACCCACGCTACGTTTGCCTGCATGGTCAAGAGAACGGCTTGGTAGCCGGAGCGCTGCAGCCATTGCCTCACCCGGCCAAGTTTTAACGCGACTTCTTCAGCTACGGGCAAAGCCTCTGCACCTATTCCCACGAACAGCTGGGTCT
>JBMFUG010000131.1:0-4828 GCA_049966695.1 Acidimicrobiales bacterium | reverse complement strand
GAACTGTCGGGGTTAGAAGCCATCAGCCGTGCCGGGCACGGCGGTACGCGAGCCTCATCGCGGTAGCGAACTTTTTAGCATGGCCGCCACCGCTGGGTCAAGAAGGCCCGCGGAGCACCACGCGCTTTGGCGACGGTCTTCGGCCTGAGCGCGCTACGATGGGGGCCAGCGCGATGAGGCCCGCGTTGTGCCGATGTGGCACGGTCATGCCGCAGCGGCTGATGGCTTCTACCGGACAAAGCAGCGGTAGGACCATGGCCCCTTCGATCCTTTACCCCAGCACCGCAGGCCAGAGGCCAGCGGCTTTGGCTGACCGGCGCTTCGCGAGAGACCTCAACCTCGACCAGGTTTTCGGCTCTCTCGCTGCCGGGCGCGAAGATAGCGACTTTGCCGAGCTTTACTACACGCTTCTCACAGATCTCAGCTGCGTTGCCTACCGCCATGAAGTCCTCGCCGACCTAGAGCGGCCCGAGGTGGCGGCGGTGATGAGGCAGTTCGGTGAGGCGATGGGCAAGGTGCGCGAGGTCATGGCCCTAGCTCGTTCGCTTTTTCACCCGCTACAGGCCGAACGTGTGGTGGTGGACGCGGTCGTCGCCTATTGCGAAGCGGTCCGCACGCTGGCCAGCCGGTTGGAGAGCTTGGAACTGTCGTCGCGTGGTTTTAACGACTTTCGCGACTATCTGACAACATATTGTGCCTCTCCAGCGTTCCAGGCACTTGCGGACGGAGCAAGACAGGTCCTGGCGGGGCTCGCTTCGGTCACGTACTCGGTCCGGATCCGGGGCACGCGTGTAACGGTGAGCGAGCAGGGGGGCGAGCCCGACTATGCGGCAGAAGTCCAGTCGCTGTTCGCCAAGTTCACAGAGGGGCCAGTGAAGGACTACAGGTCCGAGCTCGCCGACTACCTACAGATGGACCGCGTAGAGAGCCAGGTGCTGGAACTAGTCGCTCGGCTCAACCCGGGGCCGTTCGAGGCGCTGCACCGTTATGTTGGCGCCCATAAGAGCTACATCGATGAGGCGGTAGCTGCGTTTGACCGCGACGCTCAGTTCTACCTCTCCTATTTGGGCTACATCGCGCCCTTGCGGGAAGCCGGGCTACAGTTTTGCTACCCGCGTTTGTCCACTTCTGCGGAGAGCACCGAGGCAGACGACGTGTTCGACCTGGCCTTGGCGGCAAAGTTGGCCGGCCCGGGACCAGCCGACGACCGCGTGGTGCCAAGCTCGTTTTATTTCAGGGCGAACGAGAGGGTCATAGTCGTGACCGGTCCCAACAGTGGTGGGAAGACGACCTTTGCCCGGGCTTTCGGCCAGCTGCACTACCTGGCTGGGCTTGGGTTGCCTGTCCCTGCCCGTGACGCCTCGATAGTGTTGCCCGACCACGTCTTCACGTTGTTCGAGCAGGAGGAGCAGCTGGAGGCGGGGCGGAGCCACTTGGAGGACGAGCTTGTGTACGTCCACGAAATGCTTGGTCAGGCTACGGCCAGGAGCGTCGTGGTCATGAACGAGACATTTTCTTCCACGACGCTTCGTGACGCGGCCCGGCTCGGCCGAGCAGTGCTGGCCCGGCTGGCGCAGCGCCGGTCGTTCTGTGTGCTCGTGACGTTCGTTGATGAGCTGGCTACGGCCAATGACGCAACGGTGAGCATGGTCGCGACTGTCGACCCTGAAGACCCGTTGGTGCGGACTTACAAGGTCGTACGCCAACCCCCAGCCGGTACGGCGTATGCTGCCGCGCTTGCTGAACGTTACGGGTTGGCCCGCCACGCGGCCGAGGAGAGCGTACCCCGGTGAGAGCCTCCCTCATGAGCCCAGGTGCAGATTTCTCGTCCGACCAACAGATGTCGCCCGAGAGCGAGGACTTGGTTTGCGATCTTGGCCTCGACCGGTTGTTCGACGCCATGGCAGGGGGGGACAAGTTCGTCCGCCAAGTGGCCAAGGCGGCCGTACTTTGCCCTGTGCCGAGCGCGGCCACGGTCATTTGGCGTCAGCAGGCTCTGTCTGATTGCCTCGCTCATCCCGAGCTCGTCAGCCAGCTCTACGAGGTCGCTATCGAGGCGCTCGACGCCCATAGGAGGGTCACGTTCTTCGCGTTCAACCGTTCACCCGAGAGCCTTATGTACTCTTCACTGCAGTCGCTCGGGCAGCTTTGCAATAGCCTGCGCAAGCTGAGGCACCTGGCAGGCCAGTACGCGCCAGACTTGGGCTCACCAGCGTTCAGGCGCCTTTTTTCTTCTGTTTTGCAAGAGCTCGACGAGACGTACCTGAAGGCGCTGGAAGGCCAGCTGAAGGAGCTCAAGTTCCCCCGGGGAGTAATGATGAGCGCCACCTTGGGCCGCGCCAATAAAGGGGCGCACTACGTGCTGCGCAAACCCGCCGTAACGACCCTGAGGGGGAGGTTGTCTCGAAGCGGCGCACGGAGCTATAGCTTTACTGTGGCGGAACGTGACGAGGCTGGGTTGCGAGCACTGTCGGATCTGCGTGCCAAGGGCTTGAACCAGGTTGCCAACGCTTTGGCCCAATCGACCGAGCACGTCGTAGGCTTCTTTGTTGCCTTGCGCACAGAGCTTGCCTTTTACCTGGGTTGCCTGAACCTTGAGCGGATCCTGAGGGCTAAAGGGGAGCCGACCTGTACGCCTCGTATTATTGACGGGCCGGGTTTTTCCACCAAGGGGCTCTATGACCCGTCCCTCAGCCTGGGGCTGGAAGGCCAGGCGGTCGGTAACGATGTCGATGCCGGTGCCAAGGAGCTTGTGGTCGTCACGGGGGCAAATCGGGGCGGTAAGTCCACGTTCCTGCGCAGCTTGGGGACCGCTCAGTTAATGATGCAGGCCGGCATGTTCGTAGCTGCCGAGGCTTTTAGCGCCAGCCTTTGCCCAAGGGTCTTCACTCATTTCAAGCGCAATGAAGACCCGGCCATGCGCGGCGGCAAGCTGGAAGAGGAGCTGGCCAGGATGGGCAAAATCCTCCAAGAGCTCACGCCGGGTTGCCTGCTGCTGTGCAACGAGCCGTTCGCCTCGACCAACGAAAGAGAGGGGTCTGAGATAGGCAGGCAGGTCTTTTTGCCCTTGGTCGACGAGGGTGTGAGGGTCGCATTGGTGACGCACCTGTTCGACCTGGCCGACAGCCTTTACGAAATGGGCATCGAGCAGGCCATTTTTTTACGGGCGCCCAGGCAGCTCGGAGCATTGCCGTTCCGGCTCGTCGTTGGCCCGCCCGAGCCCACGGCGTACGGCGAGGACGTGTACAAGCGGGTTTTTGGTGAGCCGCCCGCATAGCCCCCATACCCCCATAGTTGCCTTGCCCAGGTGAGGTGCCTGCGCCAGACGGCAGAGGGCTCTTGGCGAGGTGAGGTGCCTGAGCCAGACGCTTAGCAGACGTTCACGAGGGCTCTATTTCACCGGGTAGGGCATCCACCACGAGCGCCTGCCAACCGTCAGGCCCGTAGCGCAGTTTGTTCCAACACCCGGTGCGCTGGGGGATGTCGTCGGCACTGCCCAGTCCTGGCACCAGCCGGGCTAGGGCCAGGCGGTTAATGACGTCGTGCGCCACCACCGCACCTGCCGGGGGGTTCGCGTCCGCTAAGCGCCTCACGATGTCCCCTAAGGCTGCTTCAACTCTAGCCACGACCGCTTTGACCGGCTCGATCCCTGGTCCCTCAGCCAGCACCTGGCCGACGGAGAACCCGGCATCGAGCGGGCTGAGGCCCGTGAACGGGCCGTAGTCACGGTCCGTGAGACGGTCGTCGACTTCGGGCTCTACGCCGGCGGAGCGGGCTATGGGCTCGCCCGTCAGGCGGGCCCGGGCGAGCGGGCTGGTGACGACGAGGGCGAGCGGCGTCGTCGCGAACGCGCGGCCTAAATCTGCGGCCTCGGCCTGCCCCACCTCGTCTAGGGGGACGTCGGCATGCCCTCGCCAGGCCCCGGAGGCGTTGAACGCCGTGCGGCCGTGGCGGACCAAGTAGACAGTGACGATGGTGCCTCGGGCGATGGGGGTGGTCGTGGGAGCGGGCTCGTTCATGCCTCGGCCACGCCATCGGTCCGTTTAGCCGTGCGAGAACGCACGACCATGATGAAGGGCACAGCGGCTAGTTCGGCAGCGGTACAAAAGGCTACCAATGCCACGAAGGAAACGTTGTACAGGGCGCCGATGACAACACTTCCGGCGAACCAGGTGATGCCGTACACACTCGTGAACAGCCCGTAGGCCGATGAGCGTCGACCGGGCGAGACCATAGGGGCTACTGCTGCGGCCACGATCGATTCCTGTACGCCCATGCCGAGGCCCCAAAGGGCCACGCCTGCCAGGGCCACCCAGAACCGCCCGAAGAAAGCGAGCGGGGCGTAAACAGCGCTGAGCACCGTGAGCGGTACCAGTACGCCGATGCCGGCCCGGTCAAATAACCGCCCGAAGCCGAGCGACCCAAGACCGCTAACTGCCATTGCTATCGCGTAGAAGACGGGAACTGCCGCGGCGCTTAGCGTGGCCGAGCGCTCTAGGTGGAAAGCCACCAGCGGGAAGTCTGCGAAGCCAGCCGCTGCTAGAGCGGCGCCAGCCAGGTAGATCCAGAAAACTGCCGGGAGCCCCTCGGTCGTAATTGGGGTGGTGGAGGGCTCAAGGTCCTGGGGGCGAGGGTAGGTGATGCGCGCCAGGGCCAGGAGGGACAACATTATGACGGCGGGGACGGCCAGCGATGCGAAGGCGAGCTTGTAGTCGCCATGCTTCAGCGACAAGATAAGCGCCAGTGCGAGCGGCCCTATGAGGGCTCCTAGCTGGTCGAGCGCCTCATGTACCCCGAAGCCCCAGCCATAGCCCATCTGCTTGGCGGC
>JBMFUG010000130.1:0-4920 GCA_049966695.1 Acidimicrobiales bacterium | reverse complement strand
GCCCTTTTTCAGTGCTGCAACGACCTCTCCCAGCTGCTGGTCTGACAACCTGGGCAAGCGTCCCGCCCGGCCAGCACCGGCCAGGGCTGCGCGCCCGCCGGTGCCCCACAGCCGGTACCACTCGGACGCGCTTTCACGAGAGACGCCCAAGCTATAAGCAACATCAGCTTGAGACTTGCCTCTCGGGACATCGCCGCCGCACGCGTACGACGCTTCTTCAGCGCCTCGAAGTCGCGCTGGACCTTCGCCTCCCGCTTGGTGGCTTGGGTTTTTGCGGAAGTAGCCACCTCATTATCACCCCGCACGCATGTAGCTATGTCAAGCTATTACGGAAAGATCTTTAGTTCATGGTCGGCGGCTGCGATGCGCGCGACGGCAGAACGCCGCAGTCGTTGGGCAGGCTGGAGGACGTGGCAGTTTCCATTACGGCGCGCCGGGTTTGACTTGGGCCCGACAGGCGCTTAGCCAAAGGCGTCAAAGCAAAAAGGCACGTGTCGCAAGTATGCGGGCTGGTGCCTAGCGTGCTTACCTGTCTGTTTACCTGTCTGTGCGGTCGGGGGGTGGGGTTATCACCGCGGAGATCTGCTCAAGTTGCCGGGGCCTTCTACTCAAGCTCTGGGCTCGATGCACGGGCCGTCTGGACCCTGCTCGAAGGGTCGTGTCCCGGATGGCTGGTGGTGGCCGTGGTATTGCGGGCGCCGAGGGTTGCTTACCAGCGCGGGCGCACGAAGCCCCGTCGCGATCGCTGGAGGAGGTAAAGTGCTTTGTCACTGGCCACGCCCGCCAAGAGGCGGCCGGCATGTAGGCAGAGGTGATGGAGCACGCTCGCGTGCCGCCGGCCGGTGCCCGGGCTCGCTCAAAGCCTGTTGGTGTGCATAGGCAGAGTTGGACGAGGCCTCTTCTGGTGTGCGGTAACGTCGTCCGGGTGGTCTCGGACCGGTTCGGCTTTGGCCTCTGGAGACGGCGTACGCGTGGCTCGCTCACCGTCACAGCTTCAGTGCCACCAGCGTGCCTGCTTACGTCTCGGAGATAGGGCCGTGGTCGCGCGAGCATGCTATGCTAAAAGACAGGATAATGGGTCAGAAGTTTGGGGCGGCCATGCGCCACATGCCCGGGGGCTGCGAGGTACTGAACGCCATGCGGGCGTGACGCGCGCAAGCTAGCTTTTACATCTGGCCTGGTTGCAAGGGTCCGCGGGGTATAAGAAGTCAGTGCACCGGCGGTAGCTGCGAAGACGGCTCGTAGTCGTTTCAGCTCGCGTCGCGCGCCACGGGCAGAAAGTTTTTGACCAATCAGCCCGTTAGGTGGCTGCTGGCGCCTCTGAGCTGGTATAGCGGGTCGCCCCAGCCTCGCTGGCTCCTGCGGCCCGTACAAAGCTTGCGCGGGATCTGCCCATTCAGTGTTCACACTTGCGGTTACACTTGCGTAACTCGCATATTAGGTCTGACATCGTTACTTGTGCGCCGGAAGGGCAGGCCGGCATGGCAAGTGCATCAACCTTTTTGCTCACCAGGCTTGACCTGTAGTGCTATCAGCGACGAGAAAACGACTGGACCTGCATTGTACCGCGGCACATGTTGCATCGCCGAACCAGATAAGACTGGTTTCCTCGGAATTACAGCGCAGGCGTCTTCACGGTTGCAGCTGTTAATCGATCGCGCGCCTAGCCGGACGCTCTCGCGGGCTAACAGATGACTGTAACCGGCGGACGCAGCCGGTCTACTGGACATACGAGTGCACCGCGCCTATCATTGTTTAACAGGAGGCGCAGCGGTGCCACGTTCATCCATGGGTGAAAGTACTAGCGGGGCTTCGCCCCAGCCCAATGAAGCGGTGTGGTGCTGGTCCCCACGTCCGTGCCTGAAGACGTTGGAGGCGTTGGCTTTTGGGCGGCCCAAGTGGACGGCGAAGGGGATGCCGCCAGAAAATGGGGAGCGAGTTGGGGGAAGTGCTAGCCGGGAGCCCTTGGTCGGGGCGGCATCCCCTTCACCTCGCATTGTGGGCAGGGCGTAGCTCCGGGGTGTCAAGGCCACGCTGCGGGACGCCGCCACGGTCCGGTTGCCCTTCGGGCCGCTCCCTCCGGTCGCTAACCGGCCGGGCTCCGTGTCCTCGCTCAGGGGGCCTTGACACCCCTGTCGCGCGGGCTTTGGCGCTTTTGGGCACGGCGGCAACGGGCGAGGCGGCACGATATGCGCCCCTCGTGCTGCTGGCGCCCACCACGGGCTCCGCTTGCGCGGTCGCGCCCGAGGGGACCAGCTCGGGCGGCCTCGCAGGCTGGCGCCCGCCACGGGCTTCCTCCTACCAGGGCTGCTGGTGACGGGCCGCCGATGCCTTGCTGGCGCCGGGCAGGGCCCGTCTGTGGCCTCGGGGCTGGCCCCGGCACCGGGCAGCGTGTAGGCTCCGGCCGCGGGGCTTGGCTGGCCAAAGACCGGCCGTCATGAACCGCCTACAGCGGTTAGGTGGCCCTTGAGAGGGCCGTGCCCGACACGACCGGAGCCCGACGATGACCATACCCCGAAGCGCAGCAGAAGTCCTCTCGCAGCACGTCACCTTCTCCCTCGAGTGCATCGACAGGATGTACTTGAACCTATATGTCCCAAAGCTCGCCTACCCCGAGGGCGTGGTCGGCTTCTTCAAGAAGACGAGGGGCCAGCCCTTTGCCTCGGGGGCGGTGATGGGCCCCATAACAAAGAAGTTCGTCGCCAGCGTCCACGGCTTCGTGGAGGACAACGGCTTGGACCTGGTCGACTTCAAGAAGGGCGAGCGCAAAGACGACGTCGCCCAGCGCTACCTGGCTGGCCACGACGGCTCCGAGGGGGTGCTCTTCGTCGGGCGCGCCCAAGAGAAGGCGACCGTCTACCGCACCGAGCGCCGCAAGAGCGCCAAGACCGGCAAGGCCTACCCCTGGTTGGTGCGGGCGACGGCCATGGTCAACTCGTTCTATTTCTATTGCTTCGACAAGGACTTCGGCCCCTTCTTCATCAAGTTCTGCAGTTACTTCCCCTATACAGCCAAGGCCTGCATAAATGGCCACCACTGGTCCCAGCAACAGGCCAAGGCAGCCGGCATCGGCTTCGAGGCGCTCGACAACGGGTTCCTGTCGGCCGACGACCCGAGGAGGCTGCAGCGCATATGCGACCGGCTCGGGCCGGCCCATATAGAGCGCTTCGTCCGCAAGTGGCTCACCATCTTGCCCCACCCCTATGCCCCGGCCGACCGCAAAGCTGGTTACCGCTACGAGATCTCGGTGCTCCAGGCCGAGTTCTCGCTCACCCAGGTCCTCGACCGACCTCTCTCGGGACGGGTCTTCTTCGAGGACGTGGTAAGGCAGAACCTCGACGCCGGGCGGCCCGACAAGGTCTCGCTCATCTTCGGCAGGCGCACGAGCCGGCGTACCCCGGGGCGCTTCCGCACCAGGGTCCTCACCCAGGGCGTGGCGCCGTCGCTACATGTCGACTACAAGCGCTCTTTCATCAAGCAGTACTTCAAGCTCGACCGTGCCATAAGGACCGAGCTCACCGTGAACGACGCCACCCAGTTCGGGGTCGGGCGCCTGCTGCACAACCTGCCTGCGCTCAGGCAGGTCGGCTTTTCTGCCAACCGCCGCCTCTTGGAGGTGGAACGAACCAGCAGCGACCCGATGACCGGCGAGGAGGCCTACGACAAGGTGTGCCGGCCCGTCGAGGTGGGGGGCCAGCGCGCCCCCGCCCTGCGTTTCGATGCCCCGGCTACCCAGGCGCTGTTCCAAGCGCTGGTGCCCCTGCGGCTCCTGCACGACGGCTTCAGACTGGCCGACCTGCGAGAGCTCCTCGCCCCGGCGCTCGGGCTCCCCCCGGGCGCGATGACCCAGGGCCGCATGAGCTACCACCTGCGCCGGCTCCGCCTGCACGGCCTCATCGAACGCGTCCCCCACAGCCACCGTTACACCGTCACCGACGCCGGCCTCAGCGCCGCACTGTTCCTGAGCCGTGCTTACAGCCGCTTCATCCTGAGCGGCATGGCGGAGGCCACGGGGGCGACCGGCCCTCCGCCACCACTCGGCAGGGCCCTCCGAGCGCTCACAGCCGAGCTCGAAGACCTTGCTGCTCGATCTGGCCTCGCCGCCTGAACTCTTACGATGAAGAACCCAGCGTTCTTGGCCCTTTTTCCTCAAACTTGACTCATTTACAACAAGCTTGGGAGGTCAAGGGGGCTAGTGGGCGACAGTACCGACCCGGTGGCAGTATTCCTTCTCGGGCCCGGCGACGACACTGCGCCTTTCGAGGGGTTCGAGGCTCTTCGGCGCCACCGCTATTGCCAAGCGCTCATGAGGGCACGCCACGGCGCGTCGGTTACCCTAGACGGGCACGGCCTTTCGTGCCCGGCGGCAGCCGCGGCGTTCGGGTTCCGGCCCCTGCCCCCCGCCCTCGCAAGTGGCAGAGGCTTGGTCGGTTTTGGCATCGTCTCCGACCCGGCGATAGGCAGGGCGATGTTCGTGGGGATGCCCCGCCTCGCGGCCGGTAGCATTGCCCGTATCGCCGTGTGCCCGTTGCGGCTCGCCCCGCGGCGGCCCGACGTAGTGGTGGTGGAGGGCCAAGTCGAGTCGCTCATGTGGCTCACGTTGGCTGACCTCAACGTGCACGGGGGCCAACGCCGCACGGCTGACACAGCCATATTGCAGGCGGCCTGCGTCGACGCTACCATCGTGCCCCATAGCGAGGGACGGCTGAACTTCGCCTTGGGCTGCTATGGCTGTCGCGAAGCAACTGATCTCGCGCCGGGTGAGACCGTTGTCGGGTTTCCCGGGTCCTTGCTCGAGCCGTTGGTTGCCGCCCTGTCTATGCTGAAGGCGAAGGCGGTCGGACGTTCGCGCTCCAAGGCGGTTTATACCTTGCTCATGGGGCGCAGCGAGGAAGCCGAGGACCGGGCGCCGGCCCAGGG
>JBMFUG010000129.1:0-4958 GCA_049966695.1 Acidimicrobiales bacterium | reverse complement strand
AGCGACGAGCCGAGCGCCCAGGGGTCAAAGACCCCCAAAAGCCCTGAAGGCGCGAGGTTGGCCCAGACATCGACCCGGTGGGCCCAAAGGGCCGTCGGTACACTCAGGGGATGCGTGAGGACGTTGTGAACAATTGCGGCTATAGTGGCATTCGAGGAGGGATTCAGATTCTGATTCTTCGCTCCTAAATAGCCGTAGAGGCTACCAAGCGGGGCTCCTTGGTCACCGTGGACCAGTGTGACGAGCAACGTCCAACCCGTGCCGATGGCCAGAAGCAGCAGGCCTCGGCGGCGCCAGTGACGGCTGACGAGAAGAACTGCAATGCCTAACCCGGCTATATAGGTGGCGGTAACGGCTCCACAAACCAGGCCGAGGCCAACCCACACCCAGGCCCTCCTTCTGCCCTTGTGGCTCAGTTCATAAGCGGCAGCGAGGACGAACGCGGAGCCGACCAGCTCCATGTGAAAGTCGAAGGATATTGCCCACCAAGACCACGGGTCAGCGAGCAGGACCACAAGTCCGGCAATGAGGATGGCCCGGCTGTGCCAGTTGGGAAGGCGATTAGCTGCGGTGCGCATCCACTGCCAGGCAACCATATCGGCGCTCACAAAGGCCACGTCTTGCAGGTAAAGCAGCACCGGCCCATGCGGGAACAGCACACCAAGAAGGGCCAACGGCCACATGATGAACTCGGAGTGGTTTTGCCAGAAGGAGTCGCCAAGAAAGGTGCTGAAGGGGTCGAGATGGCCGTGCGCGATCAGCCACCACGCCTGGTGGTAAATGGCATAGTCCGATGTCAGGGCAAAGCGACGCCAAAGCAGTGTGCTCCAAACAAGCATCCCCACCCCTTGGACGAACAGGAGCGCCAGGCCGGCCCAGCCTAACCAGTCTGAACGAGAAGCCCGGGAGAGCAGAGGGGCACCTCGACGACGGGTGGGGGCCCCTTCAGCGGTTGGGGTAGCGGTACCGCCGTCGAGCTGCGTTGCCGAGGGGGCTGTTCTTGTAACGGGGCTCTCAGCGCCAAGTTCCGTCATCTTGCCCCCTCAAAACGGATCGCCAGGATCTGCGAGTAGCCGTAAGGGTAGTACTCGGTCGGGCTCACCAGGTTGGCCTCGAAGTAGACGGGGTCCTGGGTGACCTGAGTGCCGACGATGTCAAAAGTCGCCACTCCTTGTGCATTGGTGTACGCGGCTACAGGGGTCTGGCCCGGAGGGCTGCCGTTTATGACGGCCTCGCTGTAGATGAGGCCGGTCTGGTCGTAGATGATCTGGCCCAAGTACACGGGCACACCGGCCTCTTGGACCGGCTGGTCGAACTGGTCCAACAGCTCGGCCCTGACCACGACCTTGGTGCCTATTGGGACCGGGTTGTTTATCGCCTCGGGGACCAAGGCGACGTGCTCGGTCTCAGGGACGTAAGGAGCGCTCGCGCTCACCGTAGCGGGACGGGTCGTAAAGGCCATTACCTGGAAGCCCCCGCCTATCGAGGGCTGGGCCGGGAAGTTCGGCGCTTGGAGGACGTAGCTCGCGGAGCTGTGCGGCGATATGGTTGCCGGCCCGCTTGCCACCTGCCAGAAGGTAGTCACTGCGCCACCCTCGTCGATGGTGAAGTGAGGGTGCAAAGGCTGGCCCGAGCGGTTGGCAACATTGACGCTCACCTGCTCTACTGTCGCCAGCTGACCGGTCGTGCGTGCGCCGGTGATGGTGAGCTTGGTAGGCGGGGGGGAAAGCAGGGCCAGCAAGGCGACGGCAATAGGCAGCACGAGCGCAGTGCCAGCGAGGGCAGCTTTTCGCAGACGGGTAGCGCTCCACTTGGGCAAGTGCAGCCGGTACGCTTCCCGGCCCGCTCGGCCATAATGCCCCTCGGCGCGCTCGGTCGTGACGGCGGCTATGACCATGACTGGGACCAATGACACGAGGTAACTGCCGAACGACCTCGTGGCAAAGAACAACACGAGGCTCGCGAGGAGGAACGTGGCTGGGCGTAAAAGCGGGTAGCTGAGCACATAAAAAGCTAGCAAGACGACCAGGACGACTATGCTGAGCAGGCTGTACGCCTCGATCGAGCCGCCCCCGAGGCGGAGGAACAAAGTGAGCCCGATGAGGCCCTGGCCAGCCGGTACCGTGCCGGCGACCAATGGTGTCAGCACCCCCCGTAACCAAGCAGATGGTCCCAGCGCTATGTAGGGAAGGTTGGGGACGAAGAAGGCCGCCGCAGCCGCTGCCACGTACTTGGCTGCCGAGCGTACCGCATAGCCCAGCCCTGAGGCGGCCCGTGCCTCCATGAAGATGCCGGCTAGCAGGAAAGGCGCGTCCACCCAGGGGGTCTGCTTCACGCACATAGCGAGGCCGAGCAGTACCGGGCCTACGTAACGTCGCCAGCCCTGGCGACGAGCAAAGGCGGTCCACCCGTAGGCGGCGCCGACGAGCAGCGGCACGTACAGCATGTCGGTCACACCGCCGATCGCGTAGGACCCGTAGGCGGCCACGCTCCCCAGCGCAAGGCCGAGCGCCCGTAGCTCACGCGGCAGTAGCGCGAACAGCAACAAGACCGCCGCCGCCCAGGCTGCGGCGTTGAGGGCGATGGCGACCTGGGTGGACCAGCCGAGCAGCAAAAATGGTACGTACGCCAAGAAAGCCAGCGCCGGGTACGACAGCGAGGTGACCGGCGTACCGTTCAGGTGGTAGGTGAACCCGTCGGGGGAGACCTTGTAGAGAGCGAAGCTCGGGAGCATCGAGCGTGTATAGGGGTCGAGCCCGTGAGAGGCGAGCAGGCCGGCGTACTGGTTGAAGGCGATCTCGTCTGTACCGTAACCCGGCGATGTGCGCACTTGGAGCACCGCCCAAGCCGCGTAGCAGCCGACGACCAAAACCGCCGTCGTCCATGCCGCAGCCTCGCCGAGCCACCGCCACCTGGCTGGCCAGGCGACACCCAGCCAGGGCAGGACAACTGCTCCGAGCCCCCAGGCGCCCGCTCCGATCACAAGGAGGGCGAGCGGGGGATAGACGGTGACGAAGCCGAGAAGCTGGACTGACCAGTTGAGCAGGACCGCTCCGGCCAGTGACCAAGAGAGGCAGTACGCGAGAGGTGCTCCGTGGACCGTGAAGCCGCCTAGACGTGAAGCGTGCCCAGTACCTCCCCGGACGTGCGCGGCGCCCTTCTGGGTCTCCCGGTCGAGCGTCGTTCCCGCCTCGGCGCTCGCTTCTTCGGTGCTGGGGGAGACAAGGCCATCGTCCCTGACAGGCGCCTCGCGTTCGCCAAGCCCGGTCCCAGCGTCTTGTGGCAAAAGTCCCTCTACAACCGACCGCTCAGGTGTTGCCCTGGCCCAGGGACATCACCTGTACATTGCCAACCGTTGGGGTACCAACGAAGTCGTACAGCACCTGACCAGTAGGCGACACAGCCAACGCCACCGAGCCAGCAGCGGCAGCGAGGAGCTCTTTCACAGAGTCGGTCACGGTCGACACGACAGCGATGTTGCTCCCGGCAGGGGTCCCCTTCAGTACATAGATGGTGCCGCCAGCAGGCGAAGCAGCCACTGAGATGCCGGGGTTGCCGAGCGAGAAGTCTGCGACAGGCTTACCCGAGCTGAGCGAGATCTCTTCGACAACCCCGGAGCGGTCAAGTGTCCACACAGCTGACTGGGACGGGTCAGGGGCGAGGCTTATAGCGTCTTTCGCCACCCCGAAGCTCGCGACCACCTTGTCAGTGGTGGTGTTGACGGTGGCGACGCTCGTCGAAGCCGCATTGCCGTTCAAGACGTACAGGGTCACACCATCGCTCCCGAACGCGACGGCCCTTACTGGGGCGCCGACTGCCACCGACCCCTCAACCGCACCGCTCGTAGCGTTGAGAAGCTCGACGGCACCTGTCGCCCGCGTCGCTAACCCTAGGGCCAGGACGCCCGTCGGTGACTCGGCCACACTGGAGGCGCTGTTGCTCACCCCCACCTGGGTGAGCTCCTTGCCGTCGCTCAGGTCGATGTCCGTCAACGTCCTCACTACTGGGGTGCCGCTCAGCACCCATACTGTGCCGTTCGGTTGCGGGCTGCTTGCGGCCAAGAGGTCCTTCGGCGCCGGGAGGACCTTGCTGACCACACTGGCAGGCCGGTGCCGAGTACGGGCCTTGGCGGCGTTCGACGTACCCGAGCACGCAGATACTCCCGCACCAGCCAGCACGAGCAAGGCCGCGAACGCCCCTGTCTTTCGGACAGGGGCGCCTCTGAAGACGCTGAGGTGCACGGTGGCCCTAGCAGTGCTTCGGCCGGTCGAACCGGCTAGTGCTTTGGGCTGGACGGAGGAGCCACGACCACGAGCTCAGTACCGGCTGGGACCAGCATCAGCACCTCTCCGTCTGCCACATAGGTGTGGAACTTCGGGAAGGGTACGAAGCCGTGCGCAGTTGGCGAGTACTCCACCAGGTAGTCGGGGGCATGGAACATCTTGCTCGACAGCTTTATCGTGACGAGCTTCTTGTTCGCCGTGGGCTTGCCTGCGTACTGGAACAAGACGCCCAGAGCAAAGACCGGTCGCCAGTGCATTACGAACTTAGGGACCTGGCGGAACTGGCTCACTTTGACAAGGCTCAGGTCTGAGATCGTGACCACGAGCTGCTCACCTTGTGGAGCTGCACCGGGGGGGACGTTGAAGGAAAGGGAGATGCCGCCGATTTTCCCTGAGACGACCCGGCCGGTGGACGGGATGACTACGGCGGTGAAAACCTTGGTGAACCCGCCAGGCACGCCTGTCGGCGGGAGCACCGGTGGTCCCACGTACGGGCTCCCTGCGGCCGCGGCGGGAGCGACCGAAGAGCCCAAGAGCGCGCCTATCGCCGCGAGCGGCAACAGGGCACGCCGGAGGACCCGGAGGGTACCTCTATGACCTGTACTGGCCAGTCGGGCCTGACACACTGGCTCGTCGCTGTTCAACTCTGACATGCGACCTCCCTTGACATATGAG
>JBMFUG010000128.1:0-5284 GCA_049966695.1 Acidimicrobiales bacterium | reverse complement strand
CTCCTGTCGCCACCTTCGGGTGGGCGTCCCGGAAAGAACGAGCGGCCGCACAACACCGGGGCTCGTCCCAGCTCTCATCATGTTGCCGGGCCACTACAAGCCAAACGCACAGGTCCGTGCACCCAGATAAGGCAGAGCGGCACCGCGCACCCGTCCCCGCGCCCAAGGCTCGCCAGGAGGTCGCTCATATGACCTGACGTCAGGCTCGGCACCGTCGGCACGGGCGTCCCTCAACTTTGGGTTTGGGATGCCCGGGCACGTTCGGCCGTCATCAGTGCCGCGCGCCGCCACGGCAACGACTACTGCAGTCCAACAAAAGCAAATGGGCCCTCTTGACGGAGGACCCCTTCACAGATAGGGAGATGGGAAAATGACAGCCGTCATGGTGCAGCATTGGGCCGGGAGCCCGGGGCGCAGGTCGAAGTCGTCGAGCGCGACGATGACGTGATCGAGCTGCACCCGTTGTTGCCGCACCGCGCGGGTCAGGCGTGGTTCTGGGCTGAGCGCTGGCAGCAGATGGAGCAGCAGGCTGAGGACGACATCGTGGCCGGCTGGGTTGCGGGTCGAGCCGGTACAGGGTGCCCGCGGGGTTTGGGAAATGACCTGGAGCTTGGGCGGGCCTGATGGCCGGGCGACGTTCGAGTGGGTGAAAATCGACGGCCAGGACGCGGTCCGTTGGCGTCGCGTCGGCGGGCACGACATCTTCTCCGACCCATAGCCTCACATCGGATGGAGACGAGTAGGCTCCAGATCTCCCGCAGGGCCCTTGCCCAAGCGTTGGGCCCTGCGAGAAAGCTCAGTGCTGCACTACGGTCCTGCCTTCGCCCGCCGGCCCGGGACCAAGAGATCGGCCCTTGGGCTTGTCTCCGGGGCTGCCCTCAGGTGCGTGGAGGACGGCGTGGACGATGTAGCGCAGCGTTGGCCCCAGGTGCTCGCGCGCATCTGGGCCCAGCAGGGTCACCGCCATCATCGGGGTGACGAAGGCGACGGCGAACGAGGCTGCCAGCTTTAGCCGTTCGTCTGGGCTGAGGGACGGGTCGTTGAACACCTTGTGGGCCCATTCCTCGAGCTCGGTGTGGGCATGGCTATGGCCTTCTAGGTGCAAGCTGGCAAACGCAGCTTGGTTGTTGCGGTGCAAGAGGAAAAGGGCCGTGTTGCCTTCGAGCTTTTCCACCGCGGCTGCCAGGAAGTCCTCCCAGCGCTCGAGGCTGACCGGGCCGTCACCTAGGAGCTGGAGCGGTTCGTCGATCAGGGCGTGCATGCGCAGGTGCAGCGCGAAGAGGATGTCCGCCTTGCTCGGGAAGTGGTAGTACAGGGCGGCCTTGGTGATCCCGAGGCGCTCTGCGATCTCTCGGAGCGAAGCGCGGTCGTAGCCCTCTTTGTTGAAGAGCTCGAGCGCTACGTCGAGGATGCGCTCCCTCGTGCCCTTGTCACGTACCATCCGAGCGCATTCTACTTGACGGCCGGTCAGTGGATGCTATTATGGCTTGGGTACTTACCGTGCGGCAGGTAAGGCAGAGCACGGGGTTTATAGCCGCAGGAGGAGACAGGATGACAACCCAACCGGTCATCGAGGCGGAGGGACTGCTCAAGCGCTACGGGACGGTGCAGGCGCTCGCCGGGCTCAGCTTCAGTGTGGAGCGCGGCGAGGTCCTTTCGCTGCTCGGGCCGAACGGCGCTGGCAAGACGACTGCTGTGCGCGTGCTCACGACCAGGACGGCCCCCGACGGGGGCAAGGCCCGTGTCGCTGGCTACGACGTGGTCGGCCAACCGGCACAGGTGCGCCGGAAGATAGGGGTTACCGCTCAGGACGTGACCATGGACGGGCTACTGACGGGCCTGCAAAACCTCCAGATGATCGGGGAGCTGTCCGGCCTGTCTCGCCGTGAAGCCTCCCACAGGGCTTATGAGCTGCTTGAGCGCTTCGGGCTCGCCGAAGCCGGGGGGCGGACCGCCAAGGGCTACTCGGGCGGTATGCGCCGGCGGCTCGACCTGGCTGCAAGCCTGGTGGCAAGCCCTCCCGTGCTGTTCTTGGACGAGCCGACCACCGGTCTCGACCCGACAAGCCGGGCGGACGTGTGGGCCGTAGTGGGAGACCTCACAGCCCAGGGCGTGACGGTCTTGCTCACGACCCAGTACCTGGAGGAGGCGGACCGGCTTGCAGACCGGGTGGTGGTGGTCGACCACGGCCAGTCGGTCGCCGAGGGGACGCCGGCCGACCTGAAGCGTTCCGTGGGCGGCGCCCGCCTGCATGTCACGTTCTCGTCGGACGTGGACCACGGCACAGTCGTGTCTGCGCTGGAGCCGTTCGTGACCGGGACGCCGATCGTGTCCGATGGGCATGTCTCTGCGCCTGTGAACGGCGACAAGGGCCTGGCGACGCTCGTGGTGCGAGCGCTTGACTCTGCTGGGGCCCTGGTAGACGACGTGGAGGTGCGCCAACCCTCCCTGGACGACGTCTTTTTCGCCCTGACCGGCCGCCCGACGTCCGAGGAGGTGGCGGCGTGAGACACCGTTTGTCAACCCCCAGGCAGTCAGCGATTCCTCGCAGGTCGCGCGAGGGCTCAGGCGGCAGCCCGAGCCGATGGTCCGGGGGCAAGTCCAAGGGCACGGTTCCGGTTCGCCACGTGACGCCCCTCGTCGTAGAGCACGCCCTGGCGCAGGCAGTGCCAGAGCACCTCGAGCCAACGGTTGCCAAGGGCTCGGAGTGCCGCGTGGTGGCCCTTGTGGCGTGCCCGCTGGGCGTCGTAGAACTCGCGAGCCCAGCTCGAGTAGGTGAGGCTGGAGAAGGCCCACTGCTGGACAGCGTTGTCGAGGAAGTGGTTGCGCGCCAGGCGCTTGGCCACGACGATCTGGGACTTGCCCGAGCGCCTCGTGACCGGCGCCTTGCCGGCGTAGCATGCGAGCGAGTTCGGCGTCTCGAACTGTTCGGGGTGATCGCCGATCTCACCGGCGACCCTGGCGGCGAGACGGTCACCGAGGCCGGGAAAGCTCAGGTAGATCTCGCCGCCAGGGAACGCCTTCCCCATGTCGGGGTCCTTCACGGTCTTGTCGCGTCCGGTGCGTGGGCCGCCCAGGAGCAGCTCGCCCATGCGCTTCTGCCAGGCTCGACGCTGGTTGCCGAGGAGCAAGAGCTGGGAGGCGGCCAGTGCGATGGTGGAGGACTTCGCCCGCACGAGGTAGTCCCTCGCGCTGAAGTGCTCGACCGAGAGCGCCTGGCGGGCCCTGGTCACGAACCGGTCGGGCCAGCCGTGGTGACAGGCCCGGGCGAAGGCTTCGAGCTCGGCGTCGCTGGTCCGTGCCAGCTCGTCTTGGGCGGGCCAACGTTCGAGCATTCGCAAGACGGTGGGCGCCCCGAGATCGTCGCCGGCAATCGCGAGCGCGGCCGGGTACACGACGACGAGGTCGGCCCGCAGCCGGTTGAGCAGCCGTCGCTCGTCGCGGGCGGCCCTTTCGTCATCTCGGGCGATCGCACGCAGCTCTGCCGCCAGCTCCCCGTGGGGGATCAACGGGCTGAGCCGCTGGTGGCGGTCGAGCGCGAGCAGGCAGGCGATGCGGGCGTCCTCGGCGTCGTCCTTCTTCCTCGCCGGGTTCCGCCGGCGAGCGACGAGATCGGGGTTCACCGGCACCACGACGTAGCCCGCGTCCACAAGTGCCTCGACGAGCGCCCCGTGACGGGTCTCAAGCACGACGCGCACCTCGGCCGGATCGGGCTCCATGGCCGCCACATCGGCCACGAGCGCCGCCAGGGCGTCGGGTCGATGCTCCACACGGCGCACCTCGACCACGCCTTCACCGGGACGACCGATGGCGACGAGGTGGAACTCCTCGGCCCAGTCGATGCCGATACCAAGCACGCTACCTCCTTCCGTTCCGAGCTGAGGGGACCTCGGGCCGAGCGCCGTGCTGATGGACGAGTCCTCGTGGGACGACACCGTTGCGGGCGTCAGGGCCCGGGAGCCTCCCCCCAGGGTCGCCGTCTCACGTCAGTCCTCGAAGGACAAGCACCGCTAGCGATCCCCGGGAGTCGGTCCCATGAGTAGTGGTACACCCATCAGCACCGCACCCGACGACAAGAGCGAGCCGTGGCGTTCGATGATGCGCGCGACGACGGCATCCAAGAGGGGGTGTCCGGGCGCCACGAGCTCGGCGGGGGGACGCCCCGGCTGGTGGATGAGCGCTTTGTCGAAACAGATCCGCTCGTAGCGTCGTAGCACCGGCCGGCCCGAGCGGGTCGTCGCCGAGCGCACCTCGGCTGGGACGTGGGTGACCTCGTAACGCTGCGGTTCGCGCATCGCCAGCCGGCCACCGAGGGCGGTGAGCGCCCGCTCGAAGAAGGCATGCACGTAGTGGGGCTGCAGCCGACGGGCCGCGGCCTCTTCCATCTGGAGCCGGAGCCGGGTGAGATCTGCTTCGGAGAGCACCTCGGAGGCGAGCGCTTCTTGGTCGATGAGCTCTTTGATGCCGTCGCCGACATGCGCGTCGATCACCTCCTCGAGATGCGCGCGCACGTCGGGCCGCTCCCCGTAGCGGATGGCCTCGATCAGCAGGTCCCGAAGCGTCCGGCCGGACATGGCCTGGCCGAGCACGTCGAAGACCTGGCCTCCGAGCGCCTGGCGCTGGGCTTCGAGCTTGTGGAGCAGCAGCTCGTAGACCTGGCCCTCCCTCGTGCCGGCTGCCACGAGGTTCCACATGTGGCAGACCTCTTCTTGGCCGATGCGGTGCACTCGCCCGAAGCGCTGCTCGATGCGGTTGGGGTTCCAAGGCAGGTCGTAGTTGACGACGAGATGGGCGCGCTGGAGGTTGATGCCTTCGCCGGCTGCGTCGGTGGCGACGAGCACGACGCAGTCGGGGTCGGAGGTGAAGGTGTCTTGGGCCGCCCGGCGCTGCTCGCGGCGCATCCCACCGTGGATGGAGACGACCGCCTCCGGGCGCCCGAGGAAGCCTTGGAGGCGGCGCACCAGGTAGTTGAGGGTGTCGCGATGCTCGGTGAAGATCAGGAGCTTGCGGCGAGCCCCAGAGGAGCTGAACATCTCCGGGCCCCTCGGCGAGCAGCCCGGCGAGCTCGGTCCATTTGCGGTCATCGCCTGACGCGAGCACGCCACGGGCGAGGGACTCGAGGTGGGTGAGGGTGGCGATCTCAGCCTGGAGCTCGGTTGCCGTTTCGGCAGCAGAAGCCTCGTTGACGAGGCGCTCCTCTACCTCTTCGAGCTCCGCGGCGTCGAGGTCGCCGTCGTCGAAAGAGGCGACGTCGAGATCCTCGACACCGATCCCGAGATGTGCG
>JBMFUG010000127.1:0-5342 GCA_049966695.1 Acidimicrobiales bacterium | reverse complement strand
TTATTGACGAGGTGCGGGCCGACAACGAGTCACTGCGGGCCGAGAACGAGTCTTTGCGGGCCCAAGTAGGCCGGTCGGTGGCGGAAATTCAGTCGCTTCGCGACCGGGTAGGACGGCTGGAGCCCGAGCTGAAGGCAGACTCCTCGACCACGGGGAAACCCCCGTCTTCTGACCCGATCGGGACACGCAAGAAAAGAGCAGAGCGGCGCGCCGAGGCACGGGCCGAAAAGCGCCGAGCGGGCAAGCAGCTTGGCTCCCCTGGGGCGAACCTCGCGCGCCGGGCCCCCGACAAGGTGGTCGAGCACCGCCCAATGTCCTGTCGTGCTTGCGGGGCAGACCTGCGGGAAGCGGAGCTGGTGGCCGAGCAGGTCCGCCAAGTCATCGACCTGCCCCCAGTGGTCCCAGTTGTCACCGACCACGTCGCTTACCGCTACCGCTGTGCCTGCGGGGCTGAGACCCTGGCCGAGCTCCCGCCTGAAGCGCGTGCCCCGGTGTGCTTTGGGCCGGAGGTACGTGCTTTTGCGACTTACCTGATGGACCGCCAGCACCTTCCTATAGAGCGCACAGCCGTGGCTGAAGGACCGGCTCGTGGCTGGGCCCGTGGTCCATGCAGACGAGACTGGTACAGCGGTTGGGACGACCAAGCACTGGGTGCACACCCTCACGACCAACCTCTTGACCCTGGTCGCCGTGCACCCCAAACGCGGTCGTGAAGCCATGGCCGACATCGGGGTGCTCGCTGGCTACACCGGCACGATCGTCCACGACGGCTGCGCTTCTTATGACATCTTCACTGCCGCCTCGCATGCGCAGTGCGGTGCTCACTTGTTGCGGCACATAGCTGGCGTCGGCCAAGCCGAGGCCTTCGCCACTTGGGCCTCGCATATGACCGCAGTGCCCATGGAGGCAAAGGTCGCCTCTGAGGCCGCGGCTGGCGCTGGGCTGCCTCGCGTCGAGCCCGGTACTGCCGGCGAACTTCGCTCCAAGTACTTTGCGAGCGTCGACAGCGTCTTCGAGCTATTGCCCCCGGGGCCAATGCCACGGCGGCGCCACAGCGGGGGTTGGTCGGACGCCGAGCGCAAGGCTTGGAACCTGGCCACCCGCATGCGCGACGACGCGGGCCAAGTCCTGCGCTTCCTCGACGACACCCGGGCCCCATTTACTAACAACAGAGCTGAAAAGTCGCTCCGCATGGTCAAACTGCACGACAAGGTACCGGGCCCGTTCCACTGCCTCTCCGCTGCCGAGTCGTTCGCCGATTGCCGTTCGTACCTACAAACCGCAGCCAACCATGGTGAGAGCCTCCTCGGCGTACTACGCCAGCTGTTCACCACCGGGCCTTGGTTGCCTGCCGAGGTCGCGCCCGGCTGACCCGCACAACTCGACCAGGAAAGTCCAGTACCGCGTTAGCCAAGACGGTGTACTCCGCGTCGGCCTGCAAGTTGGACGTTTGTGCCCACCGATCAAGGCCAGTACCTCACCGTGTCAAAGGGGGGGACCTGAATGCTTACGGCACACCTCTTGCTCCAGGTCCAGACCCGGGTGCTCGACGACACCCTCGCCAGCGACTTCCATTGCTGGTACCTGGACTTCGCCCATCAAACCGAGGGGGCTACCCGCGATGACTGCCTCACCTCCCCCAGTTTGTCCAGCTCTCGTTGTAGCATTCCGCCTGGTGCTTACCGGGGCGCTGATCGTGTGGTTCGCCGAAGCCGTCGTTTCGGCCGCCTTGGTGGTGGCCGATATCGGGCACACCCCTGAGTCACCTGTCCTCAAGTGGGGGTTCGTGATCGTCACGTTGTACACCGGGCCGATCGGGCTCGTGCTGTACCTGTGGTCCTGCCGCGAGCCGCTGCCCGGCACGCACGAGGACTATGTCCGGGCCCGCTGGCGCCAAGTGGTCGGATCAACCATGCACTGTGTAGCCGGGGACGGGATCGGCATCCTCGTCGCTGCCGCGGCCACCGCCCGCCTCGGCCTGCCCGCCTGGGCTGACTTCCTGTTCGAGTACGTCGCCGGTTTCGGGTTCGGCTGGACGATCTTCCAGGCACTGTTCATGAAGGACATGGCCGGTGGCATCTACGGGCGGAGCCTCGCGCTAACGTTCCTGCCCGAGTTCGTGTCGATGAACGCGCTCATGGCAGGCATGGTGGCGGTCTCGGTCCCCTGGCGCCAGGGCGTTGCCGCGGCTTCCGGCCCTGGACATCCGGGGTTCTGGTTCGTTTACTGCATCGCTCTCACCGCAGGGTTCGCCCTCAGCTACCCGTTCAACTGGTGGTTGGTCGCTGCCGGCCCCAAGCACGGCATGATGACGGTCCGCCCCGACGCCCGGCCCGTCCCTTTGGTCGGAGCCCTCGCCCTCGCCGGCGCCGCCTTGGCGTCGCCGGGCGCTTCCCACGTCGAGGCGCACGGCAGCCACCGGGTGGTCGGGCACGAGCCGAGCCCGTTGGAGGGGACGCCAGCCCAGACCGTGTACCTGCACTAGCCGGCCGGCCCTGCCCGGAAGGTGAAGGTAGCCATGGTGGCGCTGAGCCTCGTGGTACTGGGTCTCGGCCTGGTCATCGCGGGGACCGTCGGGTCGCTTGCGGCAAGCTGAGCGCCCTTGGACCATCGGGTCGTGCCGCTTTCGAGTGAGGTCCGCTGCCAGAGCCGTCCTGCCACGTAGCCGAACCCTCGGCGCCGTCGCGACGTCCCACAAGAACGAGGTGCCTTCAGGCTCCGTGCGACAACTGCGCGGCATCGACGGTGCGGGCCTATGGGACCGTGGCAGGTGAGTTCCTCGCGTTCACCGCCAAGCGCGGCACCCTGGCGGTTCTGCATGCCAGGACCATCGATGCGTTCGTCGCCACGCTGGCTGGCTACCAGGCTAAAACCGTGGAGCACAAACTGTGCGCTGTCCGGTCGTTCGTGCGCTTTGCTGGTAGCAACGGACTGGTCGACGGGGCTGTGCTGGGGTTGGTCCCGGCGGCAAAGTCGACCAGGCAGACGAGGATCCCCTCGGTGTGGGGCCCAGCTGAAGTGAAGAAGATCTTAGAAGCTGTCGCGTAAGTAATCCCAGCGCGTTTCATGTGGTCTCAGCCGTGAGGCGGCGGAGAAGCAGCCTACAATGTGCAGCCCAAACAAATCCCTCCGTGACAACGGGGTCTCTCTCGTAATCAATGCGAAGACGGCGATGATTTACTAACCATGCCCACGTCCGTTCAACAACCCAGCGACGCGGTAGCACTTCAAAAGAGTGAGGGGCAATGCGGTTCACTACCTCAACGGTGAGGTTATGGGCTGTCTTGCAATGCTCAGCGAAGGCCCGTTTGAAGCCCGCGTCCGACCATATCTTTTGCAGCCTCGCTGACTTATAGACCACTTTGTCGATCGTCTGGGCACCACCAGCGTTGTCCGAGACGCTCGCGGCTACGACGACGATCCCCATCAGCAGCCCGAGCGTGTCGACGACGCCGAAGCACTTGCGGCCCGACACGTGCTTGCCGGCGTCAAAACCCCTTGTCAAGGCCCCTACTGTGGACGCTCCCTGGACGCTGCGAGCGTCGATGGCCCCTGCCGAAGGCTCTCGCTCACGGCCCTCGGCCTCCCGGGCCAGCCCTCGCAAGCGGTCGGCTATTTTCTCCCAGGTGCCGTCGCGCGACCAGGTGACGTGGTAACGGTGCACGGTGTTCCAGTGCGGGAAGTACGCGGGTAATGCCCGCCATTGGCACCCCGTCGCTGTTACGTAGAAGATCGCGTCCACGATATCTCTTCTGTCATGTTTCAAAGGGCGCCCTATATGTCCTCGCGGCCTAGGAGCTTCGGTAACCAGGTCGGAGATCAGGGCCCATTCCTCGTCAGAGAGCCTCGTTGGGTTGGAAGGCCACTCTTTGGCATTGACGGCATTGTCTTCCATTGCATTACCATAACGCCATACGGTTACCCAGGGCAAGCATTTATGGCCCTCTAAAGGCAGATCGTTTCACGACAGCTTCTTACGACCCCGCAAACCGCTCTCGCAGTATACCCCATCCGACCAGGGCCGCAGCGACCCCCAGCGAGCGGTGCTCACCAGGTCGCCAGCTTAGCGGTTACCAAGCCGCTCTGTGAAGTTGTCAAGGTGCATCGTGGGAGGTAGAGGCACTACGAGCGCTCCCCGGCTTGCGACATGGCATCGGACCGCTCGCCCCCTACACCACCTGAGGCCGCGACGCCGGCTCAAGAGCGACTGGCCGAGGCCCTAGCCAACGAGAGCGTCCAAGCAGGTTGTCCTGCACCCCGCTGGCCAGCTTGATAAGGACCACGCTGTCGACGCTTTGGTTCACCACGCGGCCCATGCTGGCCATCAGGGTGATCGCCTCGGCGACCGAAAGGTCGCACACGAAAAGAGAATAGTGTAGCACCTCGCCGTACGCGTCAGCTAGCTTGTGGACAGCTCGCAGGCGTCGTTCATCTCGCACGTCATAGCACAATAGGTAACGGGCTCTCATTTTGTCCCTCAGCGCGTGACGAAGGGTGTGTATGCGGGTATTTCACCGAGGAGATACGCCCCGAGCATGCGTGCCTGCACCTCCAGCGCCCGCCGGTAGCTAACCTTGTAACCGAACTGCGGGTGGGTCACCACATTGCCCAGGCGACGTTCGTACGCCCCGATCAGCTTTTTCCGCCCATGGGCAGTTAGCGCAACTCCACCAGCTCGTACTATGAAGTCCGAAGGCTTCAGCTCGCCATTGTTGACCACCTGTATTGTCACTGACTCAGCCAGCAAGGGTCGGAACTCCTCAGCGAGGTCGAGAGCCAAAGCAGGCCTCCCATAACGCGGCCTGTGGTAGAAACCGAAGTAGGGGTCGAGGCCGACAGCCTCGCAGGTGACAGTCAGGTCCTTCACCAACAGGGCGTAGAGGTAGGACAAAAGGCAATTCACCGCGTCTCGCGGCGGACGGCGGTTACGGCCAAGGAAGTCGAACGGGGAGCCGGGCAACGCCAACACCCCGTCCGAGAGCATTGCCCGGAACGCCGAGAAGTACGTCCTGGCGGCAGCTCCCTCAATACCAAGCAACGTCTCACGAGTCGAGGCCTGCGCGACTGAGCCAACTGCGCTCTGCAGCAGGGCCAGTTCGTCCGCCACGTTGCCACGAGCATTGCGGCGAAGTAACACCCTGGAGTTCCTTATCTTTCCGGCAGTCACAGCTTTGCTCAAGGCCAGCGCTCGTTCGCCAGTGCCCGCCGCGTACTGGGCTAAGCGAAGTGCTACGTGCTTGGAGGAAAGGCCCGTGGCCATCCCTGCGAACCACCCTCCATAGCTAAACCAGCAGATCGTAGCGTCGTTCGCTAGCAGATCTCGCACCACTTGGCTGCTGACC
>JBMFUG010000126.1:0-5399 GCA_049966695.1 Acidimicrobiales bacterium | reverse complement strand
CGCGACAATGGCGCACGTGCCTCACGCCGCACGAGTTTTGTCGCCATGAGCTGGTTAGTTTTGTCGCTAACCCCTGGCGGAGAGGGAGGGATTTGAACCCTCGGACGGAGTTTCCCCCCGTCAACTCATTAGCAGTGAGCCCGATTCGGCCGCTCTCGCACCTCTCCTAGTACCTCTGGCCTGCTTGTGCGCTCTCTAGGCTAGCCGTTGAGAGGTCGTCGGTCCTACATCTGGCCTACGAGCTCCGGGGCTCGCGCCCCAGCTGTAGGACAACGGGCGGCACATAGCGGGCAAAGGTACAGCCAAAGAGCGTAGCCCATGGACATGGCAGCTGTGTGCCCACGTGGGCAGTGGAGCGTACGGCAAGGCGGTCAGGGCCGTGCGCCTTTTTTGAAGGGCGGCAAGCACTAGGCCCAGGCCGAGCTTGGCCACTTCCTAGTTGAGCAGGCTGGGAGCGCAACCCCCGCCCGTAAGGGCGGGGTTTCGCTCCCAGCCTGCTCAAGTCCGCGACCAGCGCCTGGCCACTTACCGGCCCGCGCGCCTCGGTGCTTAGGCGACAATGACCTCGACGCCTTGCCGACGGACCTCCTCCAGGAGGTCGGGGTCGGCCAGCGTGTCTGTGACGAGGACGTGGATGGCGTCAATGCCGACGATGCGGGTAAAGCCGCTCATGCCGAGCTTGGAGGTGTCTGCCACAGCCACGACCCGTTTAGCCCTGGCCGCCATGGCTGACCCGACCTCGGCGATAAGCTGATGGGGTGTGGTCAGGCCACCTTCTACGGTCAGGCCGTCACAGCCGAGAAAAGCGATCTGAGCGTTAAGCTCACGAAGACCTGCGAGGGTCATCGGGCCGACCGATGCTTGGAACTCGGGTAGGAACAATCCTCCCAGGCAGATGCAGTGTGGCTGTGGCCAGCTGCTCACCTCCTGTATGACTGCCAGGGAATGCGAGACGACAGTGATCGCGTGCGGGAGCTTGAGGCGGCCCGGCATCTGCGCTGCGACTTGCGCTACGGTAGAACCGGAGTCAAAGAGCACCACATCGCCTGTTTGGATGAGCTCGGCGGCAGCTCGCCCAATACGTTTTTTTTCCCGTTGTTTTTCCTTTGCCTTAACAGCAAAGGTGCTGGTCGGCCTGCTCGCCGAACTGCTGACGGCACCCCCTCGTACCCGCACCAGCCTGCCTGCTTCCTCCAAGACGGAAAGGTCGTGGCGGATCGAGGTGTCGGTCACCTGAAAACGGTCAATGAGGTCGGCGATCGTCAGCTGGTCACGTTCCTCGACCATTTTGGCAATGAGGTTACGTCTTTCTTGTGCGTTGTTCACTGCGGTGGTTCCCCTTTTGGTAGCGGGCCAAATCGACGTTATATGCTGTCGCGTAAGCAACGCCGCCGCATTTTACGTGGCCTCAGTCCTGTGGTGGCGGGCAAGCAGCCTGCGGTGCACAGCCCGGCTAGGTCCCTTGGTGGCAACGGCACCCCTTTCCCTAACCAGTGCGAAGGTAGCGGTGGCCTACCGCCCATGCCCAAGTTCGTTGAAGGGCCGAGCCACGCCCGATCACGTGAACAAAGGACTGAAAAGTGCGGCCAGCTGCGTGACCGGCGGCACCAGAGCCCTGTGCCGAGGCGCCTAGCCTGGACGCTTCTTGGGCGCCCCACGCGTCGACAAAGCGTGCCGAGGGCGCTCGTCTACGGCCCACTAGCTCGCTGGCGGGCGCTTGTGAGCAGCCAGCTATTTGCACGCACGCGGCGGCGCGCGGCCAGGTAGCGCGGTGGCGTCGCAACCTACTGCAATGCCGGAAGCAGGTTGGTAACGCACGCCATTGGCACCCCGTTCCTGCTACCTCAGAGGTCGCGTCCACAGCCCCTCATTTTGTCATGTGCCAAGGGGCCGCCGCTATGGCCGCTCGGCCTGCGAGCCTGGCTAACGAGGCCGAAGACAACGAGCCTTTGTCCCTGAGAGAGCCCGGGCGGGCGAAAAACCGCTGTCCGCTACTGGCGAGGTTGTCCCCATGGGCGGCTTGTTTTTGCATTGCATTGTCATCAGCGTCATAAGCCCTTACGGTTGCCCGAGGCACGTAGTTCACATGTCTCTGCCATGAGCTTGTCCAACGGTGGCCTCTTAGCTAGGAGGTCGTGCACGTTAGCTACGAGGTCGTGCACGCCGCCCCCTTGCTGCCGGTGGGCCGGCAGCAAGGGCCCTAAAGCCGCTCCTGCCCAGGGAAGGGGCATCTGCACGTGCAGCAATAGTTTAGATCTGTTGCGAGGGGTCGGAGGTCATTTGCCTATGTCATCGCTCTCCTATCTGCATTGCTGATTTGCTAGCCTATGCCCTCGAGACGAGGGCGGTCACGCTCGTCTGGCCACCATGTGCGCGTTGGCCACAAGCAGGGCGTTGTCCCGGAGTCGCTTACTCCCCGATAACTTGGACATGCACAGTCCTTTGGCGGGCGCGAGTGTGGTCCCAGTCGACGAAGTAAATCCGGCCGAACTCACCGAGCACCATGGCACCGTCTATGACCGGGACCGTCTGGGAACGGGTAAGCATAACCGAGCGCAAATGAGCGTCAGTGTTGAGCGACCATGCCGCTTGTTCGCCAATGCCTTGCGCAAATTCGATGTGCTTTGGCCCTGGGTGATGGTACTGGCCTTGTGTCCTACAGGTCGGGACGATCTTTTCGAAGACATCGGCAAGGTCCTGCATCAACAGCTCAGTGCCCCAGTAGTCCGTATCGTGAGAAGGCTCTTGGAGCAAGACGTTGCAGGTCGTGTGCTGAGAGTAGACAACCACGATCCCGTTGCGGACACCCGAGGCTTTCAAGGCGTCAACGGCCTGTGGCGTCACGTCACGGAAGTTGGGCCCGCGGCGTTCTGGAAGGGTGAAACTAACGTGATGAACTGTCATTTGGTGGGTCCTCCTTGGTTGCGAGCGTCCCAGGCCTCCCGGGCCGCCTTGATCATGGCTTCGAGGGCTGCACTTGGCTCTTTGGCGGTAAAGACGGCGCTGCTCGAACCGCTCCCGCTAGCGCCTGCAGCGATCACGTCGTAGATGTCACTAGGGCCGACGATGCCTGCGCCGTGAAGAACCTGGATGCCCGGGTCGACTGACCGCACGCCCTCGTCCGCGCGTGCGATGGCTTCAGGGCGGAAGCCCGCGGGAACGCCCGAGGCGATCAGTTCCGGTGCCTCGAGGATGATCACATTGGGGCCGAGGTGGGCGATGCTGACGGCTTCGGCGGGGTCGTCAGCGCAGACCATGGTCGCTAGCCCGACCTCGTGCGCCCTATTGACCGCCCGGACGAGCTCCGCGCGTGTGAGCGGGTGCTCGGCGTGATTGAGCATTACGCCTAAGGCACCTGCTTCTCGCAGAGCCTCTGGCAGCACCCTGCCAATGCCTCGACCGGGCCGGAGCGAGTCCATGTGCTGCGCGAACACAAGCACATGCTCGACTTCCCGAGCGACGAGGGGGATGTCTACGTACTGGGGGGTCATAATGACCTGGACGCCGTAATTGGCGCTCAGCTTGTCGGCCAGAAGGGCTAGTCGAAGGAGGTCCTTGCCCCAACAGTAGGCCTTTGGCCCGAGCTCAAAAAAGGGTGGCGTTATCGTTAAGGCCGGGCGGTTCACACCACTGCCACCTCGGCTCCGAGCATCCTGGCGAGCTCTTTTAGCTGAGGTGACCAACGCCCGCGGGCGCCCCCCATGTGGTGCGGGGCGCCTGCGCGCAACCACGCGTTGCACCACTCGTCGACCGGCAGAGCCTCATGGCGGAACAGGCCTTGGGGAGCAGAAATTGCCCGAGCCTGCATTGGCAGCAGCTCGCCTTCGGAAATTACGAAACGCCACCTGTTAGCACCGGTCGTCACGATGGCAAGGAGGGTAACTGGGCCAGGCTCGTAAACAAACTCAAAGCCGGCTCCGTAACCATGTACGCCCTCGTAGTAAATTGAGTGCTTAACAGAGATCGTGCCCGCGGTGCCGAGGGCTGGGTTGCCGTGGCCGTCGTGGGAAAAGATGACGGCGTTGTTGTCAAAGTCGATGACGTAATTTTCCAGAGTGGTAGCTTGCCCGGCCAGCTCCTGGAGGACAAGCTGGGCCACGGCGGTCGTCACGTCTCCTTCGGGCGCAGCTGGGGTACCCAGCTCGCACAGCCGACCGGTGCCGTACGAAGGGATTATGCCGACGCGTGGGTCGGACAGCCAGACCTGGTCGAAAGCCGTAAAGGCGTCTAGGCGTTCGTCGCGCGCCACGGACTCCAGCGCCAAGGCTAGGCGTGCAGAGCGTTCGAACAGCTCAGGTGCCATTTCCACCCTGTAGCGAGCCCTCTCCTCGTTGACAAGTGCTTGCACTTCTGACTGGGGGATCTCGGTGAAGCGCGTTGCGACGGCTTCTGGCTCGACTGGCCATACGACCGGCCCGATGTCCTGGCGGAAGGCCAGGGCGTCGAACATGAGGTCTGTCATGCCCTCAAATGGGTGGCCGACTATTCCGACCTTGGCACTACTGAGGCGTCGCTTAACGCCAGCAGCTTGCAGGGTGGGCAGTAGTTTCTTGTGGCCCTCTGGGTCGTCCAGCCGTGACGTCACGACCGAGTAGTCCCTCCCGGTGCGCAGAAGGACGGCAGTCAGCTCTGGCAAACCTGCCATGCCTGAGTTGAGCATTATGACGTCGAAGCCGTCATTTTCGCCGAGGCGGCTGACCTGCTGGGTGTTCCACACCAGGACGGGCGCCGTAGTGCCGATAAAACAACGGGCCGGCACGATCCCCTTGGTGTAAGCAATTTCAGCCGCTACGATCAAGTCGACCTGTTCGGCATTGAACTGCCGCGCGGCAGCTGCTGCCTGGTCCTCGTCCTCCACCAAGCCGGGGTGCACGACCGTGCCGTACTGCTCAAAGACGCGTGCAACCTTTTTGGCGGCCTCGGTCGCGGCCGGGCGCATGTGGGCTGTCTTGTTGTAGGCGTCCTCCAGCAAAGCGGTTGTGAGGACGCCTATTTTTGGCTTTGTGGTCATCGCTTTTCCTTTTGTGCTAGGTCCTTTCCCAATGCCGTCGGGGCGCTCCTGCCCTTGGGCACGCCATAGCTGTCGGCTGCCTCGTCTACAGGTACCCCGTCTTTCACCACGGCGCACAGTGCGCCTAGGAACTTCTCAGGGTCACTGGCCTGCACGACGTTGCGGCCGAACACGACGCCTCTCGCACCGGAGGCGACCGCCTCGGCTGCTAGCGCTAGGGCGTCACGCTCGTAGGCGGTCTTGCGCGAGCCCAGTGCCAGCACAGGCACCGGGGTGGCCGCCACGATCTCGGCGAAGCGCTCGCCGGTGTAGAAGGTCTTGACCAAGTCGGCCCCGAGCTCGGCGATGATACGGCAGCCGACAGCGATCTGGTCGTGGCGCTCCTCGG
>JBMFUG010000125.1:0-5417 GCA_049966695.1 Acidimicrobiales bacterium | reverse complement strand
AAGGCCGTACACAGCGATACCGGGCCGCACCATGGCGTAACGTGACCGGGGGTGCCAGAGGGTGCCAGCCGAATTGGCTGCGTGCAACAGGTCTGGCTTGACCCCAGCAGCACTAAGTGCCGCCAGCGCTTCTTCAAGCACATCGAGCTGGTGAGCGGTAAATGGGTCATCAGGCTCGTCGGCCACCGCAAGATGAGTGAACAACCCCTCCAGCTGCAGCCAAGGCTCTTTTGCGATGACCCGGGCCAGCCTGACGATGCTCTCTGGGCTAGCACCGACGCGGTGCATGCCCGTGTCCAGCTTCAGGTGGACCCGCACCGGCGCAACCGGCGCCGACCTGGCCGCCGCGTCCACGAGCGCCCTAGTGCCTTCTTCGGTGTACAAGGTTGGGGTGAGGCTGTCTTCGATGACGAGGCGCATGGCCTCAGGTGGTGGCTCAGAAAGCACGAGCACAGGGGCGTCCATCCCGGCCTCGCGCAGCTCGTGGCCCTCTTCGGCTAGAGCAACGCCAAGGTGCGTAGCCCCACCAGCCAAAGCGGCCTCGGCCACCCGCACGGCTCCATGCCCATAGCCGTCTGCCTTGACAACGGCGCACACCCGGGCCGGGGCGACCAAACCGCAAATGTAGGCAACGTTGGCTTCGACCGCGGCCAAGTCCACCTCCACCCAAGCCGGCCGGAGCCAGCCAGCCACTCGCTTGGCGGTTGCCAGGTGCCCCTGCGAACCGGTCCCATGCCTCATCGCTTGTACATACTCTGCCCGCAAGGCACTTGGTTGCACCTCAACTTGCCCCGGCCCACGCACCGGCACAGCCTGCCACCTGTCCAAGCGCACCTTACAGGTTGTCGGACAGCCAGGCAGCGACCAAGTCCGGGACGTCCCCCGCCACAAGCCCTTCGCTAAAGCCCAGCCCAGCCGCCCGCCCGTGCACGTGAGCGGCGAGAGCAGCCGCCTCGAACGCTGGCACACCGCGGGCTATAAAGGCGCCCACGATGCCCGACAAGACGTCGCCGGTGCCAGCTGTCGCTAGCCGAGGGCTGCCCGAAGCTGCGACCAGCACCCTACCGTCGGGTGCAGCAATGACAGACGTTGAACCTTTTAGCAGCACGATGGCCCCGCTCAGCGCTGCCGCGCTCCGGGCCGCTTGAAGACGGTCGGGACCGGGAGGTTGGCCCGCCAAGCGTGTGAGCTCGCCAACGTGAGGGGTTATGACAGTGACTTCAGCCCGCTGGCGGGTCACCTCGGCAACTCGGCCCAGGCTGCCCAGGGCGTTGAGGCCGTCCGCGTCCACCACGGCTGGCACGCGGGCCTTCGCGAGCAGCAACGCCACCTCCTCCTGCAGGGAGGGGCCCGCCCCGCTCTCAGGCCCCCGCCCGAGGCCCGGCCCGACCACCAAGGCCTTGACCCGGTCGAGGCCCTCCAACACCTGGCCATGCCAGCCGACCGCGGGTACGGGCGCGTGCACCAGCTCGCTCGGCGGCAGGGCCGAAGGGCTGACGCCAGGCATCGACAGCCGCACGTACCCAGCCCCTGCCCGCAAGGCTCCCCGGCTCACGAGCCACGGGGCACCCGTCATCCCTGGCGAGCCGGCTACTACCTGCACCGCTGTTTGCCATTTGTGAGCCTCGTGAGGGCGCCGCACGACCAATGCCCGGACGTCGGAGTCCTCCACCAGCCAGCACCTGGCCGTCTTGTCCACCAACGAGCCGAGGCCGATGTCTGCCATCTGCACCTGGCCCGCCAGCACCCTACCTTGGCCGATGAGCAGGCCCGGCTTGTAAGACGCGAACGTGACCGTGGCCACCGCCCGCATCACCGCCCCGTCACCAACGACTTCGCCCGTGAGCCCCGACAACCCAGAGGGGATGTCGACCGCCAGCACTGGCGTAGCCCCCGGGTCAGGCGGGTAGTAGGCGCGCTGCAAACCAGTCCCGTAAGCAGCATCGATTACGAGGTCAGCAGCCGGTAGGCGTTGTCCTGGCCGCAGTGCGCCCGCCTCCAAGACCTCGACGCGAGCTCCCCCGTCAGACAAACGTGCCGCCGCCACGCGGCCGTCGCCACCGTTGTTACCCTTGCCCGCCACGACGACAACCCTCTTGCCGTAGGCACCCCCGAGCACCTGCCTGGCCCGCCGGGCAACCGCGCCTCCAGCGCGGCCCATCAAGACTTCCGCGGGCTCAGTGGCTTGCCGGTCGACACCGGCCATTTCCTCGGGGCTAAGAACGGGTACCATCTGCTACTTGCTCTCCAGCTAAAACGTAACACCTGTGCGAACGTCAGAGCAGGCTCGGTTGGCGCAGCGCTGCGGGCGCGCACCGCCAGCCGCTCAGGCCAAGGCGACCACGACTGCAGCTGCGGCCGAGGAGGTGTGGGTGAGCGAGACCGCCCAGTGCTGGGCCCCGCGTGAAGCCGCCAGCTGGAGAGCCTTGCCCGACAGGACCAGCAACGGTGCACCGCTTGCCAGGCGCTGTACCTCAACGTCAACAAAACGGAACGCCCCGATACCGACCCCCAGGGCCTTCATTACTGCTTCCTTGGCAGCGAAGCGCGCCGCCAAGGAAGGTGCGGGGTTGGCCAGTGCCGCGGCGTACCCCCTTTCCCCCGGCGTGAAAAGCCTGTAGCTCATGGCTGGCCGGCGCGCCAGCACCGCAGCGAACCGGCCCACCTCGACCAGGTCCACCCCAAGGCCCACCACGCCAAGGCCGGCCGGCAGGCCGCCGGCGAGCAGCTCAGGTCCTTCGTCCAGGGGGGCCAACTGTTACCCGAGCCAGTGACGAGCCAGCAAGGCAACTGGCTCTGTAAGCAGTTCGATCACCGGGACATTGCCAAGGACTTCGTCGTCGAACTGCGGACGGGCCTCTGTGACGGCGTCGACCAGTGCGGCGTAACGGCCCTGGTAAGCCTTCAGCACTTCCTTCGCCTGCGCTGGGCTTAGGTAACTAGCAAACCGGGCATGTAGCAGGGTCAGCCCAATGACTTGGCCATCTTTCACCTCAGGGACCATGACGCCTGTGCGGCCGTCTTGCAGCCCCTTGAACACCGTCACCTCCTTTTTTTCGGCAACCCTGTGCTTGGTGCCCCTCAGGGTTGGGTCGCTGGCGGTGCGCGACACGATGCCACGCGATAACCCCCCTTGGCCCACCACGCTGATCGTGGCCCCTTCGAGCGCCCCGGCTTGGTGGGCCTCGATACGGTAGCGCGTGTAGCCGAGCACCTCCTCAACAGCTACCCCGAGCGCCGCCAAGGTGCGCAAGGACCGGTAACCGAACAAAGCGAGAGCGCCACCAGCCGTCAGCGTCTCGGCGACAAGGGGAGCCCCCAGCAAAGCCTCTTCGCTGCGGGAAATGCCCACCGTCACAGTCTTGGCCTGGTGCTTGATGGCATCGACCGGACGGGTCAGCTCGTCTATCGCGTCGCCGAGCGCAGCAACGAGGTCAACGGCTATCGCCCAGGGGGTGCCCACCTTTCCCATCTCTGCCTCGTAGCCCTCAACCGGCAGGCTCCCGGTTGCGTAACGCAACAACAGCACCAGCCGGGCCGCTCTAGAGGCGCTGAAGTGGCCGTCGTAGGCACCCGACCTCAGGCCTTCAAGTGCGGGAGCGGCCGCTGCCTGAAGCGCCGGTGCCAGCGCGTCCAGAGAAAACCCGACCGCGCCCCGAGCCATCGCTTGCTCCAGCAAAGCGCGGGCCTCGCGCAACGGTGCCGCCTGGGCGTCTATGCAAACAGCAGCCTCATAGCCAAAAAGGTGGCCCACCATGGCTGTAAGGACGAACGCCAGCTCGGGGTGGCACACTGGCACTTCTACCACGTCCAAGCTCGGGTCGAAACCTTCTTTTTGGCCTTCGGGGATTATGAGCACAGGGGCCGCCTTATGGGCCCTGAATATCTCAGCCTCCTTCGCTATGTCCTTGGCGTTCGGGCCGCTCACTGAGCCCGCGCAAATGACTACCATCGGCTCAGAGGACAGGTCGATGTGCTTTTTGTCCTCGACCGAGTCGAGGGATATAGCTTTATAGCAAAGCTCCGAGAGCTTGATACGTACTTCTGCTGCGCCGACCCGGTCTGGGCCGCTGCCTACGACCGCCCAGCTCCGCCTGGGCGGTGCCAGCGCACGCGCGATCCTGGCAATATCGTCGCGCTTCACAAGGACCTTTTCCATGAGCGCAGGCAGGTCGCGCAGTGCTGGCAGGATCTCCTGGAAGTGCTCGGCGCTTTTGGCCCCGGCGGCAGAGGCCAAGCCGGCAGCCAAGAGGTGACCGGCGACAACCTGGGAGTAAAAAGCCTTGGTAGAAGCAACGCTCATCTCGACGTCCCTGCCATCTGACGTGTAAAGGACGCCATGAGCCTTTTGCACAAGGTCACTGTTGCGGCGGTTCACTATTGCCAAAACGTGAGCGCCGCGCGAGCGCACGAGGTCCACCGTCCGGTTGGTGTCTGTCGTCGTGCCAGACTGGCTCACCGCCACGACCAGGTAGCCCGACATGTCGTCTGGCAACCCTGCACCTGAGAACCCCCAGCCCGAAAGCTCAGTTGCCGGCATGGCCTTCACAGCGACAGAGGGCAAAGCGCTCGCGACCGCCCGGGCGACCGCCTGGGCGGCCACTGCAGCAGTGCCCTGCCCGACGACGGCGACTTGGCTTATCCTGCCCTCCGCTAAGTCCTTCGCCAAAGCGGCCGGTATGACATCTTCGCCCAGCCGGGCGCTCAAACGCCCATCTTCCCCCATGACCAACTTGGCACGCAAAGTCTTGCGGACCGACTGCGGTGACTCCGATATCTCCTTCAAAAGAAAGTGCTTGAACCCCCGCCTGTCCACGTCGCGCGTCGTTATTTCAGCGGTGCGAATTTCACCTTCTTCTAACGGGAGAGCGCTGCCGTCATAGCGCGTACGGCAAAGGCCAGCCAGCGTGCCGGCCCCGTCGCGTGAGCACGTCACGACCTGGCCGCCTCCCTCGCCTTCGAGGCGCACGTAGCTCGCAGTTTCTTCCACGAGCCCGTAAACTTCGCTGGCCACGACGAAGGCGTCCTCCGCCAACCCGACGTTCAGGCCTTGGCCGCTGCCACGCAGTGCCAGGTAAAGCTCGTCGGGGCGCGACAGGGCATTGACGACAATGCCAACCGAACCGTCGAAGGCGTTCACCGCTTGGCGGAACGCCTGGCCCATATCGTGGCATGCCGACAAGTACCTAGAGACCATCGTCGGCACCAACTTGGCATCTGTCGTGACCTCGGCGGGCAGCCGCAGGTCCTCCGAGAGGCGCAGCTCAACATGGTTGTCCACGTCGCCGTTAAGCACCCCGACCACGTACGGCGCGCCTCGGCCCCCCAGCTCGTCAGAATTGAGCGGGTGGGCGTTGGCTTGCGATACCAGGCCCACGCTGGCCCAGCGAGTGTGCGCCACGACCGTGGCCCTCAGC
>JBMFUG010000124.1:0-5440 GCA_049966695.1 Acidimicrobiales bacterium | reverse complement strand
CCGGTCGCGTGCTCCTGGCGTGGAAGGGCTGCTCGACCGGCTCCTGGCCGGCGCTGTTGCGGTTGAAGGCAATTGGGAGATGGCTGGGCACGTAGCTGTAGGCAACCCCGGGCTGGTGGTCGTGACTCTCGCCGGGGACCGCTGTGCCAATGGGATATGGAGGATAGGGGCACGCGGCCCAGGTGCGACCGGCGCGGCCTTGCAACAGGCACGCGCTGCCCTCAGGGAGGCCGAGGTTGGCTCTGAGCGCTCGGCGCTCGCCGAGGCCGAGGCAAGGAAGGCAGCCCAACAAGCGCGTTCAGCTGTCGCGGTTGCTGTCAGTGCAGTGCAGGCCACGACGGCTAGGTTGAAGGCAACAGGCGAAGCGCTGGAGCGCGCTCGTTCTGACCTTGCCGAGACGGCTAGCGAGGCCGCGCCGCTGGCTCTCCAGCAAGCCGAGCTGGCGGCTAGGTGCGCGGCAGAACAGGAGCGGGCTCAGTACCTGGAAGGTATTTTGCCGAGGCTTGAAGCAGCTCGTCGGCGCCTGGCTGAGCGAACTGCTGCGGTCGCCGCCCTACGGCGAGAGCTGGAGGTAAAGGCTGCAAGCATCGAGGAGCGGCGTGGCTTGCTTAGCCGCCGACGGGCCCAGGTAGAGCAACGCCTTGCTGGTGTCGCAAAGGAGAGGGCTGATGCACAAGCCAAGCGGGCCCGGCTGGAGGTCCTGGCCAGCGGGACTGCCGCGCTGATCTCCTATGTAAGGTCCCGGCTGGCTACAGTCGAGGAGGTCCTCTCCGCACTGCGCGAGGCGCGTCGTTCGGAGGTGGCGGCGCTGCGGGCTGCCAGTGAGCAGCTGGAGGCGCTGCGGCGTGAAAGAGCCACGGTGGAGCACCGCCTTTTGGAGGCCCGGGAACGTTCTAGCCGGGCGGAGCTCGAAGAAAGCGAACTAAAGTCCAGGCTGGAGCTGCTGAGCGAGAACGTGCGCCGTGAGCTCGATTGCGAGCCGGCGTCTCTGCAAGACGCCGAGTGCCCTGCCTTGGCCGAGGGTACTAGCCCGGCGAGCCGGGTGCGTGAGCTCGAGCGTGAGCTGCGTCTGATGGGCCCGGTGAACCCGCTCGCGCTAGAGGAGTACGCAGCTCTTCGGGAGCGCCACGCCTTTTTGGAGGAACAGCTCCACGACGTGCAAGCGGCCAGGCGCGAGCTGTCGAAGGTTATCAAGGCTGTCGACGCCGAGATCGTGACGGTGTTCAAGGCTGCTTTCGACGACGTAAGGGAAAACTTCACCAGCTTGTTTGCCACCTTGTTCCCCGGTGGCCAGGCCGACTTGTACCTGACCGACCCCTCCAACCTGTTGGAAGCGGGCGTAGAGATCGAAGTGCGGCCGGCCGGCAAGAACGTGAGGCGCTTGTCGCTGCTTTCTGGTGGGGAGCGCAGCCTTGTCGCCTTGGCGTTCTTGTTCGCTGTGTTCCGCAGCCGTCCGTCGCCTTTTTACATGATGGACGAAGTCGAGTCAGCGCTGGACGACGTCAACTTGCACAGGTTCTTGGACCTGGTGAACGAGTTCCGCTCCGAGGCCCAGCTGCTCATAGTCAGCCATCAAAAGCGGACCATGGAGGCGGCCGATTGCCTTTACGGGGTGACGATGGCGCCCGGCGGCTCCTCTAAGGTGGTGAGCCAGGTGATGGAGCGCGCAGGAAGGCCGGCACCTGTCGGGCAGCCCTAGACGGCTTGGCTCACGGTGAGGGGGCAGGCTACGGGTACGGCTCACGGCGTGCCCAAGGGGCAGACAAAAAAACGATGGCCCCGAGGAGCGCTGCGATCGCGCCGAGCGCCAACGCGAAGCCCACTGAGAGCTCCCGCGGCCAGTAGGTGAGCACCACCGACCGTGTGCCGGCCGGTACGGTCACGCCCAAGAACAAGCCGTCTTCCTCATGTGGCACGAGCGCTCGCCCGTCGGCCAGCACGTGCCAGCCTGGCATGTACGTCACCCTCAAAGTGAGGGCTGCTGCTTGGTGGACCGTCACGGACAGGCGCCAAGAGGCGTCGCCCGTTTGGCGTGCTGACAGGACACGGGCTGTGGCACCTGCGCTGAAGCTGAACTGTGCCGCTCCTGGTACAGAGTAAAGGTAGAGGGCGTAGGGGGGGGTGCCGAGCTGCGACACGAAGGTGGCGCCGGCAGGCACGCGGCCCTTTGAGGCCAATATGAACCGAGCGCCGTACCAGCGGGCTAGGGCGGCTGTGCTGACCGAGGGAACGAAGACGTTGTTGCCCGGCCCGGCGGCGGCGGTGGCTTTTGGCACTGGCCATGTTTTGAAGTATGCGGACGGCATGGCGGGGTCGTGCACGGCGAGCTCGCGCACTTGGTAGCCGACGTTGACCTCAGGGTAAAGGCCCGTCCCGGTCCATTCTGTGACGTTGGAGCTGTTGGGCCCGTCCAATGCGACCAAGCTGTGGCCGACGAGCCGTTGAAGCTGGGCGACTGCACGATTTTGGGGGAACGGTGTGCTCGAGTAGCTATTGAGGCCGGTACCCGCCCAGACCAGGTAAGCGCTCTGGGCGCCGAGCATGGCCAGGCAAGCGTACAGGCCGGCTCGCCTCGAGTTCCTGTAGGCGGGGAGGGCTATGTGCTTTGGGGCCCGAGGTGCTGAAGCAGAAAAGGCGGCCAAGGCTGCCAAGGCCGCTCCCGCCAAGGTGAGAGCCGGCCAGGTGAGCGCGTGGTGCCTAATAGACACTTCGGCCGGGGTCAGGCCTTTTGCACCAGAGGTAAACCACAAGTACGCCACGCCGGCTAACCCAAGGGCGGCGCTGCCGAGCAAGGCCATGGCGAGCTCCAGGCTGCCCCAGCGGCGGGCCAGGTCGCTCAAGCCGAGCCCGCTCAGCACCGCGATGCAGAACGCTGCCACAGAAAGAGCGCGCGCTGGGGCAATGGCACCGAGGCCAAGTGCCGAAAGGAGCGCCTCGCCAGCCGGTGTGTAGACAGCCACGCCAGACAGCACAGCTGTAGATGCCAACGCCAGTACAAGCGGTCGTCGCCTAGCCAAGGCAACTGCCGTGAGCGCCAGAGCCAGGCCGGCAGCGCCTACGTAGGCAGCCGATTCGTAGTAGTTGCTAGGCCCGAACCAGGTGCTGGTCTTGGTCGGCAGCCCGTCATAGCCTTGAGCAAGCACAAGCGCCGCTGATCGTACGGCCAGGGCACCGCCGCCGGCCTCTCCGGCTCTGGCGGACTGGCTCAGGACCTGGGCACCAGGTAACCACAGTGGTGCAGAAAGTGCGGCTCCGCCTAATAGGCCGGCGGCTACACGGGCGAGGGCTTCGAGCTGGCCACGCCTCCCTGTCAACTTGGTGGCAATAGCCCCCACGAAAACGATGACGGCGGCTCCCCAGGCGAGGAGGGCTAGGGTTTCGGGGAACCCCCCGTAGACAGCGAAGGCGCTCGACACTGCGACGAGGGCTACCCCGGCCAGTCGGTGCCCTGGCCGCCAGCACAGGAGCACCCCGCCGAGGAGCCAGCCCGCCCATACGAGAGGCCTGCCCACTGCCCATCCCGCCCAACCACTGATAGGGCCCGAGAGCATGAACGTCGACCCCGCGAACGCTGAGCCAAGTGGGCCGGCGCCAGCGAGGCGAGTTGCGAAGTAGGTGCCTGTACCCGCGACCAATAAGCCGCTCAGCACGGCGGCCAAGTAGGAGGCCGCCAGGGGGAAAAGATAGCCGATGAGCGTCGGGAGCGCGAACGGTGCTGACTCCCAGTTGAACATGAGCGGCATGCCCAGCCCCGAGTACGGGTTCCACAGCGGTAACTGCCAGTGGTGGGCAGCCAGCCAGTCGAGGGTGTCCCAGGGGACTTCCTGGGTGATTATGTCCCCGTTCAGGTGGTTGTGGACTCCAAGGTAGGGAAGGTGCGTCGGCACATAGGTGAGGTAGGAGAGCTGGTGGCCGATATCAGCGGGGCCGAAAGAAAAACCGTCCCACAGGGCCGGGGCGAAGTAAGCAAGCAGGGCAGCTACGACCCAGGCTAGGCCAAAGATGTCGGCACGACGCCACAGGCGTTGGCCGTTGCGAGGCGGTTGCGTTCGCAAAGCGCACCTTTTCTAGCAGGTCGACGGGGGCCGCTCAGCTCGCAAGGTAGTCTCGACCAGTCATGGTCGTAACAGTTATCGTCATCGCTAGCATTGCCTTCCTACTTGTCGTCGGGCTGGGCTTTTACGGCGTGGCTCTTAGGCCACGGCGCCGGCCGGGCGGGCTGGCTCCTCCGGTACGGGCTTGGCAAGTGCCGAGGGCCCCCGCCCGTGGGGCCGAAGTGAAAGAACGCGCCGTCCCTGTCGAAGAGGCTGCGCCTGTCGAAGAGGCTGCGCCTGTCGAAGAGGCTGCGCCTGTCGAAGAGGTTGCCCCGGCCGAAGAAGCCGTAGGAGCTGCCGAAGCACCAGCCCCGTCAGGGCTCTTAGAGCGCCCCAGGTTCCGCGACAGGCTCGGCAAGGCGCGCTCCCTTCTGGCAACCCAACTGGCTAGTGCCCTCGGGCGAGAAAAGCTGGACAAGCAGACCTGGGACGAGCTTGAAGAGGCGCTAATCCTTGCCGATGTTGGCGTGGCTACCACCCAAGTGCTGCTGGACGGCCTTAGGCAACGAGCTCGGGCCAATGGGCTGACCGAGCCGGGCCAGTTGTTGTCGGCTGTCAAGGAGGAGCTTGTACAGCGCTTAGACGGGGACCGGCAACTGCGCTTAGCTGACGAGGGCACGACAGTGTGGCTATTTGTTGGCGTGAACGGGGTAGGCAAGACGACCACTATTGGCAAGTTGGCGATGGCCCAGCGCTCCGAAGGCCGCCAGGTCGTGCTGGCAGCGGGGGACACGTTCCGAGCGGCGGCGGCTGACCAGCTCGAGCTGTGGGCCCAACGAGCTGGTGCAGGGTTCGTCCGAGGCAGCGAGGGAGGGGACCCTGGTGCGGTCGTGTTCGACGCAGTTCAGCACGCGGCAGCCAAGGGCATCCCGCTCGTGCTGGCTGATACGGCGGGGAGGCTCCATACCAAGGTCAACTTGATGGAGGAGCTTAAGAAGGTAAAGCGGGTGGCAGGACGCGCTCCTGGTTCGGTGCAGGAGGTGCTGCTTGTCATCGACGCCACGACGGGCCAGAACGGGCTGGTGCAGGCCAGGCAGTTCGCAGAAGCGGTTGGGGTCACGGGGGTTGTGCTTACCAAGCTTGACGGGACAGCCAAAGGAGGTATAGCTGTGGCTATTGCCAGTGAGCTTCGGATCCCGATAAAGCTCGTTGGCCTAGGCGAGGGCATCGGCGACCTGGTGCCCTTTGACGCACGTGAGTTCGTAGAAGCTCTAGTGCCCGCTGGTTGAGCTGACCAGGCCCGCGGTGCCTGGTCGTCAGCCGGCGACGTCTAACGCCAGCTGAGCTTTTTGAACCAGATGCGCACGTAAGAGCGGGTCATGGGGTGCAAGAGCAGCGCGAAAAGC
>JBMFUG010000123.1:0-5678 GCA_049966695.1 Acidimicrobiales bacterium | reverse complement strand
GCCCTCGGAACAGGCGAAATGGTCGATTTGACAAACCGTTCCATATCAGGTGCTCGTTCGAGCCGTCCGGCTGCAGGAGCTAGCACCAGAGATCAGCGAACATAAGTTCGATGGTCGGAGCTACACTGCGAAGGTGGCTCAACTACTTGAAGGAGCTGTGGAGCCCGGGGCTGGCGCGGTCCTTGCTCGAGGCAAGGTGCTCTCGCTAGCTGGCGCGCTGGCCCCTCTTTTCCCTGGAAGTGCCTTGCGCAAGGGTAGCACGGTAGTGGTCAGGCGTGGCCAAGGAGCCGTCAATGGGACCACTACGCTGGCCCTTGTCCTGCTGGGCAACCTGTGCAGGGACGATTTGCGGTGCGCTGTCGTGGGGGTGCCCGAGCTTTGCCTCGTGGCAGCTTCTCAGATGGGCACCGAACTGGAGCGCTTGGTCCTCGTCCCCGCAGCTGGGCCGAAATGGCCCCTGGTGGTGGCGGCCCTACTGGAAGGGCTGGACGTGGTGCTGCTCAAGTTGCCTGGCTATGCCCGGCCTGCCGATGCCCGCCGACTGGAGGCGCGTGCCCGAGAGAAAGGGCCAGTCTTGGTGGTGATGGGGCCGGGTTGGCCCAGGGCGGACGTTTACCTGGAAGTGGTGGCTGCACGCTGGCAGGGGCTCCAAAGAGGCTATGGGCACCTGGAGAGATGTGAGATCGAAGTTGTAGCTAGCGGGAGAGCAGTTGGCCCCAGGGAGCGCAGAGCCAAACTGCACTTGAGCGTCCCGTCACTGCCGGGGGCAGCAGCCCCAGGGGCCGCTGCGGGGGTGGCGGCGGGGGTGGCGCTTGGCGCTACGGTGCCAGGTGCCGCTGTTCAAGCAGTGCTGGCGGTGGGCGGGGCGCGGGAAACCAGGCCATCGTGCGCGGGCTTGTTGGGGGCCGAAGCGGAGGCCAGCGCCTCTGTTGTAGGCGCTGCGGACAGCCTTGCTGGGTGAAGCAGGAGAAACGCCAGCTCGTGCCCTCGTTGCGGTTTGCCCGGACTGGGCCGTAATAGCGGCTGGCCGCCCGCCTTCTGCCAAGGTGGCCGTGGTGGCGTCCAACCGGGTTGTCTGCCTCTCGCCTGCAGCGCGAGCTGAAGGTGCCGAGATCGGCCTGCGCCGGCGTGAGGCCCAGGCTCGTTGCCCTGGCCTGGAGATCTTAGGTGACGACCCCGCTGTGCAGGCTCGTCGCTGGGAGCCGGTAGTGGCCGCGGTGGAGGCGTTCGCACCTGAGGTCGAGGTGCTCATGCCTGGGGCGCTCGCGTTGGCGTCTCGGGGGCCTTCTAGGTATTTCGGCGGAGAGCGCGCCCTCGCCATGAAGGTGGCTACGGCGGTCGAAAGCGTGGTTGCCAACAGCGTTGGCTGGGGCAGCCAGGGGCGGGAGGACTGGAAGGGTTGCTGCCAAGTAGGAGTGGCCGCCGGCTTGCTTACGGCCACGGTGGCCGCCCAGATGGCGATAGCCGGCAGCCCTTTGATCGTCCCACCAGGTGGGAGCCGTGAGTTCCTGGCTCCACTACCCGTTGGCACGATGGTGCCTCTTGGCGCGATCGCACGTGGCCTTGGCCGCTCACGTGGCCGTGGTCGCGAGACAAACGAGACAACTGAGCAAGCTGCTCTCGCTGCTCTGTCCGCGCTATTGGTCCGCCTGGGCACCAAGACCCTGGGCGACTTCGCTGCACTTGCGCCAAGTGCCGTGCTGGGCCGCTTTGGTGCGAGCGGCCTGTGGGCTCACCGCTTTGCCAGGGGGTTGGAGGGGCGGCCGCTCCAGCCGCGGCGAGCGTCGCCAGACTGGGCCGTAGCAATGGCTTTTGACCCACCGGCTGAACAGCTGCATACGGTCGCCTTTGTGGCCAAGGCTTTGGCCGAGGAACTGCACAGTCGTCTTTCGCGAGAGGGCCTGGTCTGCACCAGGCTGGCCATCGAAGCCGAGACTGGCCAAGGCGAGCGGCTGCGCCGTAGCTGGCGGCACGACGGCGCTCTTTCTAGCGGCGCTATTGCCGAGCGGGTGCGCTGGCAGCTGGAGGGGTGGGCACAACTGAGCGACAGCGCTAAGCCGAGCGAGGTGGGGGATACCCCTGCCTCAAGTGGCATCACCAAGTTGTCGCTCGTCCCCGAGGGGGTACGTCCTGACGATGGCCGCCAGTTCGGCCTCTGGGGCCAGGACGTGGCAGCTAAAGGCCAGGTGGAGCGGGCCTTGGCGCGCGTACAGGGGTTGCTCGGCCCCGAGGCTGTCGTGAGCGCCGTGTTGCAAGGTGGGCGTGGTTACGTAGACCAGGTGCGCTTTGTCACATGGGGGGCACCCCTCAGATCCTCCAGGTCCAGGCGTTCCCAGTCAGCCACTTCCGAGCGTCGTGAACCAGGCACCAACCTGGGCCCGCCATGGCCAGGACGACTTCCTGGGTTGGCCCCAGCCCTTGTCCACCGACCGCCTGTCCCCGCGCAAGTGACAGATGGTGCCGGCCAGACTGTGAGCGTAAGTAGCCGCGGGCTGCTCAGCACCTCTCCAACTTGGCTAGTGGTAGCGGGCGGTCGCCCACTTCTCATCGAGGCCTGGGCGGGGCCGTGGCCGCTTGAAGAGAGGTGGTGGGGCCCTGGTGGCCGCCGGTGTGCCCGTCTACAGGTCTGCACTGCAAGAGGAAGTGCCTATTTGCTGAGCCGTGAAAATGGTAAATGGTGGGTTGAAGCCACTTACGACTGAGGGTCGAAGCCACTTACGGCTGGCAAAGCGGTGTTGCTAACGTGGCCGAAGTGAAGTTAGCCACCATACGGTCCGAGGGAGGGCTGACGGCCGCGGTCAGGGTTGACGTGGCTAGTGGTGAGGCAGTGGAGATCGGAGCGGCCGACGTGGGCGTGCTGCTCAGTGAGCCAGGCTGGGCACAGATAGCCGCCGAGGCCCGAGGTGCTCGCCATGACCTCCAAGAGGTCCGTTATGCCCCCGTCGTGCCAAACCCCGGCAAGGTCATCTGCGTGGGCCTCAACTACCGGTCCCATCTCCAAGAACAGCAGATGGCCCTTCCCAGTTACCCGACGCTGTTCGCCAAGTACCCCTCGGCACTGGCAGGTGCTACTGACGACATAGCCCTCTCGCCGTTTTCTCATGCCGTCGACTGGGAGGTGGAGCTTGCCGTCGTGATCGGCTCGACCGTTGAACATGTTGGGGAGCAAGAGGCTCTTTCTGCTATAGCCGGTTATGCGGTCATGAACGACATCAGCATGAGGGATTGGCAGTACCGGACGAGCCAGTTCCTGCAGGGCAAGACTTTTGACCGGTCGAGCCCTTTTGGGCCGTGGCTGGTGACCCGTGACGACCCTGACGTGGACGAGACCGGGATGGCCCTCAGGTGCGAAGTCGACGGAGAGGTGGTCCAGCAGGGTAATACCAACGACATGGTCTTTGGCCCAGCCGCCCTCGTTTCGTACATATCGTTTGCTATGGCCCTGCGCCCGGGGGACGTGGTCTCGACCGGTACCCCAGGTGGGTGCGGCCACTGGCGCAAGCCCCCCAGGTACCTGGAGGACGGCAACGTCCTAGTCTCGCGTGTGAGCGGGCTGGGAGAGTGCCGTAATGTGTTCCATCGCGAAGGAGGCTGACCACCATGGAGCATCGCCAGTTGGGGAAAACCGGTCACCAGGTGAGCGTCGTTGGGCTCGGCTGCTGGCAGCTTGGAGCTGATTGGGGCGAGGTGAGCGAACCCCAGGCGATGGCCACGCTGCATGCCGCAGCTGACGCCGGGGTGACGTTTTTCGACACGGCCGACGTTTACGGTGACGGCCGCAGTGAACGCCTTGTGGGGAAGTTCCTTGCTGAGCGGCCCGAGGCCGGTGTGCTGGTGGCCACCAAGTGCGGCCGGCGCGTTGCCCAGGACCCAGCCAACTACACCCCTGCAGCCCTGCGGGCATGGGCGGAACGCAGCCGGGAGAACCTCGGACTGGCCACTATCCCCCTGACCCAGTTGCACTGCCCACCTGACCAGGTTTATGAGGACGACAGGGTTTTTAACGCGCTTGACGAGCTGGTGGACGAAGGTGTGCTGGCCGCTTATGGGGTATCGGTGGAAACCGTGGCCCAGGGCCTGCGGGCGATCGAGCGCCCAGGAGTGGCCACTGTCCAGGTGATATTTAACGCGTTCCGTCTCAAGCCTTTGGACCAGCTATTGCCAGCCTGTGCTGCGGCTGGCGTCGGGGTGATAGCCCGCGTACCCCTGGCGTCAGGGCTGCTCTCAGGGCGCTATAGCGAGGCAACTGAGTTTGCCCCAAATGACCACCGTAACTATAACCGTCATGGCGAGGCCTTTGACGTGGGGGAGACTTTTTCTGGGGTGCCTTACGATCTCGGTGTTGCACTTGCACGCCAGCTTGCTAGGGAGGCTGTACCTGACGGTTGGTCACTGCCCGAAGTCGCGTTGCGCTGGTGCATCGATGCTCCCGGCGTCACAACCGTGATCCCAGGGGCCCGCCGGCCCGAACAGGCAGTCGCTAACGCTGCCGTGGGCCTGCGCCCACCTCTGCCAGAAGAGTCAGTCGCGGCTATCAAGGCAGTCTATGACAAGGAGCTTCGCCACCTCGTCCACGACAAGTGGTAACGCCGGCTAACTACCTCGACCACGAGCACTGAAATGCCGGTCGTGGCAGCGCCTGCTAAGACGTCGAGCAGGAAGTGGTTGCCCGTAGCCATTACGTCCCACGCCGTGACCACCGGGTACAGCACTGCTAAGCACCCAACGACCTTACGGGCTGCTCCCCGGCCCCAGAGCCGCCAGATAGCCAGGGACGACCAGACGCTCCATGCCAAGTGCATAGAAGGCATCGCAGCAAGTTGGTCAGCGTGAGATATCAGTTCGTTGTGCCAGCCGCCTATGCCTGGGTACTTGCCGACTACGTCCACGAACCCAGCCAACATCCGCGGGGGCGCAAGCGGGTAAGCCCAAAATACTGCAAACCCAATGACATTGGCCAGGACCAGGTAGTCCCGAAGCGGCCTGTAGATGTCGGGCCTACGCCACCACGTCCAAGCGACCAGCCCAAAAGTTACCACGAAGATGGCGTTGTCGTAAAAATTGGACGCAATATTGGCTATGAGCGGGTGGGCTATTAGCCAGTGGTTCAGGGACTTCTCCGGTTCAACCCCGTAATGTCGTTCGAAGGAAAAGATGAGCACGGCGTGGTGGAGCGCGAGGCCTTTGCGCAAGGGGGCGAGGTTTTGCAGCCAGTCGTAGATCCACACGAGACAGGCGACCACTGCAAGCTCCAGTACGAGCGGGCTACGCGGCCTGCCTGGCGGGGGCGCATTTGGCGTGAGCCGCTGTGGCTGGACGCGTTCGTCTACAGCCGCACCCATAAGCCAAGAGCCTAGTACCCCTTTGCTGGCTGAGCTGGCCGGGCGGGTGCCAGCCGGCAGGGCTCAGCGGGCAGAGAGGTGCGAGGGGGCTGCTCAACGGGGTTGTGCGGCAACGAGGTCGTGCAGTCAGCCGGCTCGGCATGTGTATGCTCCCCCCGTGCGTGCCTTGCTGCAGCGTGTTTCCGAGGCTTCGGTGAGCGTCGAGGGCCATGTCGTTGGTAGCATCGGTTGGGGCCTGTGCGCTTTGGTCGGTGTCTCGCGCGACGACAGCGACGCTACGGCTGACCGCATGGCTGAGAGGATCTGGCGGTTGCGCATCTTTGCCGACGAAGCCGG
>JBMFUG010000122.1:0-5691 GCA_049966695.1 Acidimicrobiales bacterium | reverse complement strand
CACCGGGCTAAACCGCAGGCACCTCATAGCTCGGCCTGTCCACTGGTCGACAAGAAGTGCACGAGGTCGAGCACGCCCAACTGGTACCTGGTTGCCCCGTCCGTTCCCCGGCCGTCGCGCGTGGCCCCGTCCGCTGCCACGGCCACCTCTGGGCCCCGGTGACGACCCATGCACCACAGCACTTCGTCCGCCAGCTCCAAGGCTTCCCGAGCGTCCGCACCCCGGCCCGTCACCTGTTCTGTCCTGGCCAGCTCGTTGGCGAACAGCGCCCGCAGCACCCCATCGGCCCCGGCCGCACTATCGGCCCCGGGCCCCGAAGTTGCCCCCGCCAAGCCCGTCTGGTTCGCTGAGCCTTCCTGCCCGAGGTCCAAGTACCGCCTCGCTATGTCGGCAACTCGGTACAAGGCCGAAGAGGACAGCTTCCCCGAGCCCAGCCGCCAGGCCTCCACCAGGCCAGACAACAGCTCTACGGCTTGAGCGCCTCCTGCCGGCCCGGCGTCGAAGGCACTGGCCCATTGAGCTGTCGTCACCGACCCCTTGGCCAGCGCGACTGCCACCGAAGCGCGGCCGTTGCCCTCCTTGGCCTCGGCATCGAGCAACCGCCTCGCCGTCGCGAGGGCCTCTGACAGCGGTGAGCGCGCGTGGGCGAAGACCACCGCGGCCGACATGGTCGCTCCTTCGGCCCCAGCGTCGGCCAGGCACTGCTGGTAGCTCTTGGCCAGCTCGTCGGCGAACCCGAGGCCTTCGCCGACCGAGGCAAAAGCTAAAACGTCGTCGCCACCCGCGTACACAACGACGGCATGGTGACGCTCGGCGACCCTCCGGGCACTTTTGGCGAACTCGGCCAAGCCGGGCCCGACCTTGCCCGAGCCCTGCTTGCTGACCAGCCGGCCCAGCCGGTCGCCATCGGCCACGACCACAGCGAAGTACGAAGACGGCTCTCCACCGGCTGCCTGGCAAAGCTCCCTGTAAGCCTGCACGAGCTGTCCGTCTCTGGTGGCTCGCACGCCGGAGAGGTAAAAAAGCTCCGGCTCTACGCCCCAGATGGCGTGCTCGCCCGCACCCGGCAGCGGTGGTCTTGCGCGCCGGCCACAGTGGCCGGGCAAGAGCCTCGCGACCGTGCCCCGGTAACGTAGGGCCTCGTCGCCGTGGTCGTCAGTCAGCTTCTTCAACCACGGGGCTAGCGCGAAGTGCCACGTGCTGGGCCAGCCTTCTACATCGGGCACGCCAGCGACCACACTGCCAGCCACCCTTGGCCACAGCCTTTTCACCATCGCCGGCGCCGACAGCCGCTCGTCGGGGCGCACGTCCAGGTCCCCCGTGCTCTGCCGCACCAGCTCCCAAAAATCCTCCTGCTGCTGACGCTCGGCCTTTCCCCGGGCACGGACGAAACCGGACAGCTCCTGCCACTCGGGCATGACCATGCAACGGTCCCCGGGCTCGTCGGGCAAAAGGTGCGACCTCCACAGCTTCCTCCGGGCCAGGAGGCCCAGCGAGCCCTGAGGGGGCAGCGGGCCAGCTACCCAGGTGACCTCCCAGAACGCGCCAACCTGGCGGTCCCATATTGCTTTTGTGCCTTGCCCAGCGGGCTCGGCCCCGCTCAGGTGGCGCTGCCACACCTGGCCCGCCAAGGCTCCCCACAGTCCCTGGACGGCGTCTCGCATCGTCCCCGCCACTCGCTGCGCCAGGGCAGCTGGGAGCTTTAGCCGTACGTGGTTGGGCAGCGAAGCGGTGACGGGCAGCCTCTCGTTGGCGTCCTGTCCCCTTCTCGCCGCCCTGCGTGCAGCGACAAATGGGTCGTCCCTCACCACCACGGGGGCAGGTACCTCGAAGTCCTCGTCTGCCAGGTCCGCTGCGGCTATGGCCTCAGCCACCAGCAGCGAGAGCAGGTAGGACCCGCCCCACATGTCCCTGGTCCGCCTAGCGGCGGTCACGAACGCCTGCACCGGGCCCAGGGACCACTCGAGGACCCAAGGCTCGTCGGCGGTACCGCTAACGGTCATCGGCCCCCTCTTTCTGGCCCCCGCAGCTCTGCCCCTCCGGGTACCCGCTCGCCTGCGCCTAGGCCGCCTGCCTGGCCCGCGCGTGGTCTCCAAGCCTCACCGGCTACAAGGTCGGCTGTCTGGGCGAACAGGCCCTTGCCGTTGGCACTGATGCGGTCCATAAAAGCGTCCAAGGGCTGGTACAGCTCCTCTGGTGGAGCCAGCGTCACCTGGTCCTGGCCAACCAAAACCTTAGGTGTGCTGCCCGGCAGGAACTTTGCGGGCAGCAGCGTGAGCACGGCGGCAGCGGAACCGTCTTTCAGGGGATGGACATGGACGAGCAGTGGGCTCGCCCGGCGGTCGGCCTTTTCCTTGCCAACAACAGGGGCTGTCGCGCCAACGAGGGGCACGACCTGGTAATCGGGACCTTTGCCATAGTTGTGGGGCAGGCCGAACACGAGCCTTCTCGGGTGCCGAGCGCGATGGCCGCTCGACTTCATCAGGTCGTGGTCCTCGGGGAAGTTCCGTTCCGCGGGTTCCCCGTCGAGGATCTTCCCGTTGTGCCCCCAGCTCCGGTAGCGCACCATCTCGGCCCCAACGGCATCGAGAGCGGCCAGGGTGCCGCCTTTGTACTTGGCTATCACGACCCTGGTGCCGGACCCAAAGGCGCTGAACAGCGGCCACCGCTCGGCGCTTTTAGGCACCTGCAGTAGAACTTTGCCCGCTCTTGCGACCAGCTCCTCGTAACTCGGAAGGCCTGCGATAGGCAGGAATGCCGTGCTCTCCGGGACCGGCCCGCTTTCCTGCCTTCCGAGGCCCACCAAAGCCACGCTGCCCCAGCCTCGACGGCTGCGCGCCCCCAGCCCGCCCAGGTGCCCCCAAGCCCACAAGGCACGCTCCAGGCTTTCGACCTCGTCGTCTGCCAAGCCCTGGCATACGAGCTGCACCCGGAAGGCATCTTCGCTCGTAGAGCTACCCACCAGGCACGGCCTGCTGAGCTTGCCCGCGTCCCTGCCGAACGCGGCCATCAGCCCGTAGCCCAGGTACCGGGCGCCAGAGCCGACTACCCTACCGTCGCCCGCCGTTAGCAGCTGGTCCTTGTCACGCTTGTCCCTTGCGTGTCGGCCAGCTGCTGTGTACACGCGACAGGTGACGCGGCTGCGCTGGCCGCTGCCGTCCCGGTCTCGTTGGCCGCGATTGTCGTCCACTCCGCCGAACACACGCTTTTCTCTAGTGGCCAGCACCTCAAGCGCCCGCTTTTGGTCGTTCGTGCCAGCAAAGATGCCCGGGTAAGCCAGTGCCCTCCACCACCAGCGGAGCACGCCTTTCACGCTGCTCGCCCGGAAGCCAAGGTCGTCGGGGCTGGCACCGGCACAGAACAACGGCGTAGCCAGGGCTAGCTCCGCGCTCAAGACTGTCCTGCGGCGCTCCGGCTCCTCACTCATTGCCAGCCACCCCTTCTAGCTCCTGGTCGGCGGGGTCAACCCACACCATCCCCCCCACGGGGTCACCTGAGCCCACAGGCGGTTCCAGCAGGACGAAGGACCGGACCGGTACGCAAAGGTCTTTGGCTTCCTTGGCCGCACGTTGCGCAAGCAAGCCCAGAAGGGTCGTACCGCCGGTGAGGTTGACCCGCACGCAGCCGGCCAAGGCCAGTTCGTGCCGGCTCTGCCTAACCAGTGCCTCGAGCTCTCGGACGCCACTGCGCGCGTCCCGGAAGCTGAGCAGGCTCACGTCGCTGGTCGTATAGCCAGCCTCCTGGCAGATCCGCTCGGCATCGCCTCTTGTCTCCTCGCTGACGACGCACAGCACTGCGTCGGGACGCGGCTCGCAAAGGGCAAGTGCGCTCACGAGGACCCCAGGGCTCTTGCCAAGGGGCGAAACGAGCAGGCACTGGTGGCGCTTGTCGATGTGCAGGTCCACCCGTGGGGCCTCGCTCAGCCAGCCCTCCCACTCGCCCTTCACCTTGCGGACGGCGTCTTCAGTCTTTTTACCGAGCGCCCATTCCCGGCGCATCCCGTAGTGCATCAGCCCGTTGCGCAGCTCGCAGACCTCAGACCACAACCTGCCGACCTGCCGTTGGTCGTCACTTAGCAGCGCTCCCAAGCTGGAATCGTTGGCCATAGCGGCCAAAGATCCCAACCGTCTCTCCGCCTCATTGCGCGCGCCACGCTCAAGCCATCGGCTGTTAGCCCCCGCTCCTCCCAGCTGCCCGGCGCGTGCCAGCTCTCGGTAGGCCCACGACACCATCCACTCCCGCAGCAGGCCGGCAGCAACTGGGATCTCTTCACGGTGAAAAGCGTCGCTCACCGCCCGAGCATGCTGGCCGAGCAGCTCGTCGGACAACGCCGGCTTGCTTTTGCTCACGCGCCCTGGCACGAGCCCACCTCGAGCGTTGTAGCGCTCAACCAGGCTCCGCGTCTGTCGCTCGAGCTCCTCCGGCAGGGGTACGCCCGCCAGGTAAAAGGCCGCTTGCAGGTTTTTCTTCGACGCGATAACGGCAGCCGCGCTCTCGGCTACGTCCACCGGGCAACGCCAGCTGAGCACCTTGGCGAAGTCCCTGAAACCCTTTACGCCTTCGGAGCCGCGCTTCGCAGCTTTGCTGCCACTAGCCAACGAGATGCTCTCGCCGAGCATTTTCGCCAGTGGGGCCGCGTCAGCTCGTTGGCGCAAAGAACGCGTCGCGTACAACCAGTCAGGGACCTTTACCAGGGGGGCTAGGTCGCAGATCTCGACCTTGTCGACCTCGCCTTCGCGCTTTTCAAACCTCCCGTAATAGCAACCGCGCACCGACACCCCCTGGCGTAGCTCAGCCAGGTACATAAGCGAGACGTAAGCAAGAACAGCCAAGTGGCGGTAGCCATGAGTCAGGTCTGCCGTAACTTCAAGCTCCTCAGCGTTGCTAACTGCACCGTCAAATGCTTGTAGGAACGCCTTCATGAAATCGTCAGTGCCCGGCCCGATCGGGGCCTCTTGGACCTCCACCCCCCGTTGACCGCAGTAGTCTCGCAAAAGAGGCAGCGTGGTTTCGCGCACCTGTGGCGTGACCACGGCGATCACCCTGTCAAAAGCGCCACCACCGCCCACTAACTCCAAAAGGGCAGCTCCAGCGGTCGGCGCGTTAATCTCTTCTTTTTGGCCTTCGAGCGCGTACAAGGCCTTTTTCGGGACCTGGCCCAGGAGCGTCACCAACCAGTGCTCACGCACAACCCACGCTGCCTGCAGTCCTTAGACATGCTCTCACCCACTTCGTCGTCGAAGCTGCCCGGATTGTACAACCCGCGGGCACAGACTTGGTGGATTTGGCGCCGCACTCGCACGCCGGAGAGACAGACGTGCTCAGGGACCACAACGTCGCGAGCGGTGCCGGGAGGCGCTCAACGCCACAGCAGGCGACGAGGGCGAGGGGCAGGCGCCCAAGTGACGCTCGGAAGCCCCTGCATGGCCTCTCAACAGGCAGTAACGCCCAGTGCGCCCCGAACACCATGTCAACTGGTGCTTCAGTTTGTGAGCGGATTTTCGCTGCTTCGCCGTCTTTATCACCCCAGCTCGAGACGCGCTCGCAAACGCGTTCGGCTCTGGGCTACAGCGATCAGCTCACGGCCAGCCGTTCCCTCAGCAGTTCGCGAGGCACAAGTTCGCATTTTTGCGGCTCTTGACCTATCGCAAAGCAGTTTTAAACCGAAGTTCCCCTTGTGTGAGCGAAGGC